>CALGGT010000060.1 GCA_937915825.1 uncultured Eubacterium sp.
TTCGCCAACTCTATATGTTCAAAACGAAAATGGAGAATCTGTTTATGAAGACTACATTCAAATCTGTCCTCAATGTCACCTGGAAGGTGGCGCTGACAATCATCGGACTCATTGTTCTTTGCCACCTTATCGACCATGCCGTTTGCCATATTGACCGGCGTTACGGCCGTGCACCGTGGGGAGACAAGGAACTGTCGGGCACCATCACCGCGCGATACTTCAAGAACGGCAGCACGAAGGTATTCGACAAAACGTCCGGCAAGTACCTCACCGGAAAACTCAACTGGGTGTCGCAACGCCCGCGGCGCGATAGCCTCACCGTCTATTGCGATAATGACAACAACCGTGGATATATCAACTGCAACACCGGCAAGATTGTCATCCCGGCAGAAAAGGCTCAATATAAACGTGCCTGGCATTTCAGTGAAGGGTATGCATTCGTAGTACTCCAAGATGAAGATAGCTTAAGTGTCATTGACCATGACGGAACAGTCATTGCCCACAATGTTGCTCCCCCTCGCAGCGGATATGACTATGTGTTTGAGGACGGAGTCTGCCAACTCTTCGAGGATTACCCTTATAGGACTGGTTTTCTGAAGAAAGACGGCACCTGGGCCATCGAGATGAAGTACTTCAACATCGACTACCCCAACACTGAGGGATACCGGATTGCCAGAAACGAGGATGGTTACTGGCTGTTCGACAAAGAATATAACTTGGTATTCCAAGAGCCTTATGAAATGATAGATTTCACCACGGGCCGCGAAGATACCGGGCTATACCTGACCAGAAACCACGTCAAAGTAATGGCAACCTATGAAGGAAAGATTGTAGAACCATTTGTCATTGACGGAACGTATGCTCTGAAATATATGACTAAGTACAATGATAATGAGGCCGATGAATATGCTTTGGATCCTGATGTGGTTGTTTACCGCGTCAACGGCTGGGAAGGATTGATGGACAAACACAGCGGAAAAATCCTCACACCGGCAAACTATACCAATTTCACCATGATTTCAAAGAGCCTGATTTTGGCCGAACTTGATAACGGATATGATGACAACGGCGTAGTCATGGACCGCAGAGGAAATGTAATCAGGCGACAATAAAAAAAGGAGGAACAATTATGAACGATGTAATGTGTAGCACGGTAGCTTCAACTCTGGATGAGCTGGAACTCCATTATAAGCAAGAAGGTGAGCTGTTTACCTTCACTATAGGAGATGACGTGGCAGATTTCCCGATACGCATAGTTGCGGACGAGGAAAAAGAGCTGCTCGTTGTCATAGGATATTTCCCGGTGAAGGTGTCCAAAGCCAACCTCGACAAGATGTACAAAGTGGTCAATGAGGGAAGTATTAAGGATCTGTTTGTAAATTCCCCGGTGAATGTAGCTGGTAAAACCGGTACCGCCCAGATCAGCGCCAATGAGCCAAACCATGCATTATTCGTTTCCTATGCTCCCTATGAAAATCCGGAAATCTCGGTGAGCGTCGTGATCCCCAATGCTTATACATCCAGTAACGCGGCATCTTTGGCCAGCATGATCTACCAATATTATTTTGATAAGAGTTCCCGCAAGAAATTGCTCAAACATCAGGCGGCAACGCCGGGCAGTACCTCAGGAAGTGTAACTGACTAAAGACCGGATTTGGGAACTTTTCAGAATCCCATCATAAATTTTTTGAAAATGATAAATTCTTTGTAAAAGATTTGCAAAAAGAATGATTTTCCGTTAAAATATAGATTGGAGAGTTTATGGTTTCTAAGATAAAACTTCGAATCCTTCGCTGGTTCGAATCCAAACGCTACAATTTAAAAAAATACGACTATGCATTGGTGGCCGTTGTTATGACGTTATCGATGATCAGTTCCTTTGTATTGACCATTATCGGAGCTACGTCATTAAAAAGACAGCTATTTGTAATATTCGGTGGCTTTCTTATCATTGTAGTCGTTTCTTTTATCGATTATCACACCGTGTGTTCTTATGCGATCTTTTTCTATATCATTGCCACGATCCTGGTCGCCTGTACCAGGTTTTCTCCCATTGGATCCAAGGGAACCACCGATTCCTACCGATGGTTGGATCTGAAATTTATTATGTTTCAGCCCTCTGAGATCTGTAAGGTTGTGGTCATAATTACTCTGGCCGCCTTCTTTGTGAAAAAGCAGGATGAACTGGATAAATTCAAAACCTTCTTCATGGGGGTGGGACTGGTGTTATTACCAACCTTCTTCATTATGGTTCAATCGGATTTATCCTCCAGTGTGGTAATCTTAATTGTAGCCGTTATGATGTTTATTAACTCCGGAATGGGCAGGAAGATCTTTGGACCTGTGGTTCTTGCCACGATCCCCCTATCCATTGCTTTTATCTGGTATATTCAACAGCCCTTTCAAAAACTGTTGGATGATTATCAGATCAAGCGTTTTACCGGATGGCTGCATCCGGAAGAAGAAGCGTTAAATACCATGTATCAGCAGAATAACTCGGTTTTATCCATCGCCTCCGGCAAATTCTCCGGAAAATATTTACTGGATGCTACACAGACCAGAAATTATCACTCTGTAGACGTCATTGAAAGCGATTTCATCTGGACGCCGATCGGAGAGGAGTTCGGTTTTGTAGGTTGTCTGATCATTTTGATCTTATTATCCATCATTGTAATTAAATGTTTTTTAACCGCCAAAAAGGCAAAGGATTATTTGGGAATGTTGATCTCCATCGGGATCGGCTCGATGTTTTGTTTTCAAATCTTTTTTAACATCGGTGTGGCCACGTCCCTATTGCCGAACACCGGACTTCCCCTTCCTTTCTTAAGTAACGGACTATCCTCTTTACTGAGCAGTTCCATCGCCATTGGCATATTGATCAACATACAATTACAGCCAACGCGTGGCGCAACTGGAAGCTTTGTCGAAGAGAAGATGAACAAAACGGTTATGTAGTAATGATACAAATACGTTCGTTAACGCCGCGTTTAAACGATTCATTGGGGGAATTTATATGCATATTGCACTGATCGCACACGATGCCAAAAAAGTATTGATGCAGAATTTCTGCATTGCGTATCGAAGTATATTATCCAAACACGAAATATTTGCTACGGAAACAACCGGACTCCTGGTGGAAGAGGTCACCAACCTTTCCATTCATAAATTTTTGGCCGGTCATTTAGGTGGCGAAAAACAATTGGGATCGGAAATTGAAAACAACAATATGGATCTAGTCATATTTTTACGAGATCCCATTGCCCCCAAATCCCATGAGCCGGAGATTACGACAATCTTCCAATTATGCGACGTTCATAATATTCCCCTTGCTACCAATATGGCAACGGCGGAACTTTTGATCAAGGCCCTGGATCGTGGGGATTTGGATTGGCGTAATTTGGTTCGCATGTGATCCTCTAGATGTTCTCATGTCTAGATGTTCTCATGTCATTAAGGAGCGTGAAAGATTTTGAATCAAGACCAGGATTTCATGGAAAATATTCCGTCGGCGGACAATCCTTCCGGATTGAGCAAGGTTTCCATTCGGATTGCCTTGGTGCTTTTGGCGGTTATCATTCTCTATATTGTATACATTGCCTGGGATTATTTTTCCAAAGATCATTTGTCCATTTACGAAGTAAATCAGACCAGCATCTCGGATAATAGCACGATCACCGCTTACATCTTACGCAATGAAAAAGTGGTAAAAGCCAAAAAAAGCGGCTATATTAATTTTTATCATGCGGATCAAAGTAAGATTGGCGTAGGAGACGCGCTTTATACCATTGATTCCGATAATACGGTTAAAACTCTTTTATCGGAGGTAGATGAAGATAAGGATGTAACCCAGGCAAATATTTCCATGATCCGGGAAATTATCATGGATTATTATAAGAATGCCACACCTGCCGATTATTCCCGGATCAACGATCTACACTACAATGTGGAAAATATGGTATTTGAGCAAAGTCGCTCCAATTTATACAGTGACTTGCAAAAGAAATTAAGCGATGATATTTCCTCTAAGATCTTTACGAAATTTACGAATAAAGCCGGGATTATATCTTATTCCATCGATGGTTACGAGAAAAAGAAAGTGGAGGATGTGAACGACGAACTCTTTTCCGGCGCCTCTTCGGTGGAACGTTCCCAGCTTCGTTCCTCAGAAGAGATCAATGAGGGCGATCCGGTCTGTAAGATCGTTCAAGGGGATGACTGGCAGTTGGCGGTTCCCCTTACCGATCAAATGTATTTACGTATCAAAGAGAAGAATTCCATTCGCGTCACCGTTAAAAAGGATAATATTTCCTTTAATTGCAGCGTTTCCTTCTTCCAAAGAGGCGATACGCCCTATGCGCTGTTAACGACCCGAAGGTTTATGGGGCGATATTTAAATGAACGCTTTTTGGATATCCAATTTAATTTGAACAGCGCCCAGGGGTTAAAAGTCCCCAACAGTTCTATTTTTGATAATACCATGACGGTGATCCCCAAGGATTACGTTACAAAGGGAACCACGGATTCCGAACAATTGGGCGTGATCGTATTGGATCCTTCCAGTGAAAAGGGCACCTTTCAAACCTTTGATCATTATACCATGGATAAGAATTCCTATCTGGTCAGTGAGGATTTCTTAAAGAAGGGGGATGTGATCCTTTCCCCGGATGACAATTCTCAATTTATTCTCAAAGATACCAAAAAGGTTAAGGGCGTTTATTGTGTAAATACCGGATATACCCAATTTATGCCGGTTGAAACGATTTATGAGAACAATGAATATACCATTGTGTCGGCGAACACACAAGGTGGAATCGCAAACTACGATCATATCGTTGTAAATCCTTTGGATATCAAGGAAAATTCCTTTGTGAATGAATAACCGGCATAAAGGTCCGGGAAATACCGCGATGTAAGGAAAGGGGATCGTAAAGTTGGATATTGCAGAAAATTTAAAACAAGTAAAAAATCGAATGGAGCAGGCTTGTGCCAGGGTTCAAAGAGACCCGGCTTCCGTCACTTTGATTGCCGTTTCCAAAACCAAACCCATTGAGATGATGGAAGAGGCCATGGCAGCCGGAACCGATGTATTTGGAGAGAATAAGGTGCAGGAGATCACCAGAAAACGGCCGTTGCTTCCGGAATCGGTCCATTGGCATATGATCGGACATTTACAGAGAAATAAAGTGTCTCAGCTGGCTGGAAAGGTGGATTACATCCATTCCGTAGATTCTCTTCGTCTGGCTCATACCATTGAGAAGGAATATGCCAAGATCGACGAGATGGCTCGTATTTTCCTGGAAGTCAATGTAGCGAGAGAAGAGTCCAAGTTCGGATTTCTTCCGGAACAATTGATGGACGCCGTGGTCGAAATCGCCAAACTTCCCCATATAAAGGTGGTTGGCTTAATGACCATAGCCCCCTTTGTGCTAAATCCGGAGGAGAATCGCAAACATTTTTCGAATTTAAAGCAATTATTGGTTGACATTAACGCCAAAAACATTGATAATATTAGTATGAGTGAGCTTTCGATGGGGATGACCGGAGACTTTGAGGTGGCCATTGAAGAAGGCGCCACATTTGTAAGGGTTGGAACCGGTATTTTCGGTGAAAGAACCACAACTTAACAAACCTATGAGGAGGATATGTTCATGAGTGTAGCTAATAACATATTGAATTTTTTCAAATTAGACCCGGAGGACGAAGAATTAGAAGAGATGGAACAATACGAAGAAGAACGTCAAGCTTCTTCTCCCCGGTATTCTACGAGAAATACAGCTCAACCCCGTGGTATGAGAGAAGAAGAGGCTGCTCGTCCCCGTACCAGTATTTTAAGCGGAACGAAACCTAAGATGGTTTCCATGCCCAATCAAATGTATGAATTGAACTTTTTCCGTCCAACCAAACATTCCGATACACAGGATATTTGCGATTCCCTTTTGGATCATATTCCTGTTATTGTGAATTTAGAGGATTATCCGGCCGATCGCGTTCAAAGTATTATGGACTTCATTTGCGGTTGCGTATATGCCATTGACGGAAGTTATCAGGTAATTTCCGATGATGTATATATTTTTGCTCCGAAAAATGTCCATGTTCATGGCGATATGCTGATGACCCATGAGGGAAGCAATCCGATTCAGATCAATCATTCGGACTTTTGATCCGGTTTTTGGATCGAAAGAAGTCATGGATGATACAATACATTACCTGTAAGAAAGAATAAAAAAGGGGGAACCATATCTTATGTTGTCATTAAATGATTTAAAAGACAAAAAAGTAGAAGCGAAGAGAAATAAATATGAAAAGGGTGAGATTGATAGCTATTTAGAGCTTGTTTATTCAAATTACGACGAAGCTTTGCGCGAAATCGAACGCCTTAAATCGGAGAATGGCAAAGTAAGAGCAGAACAACTAGAGTTGAATGACAAAATCAAAACACTAAGCGATGGCGTTCAATACTATCGTTCCATTGAGACTACGTTACAAAAAGCATTGGTTCTGGCTGAAAAAACATCCAAAGAAACCAAAGATGCGGCAGTTGTAAAAGCAGAAAAAATCGAAAAAGATGCTCATGTACGTGCAGATAAGATCATCATGAAAGCAAAAACAGATTATAACGCCGTACGAGAGAAAACCATTCAACTATTACAGCAATATAAACAATTTAAGGATCAGATCAAACGTGCAACGGAAACACAGGTTCGTTTCCTGAATTCTTCCGAATCCCGTGTTACCAAACCCATGGAATTCGAAACAGCTGTAAAAGAAATGAAGATCGAAGGAGCAAAAACTGGCTCCAGTGATTCTTCAACCCCATCAAAGGACGCCGATGAAGGTTCATCTACACCGGGTGCCCCACAGGTTCCACCGAATCCGAAACAAACAATTAGTTTAGAAGCGGATCTGGAGAAAACAAAAGTATTTTCCAAGATCAAAGAGCCTTTGGACCCGTCTGCAAAAAAGTCTGAACCGGTTGCAGCAGCTGTTAATACTCCGGCAACCGGAACTACAAATACACCGAAGGTACAGACCCCTTCTCCGGCAACTTCCCCGGTTACTTCTTCCATGAATGAAGTAAAGTCGGAAGCAGCCTCCGTTCTTCAGACAGCCGCAAAAGAACAAGCAACCGTCGAAGCGAACGTTAATGCAGAAACAGAAATCAAGGAAAAAACAGAAGATAAGGTAAGTGAGATTAAGAAAACGACTTCGGATATTCAAGAGGAGATCATGAACGCCAATACGATGGATTTATTACCTACCTATAACGAAGTGCAGAAGAAAACTTCCGATAACGCTTCTGAATCCGCTACGCAGATCATGAAAGAATTAAAAGCGGAAACACAATCCGGTGAATCCTCCAGTCCTTTGGACGCTTTATTAAAGGATTTAAATGAAAATAACAAAACCGATGACAAAGATCCTTTCAGCTTTTTAGGATCCGTGGAAGACGACTTATAAATATGAAAAATTCAAATCATTCTGCAGTTAAAACAAACATTATCACTGGGATAATGTTTGTTTTACTACTGTTTACAGATCAAATTACAAAATATCTTGTCTATTCCCATCAAGATTCCTTAAATCCAAAATCCATCATTCCCAATGTTTTGGAACTTCAATACGTGGAAAATACAGGTGCTGCGTGGGGTGTATTTTCAGGTGCCAAATATTTTTTTATTATCATAACCCTGATCGCGGTTGTACTTATGGGAATCTATTATTTAAAAACCCAATTTACTCCCTCCAATTTATGGATTCATCTTTCCCTTGGATTAATGATCACAGGCGCATTCGGGAATTGCATGGACCGGGTTTTTCGTGGATTTGTTGTAGACTTTATTTACGTATCCTGCATCCATTTTCCTGTATTTAATGTGGCAGATATGTGTGTATGCGTCGGGGCGGGTATTTTCGTAATTGCAAGCTTCCTTGCTATGTCCAAGGAAACCAACCAAGGAGAATAAAGGATTCATGAATAATACCATTTTACGATATGAGGTTATCAAACTGGAACAAGGACAACGCTTGGATACATTTTTAACCAAAAAGAACGAGGATTTATCCAGGAATTACGTCCAAACTCTGATCAAAGAAGGTCGCGTTTGGATTAACGAAGTTTTAGTAGATAAATGCAACCACATTGTAAAAGAATCCGATCAAATCAAATTATTAAAAGCAGAACCAGTGGAATTAGAGGCCAGGGCCGTTAATATTCCTTTGGACATCCTATATGAGGATGAGGATCTTTTAATCGTGAACAAGCCAAAAGGAATGGTGGTTCATCCGGCTGCCGGACACTGGGATGATACCTTGGTCAACGCATTGTTGTATCATTGCAAAGATCATCTATCCGGGATCAATGGCGTTCTTCGCCCCGGTATCGTTCATCGGATTGATAAAGATACCACCGGTGCCATCATTGTTTGTAAAAATGACCGTTCTCATCAAAAAATAGCGGAACAATTAAAAGAACACAGCATTACAAGAAAATATGTAGCAATTGTTCATAACAATTTAAAAGAGGAGACCGGTACCATCGATATGCCCTTAGGAAGAGATCCTTATGACCGCAGACGTCGTCGCATTGACCAATCGGAAGCGGGGAAACGGGCAGTGACTCACTATAAAGTCTTAAATTCTCTCAATCATCAATTTAATTACATTGAATGTCAATTGGAAACGGGTAGAACCCACCAAATTCGCGTTCATATGGCATATATCGGACATCCCTTGTTAGGAGATCCCTTCTATGGTCCGAAAAAATGTCCATTCAAAAATCTACAGGGACAAACCCTTCATGCTGAAACAATCGGTTTCATTCATCCTACAAAAGAAGAATATATGGAATTTCACGCTCCTTTACCGGAATATTTCCAAAAATTATTGAATCAATTAGAAGAAAAATAGAGAAATAGGCTTGACTTTTATGTTCTATTGTAGTAGAATGTTTTTGAGTGATAACGCTAAATCTATGACTTTTTAAGGTTAAAACTCAAATAATTCGATTTTGAAATTTCATGATTTCAAATAGAATATTAATTCTACACTTGAAGAATATAATAATTTGATTATAAGACAAACTATAGAGAATACAGGAAAATAAATTTTAAACGAATTTACTTAATAATCAATTGATAAAACAATCGTGAGAAATTGTGAGAAGGTTATGTAATTATGGTAGAGCCGGATATCGGATCATCGATCATTCAATGGGGCGGTGCACGTATCATCGAATGATAAGAGAATTGAGGATCATCCGATCCGATCATCCGTGCTTTTAAACATCAAAGGGAGGTTTAGGATCTCAATGGCAAAGAAGTCAAAGAACGAAATCAGACTTCATGAAGGTGAATTAAATGTAATGGAGCTTTTATGGAGTAATAAAGAATTAGCTGCAAAAGATATTTCTAAAATCATTAAAGAATATATTGGATGGGAAAAGAATACCACATACACCTATATCAAACGATTAATTGATAAGGGAGCGATCGTACGAAAAGATCCTGGCTTTATGTGTCATGCATCCATTACCAAAAAACAAGTTCAGGATATTGAAACCAATGTTTTGATTAAGAACTTATACAACGGATCCATTGAAACATTTATCCATGATTATTTTGAAAATAAGAAGTTAAGTCAGGAAGAGATCCAAGCAATGAAACGAATCATTCAGGAACAAAGCTAACGTTCCGAAATCATGCAATTTAATACAACATCAAAAGCTTGCAGTACAAAAGATGCTGCAAGCTTTTTTCGAATGGATCGATCCATCCTTATGATCAAAACATCCATTTTCAAAATTTCTTAAGGATACTAAGGAGAAAGAAGTGTGGGGTTTCATCTTAACTCTCTTGGACAAACTCCAGTTTTTCAAAAAGACTTTACAGGAAACACATCCTATGATATAATAGATATAGATTTATATCCAAACAATCCGTATGTTATGAAGGAGGTTTACCCGATTATGAAAGAATCTCAATTAACCTATTATGAGGAAACCAATCGAGCAAACACATTAAAGCTTCGTGAAGTTCTAAAAACAATGCCTTACTTTACAAAAGATTTTTTTAGAGCTCTGGAACCAAATACCTCTACCAAAACCAGAATTTCTTACGTATACGATATACGCATCTTTTTTTACTTTCTGATCACGTCCAATCCCTCCTTTAAAGACAAAGAAATCGTTGACATACGACTTTCGGATCTGGAAAAACTAGAACCCGTGGATATTGAGGAATATTTAGAGTTTTTAAAATACTACAAAGACGCGGACGGTAAAATCCATACCAACAAAGAACGTGGCTTACATCGTAAATTGGCTGCGATCCGAAGTTTCTATGCCTATTATTATAAACGGGAATTGATCCGTAAGAATCCAACCGTTATTGTCGATATGCCAAAACTCCATAAAAGGGAAATCATTCGCCTGGATTCCGATGAAGTTTCGGAGTTACTTTCATATGTTGAACATGGTGGCGACAACATGACAGGTATGAAAAAAGTTTATTTCGAAAAAAATAAGGAAAGAAATTTGGCGTTGTTTACTTTATTATTAGGTACCGGTATCCGTGTGTCCGAATGTGTCGGTTTGGATCTGAATGATGTGGATTTTAAGAATCATCGCATCCGAATTATGCGAAAAGGCGGTAAAGAGGACTTTGTTTACTTTGGGGATGAAGTAGCTTCTGCCCTACTCTCCTATTTTGAAGTTCGCAAAAACATCGAAACAAAGCCAGGTCACGAGCAAGCTTTATTTTTATCGGTCCAAAAGCGGCGATTATGCGTGCAATCCATTGAAAATCTTGTGAAAGACTGTGCGATGCACGTAACAACCATCAAACATATTACCCCTCACAAATTACGAAGTACCTATGGTACCAGTTTATACCGTAATACAGGCGATATTTACCTGGTGGCAGAAGTACTTGGCCATAACGACGTTAATACGACTCGAAAGCATTATGCGGCTTTAGATGAAGACCGTAAAAAAATGGCTGCTACCGCTGTATCTTTACGAAAAGATAACAAACAACAATAGCAGCCAAAACATCTTTCAATTTTCAGTTTATCGACCGGTAGGATAAGTGCTGAAATATTGATTAATCGTCTTATAAATGGTTTTCGACGCATTCTTTTGCCAGGATGTACTTGTTAACAGGCTATAGTCCACATTACCGGTTATAAAGCCTAATTCAATTAAAATGGCCGGAACCGAATTGTATTTACAAACATAGTAGTTTGCCGTCTTAACGCCTCGATCCTTGGTTCCCAATGCAGATATCATATTATTCTTCATAATCGTAGCCATGGACTTACTGGTAATCCCTGAGAAGGAAGACTTATTATTGGAGGTACAATAATAAACTTCCGTACCGTTCGCACTGGAATTCACAGCTGAATTACAATGTACACTGATGAATATATCAGCTTCCACTTTCTTCGCAAATGCAGCTCTCCCGGATAATTCCATAAACGTATCACTTTTTCTTGTCCAATAAACTTTTGTTGTAGGAGCATTGGTTTGGAAATATTTTTTTAGGTAAGTGTAGGCCACCTTAAGATTAATTGTCTTCTCATAGGTTCCGTTACTTACAGCTCCCGAGTCCGCATTTCCATGCCCTGCGTCTACAACAACAATATTCTTGTAAATCGAACTGGGTTTCCCCATTTGAACCACAAAATACTTTGATTTTTCAAATATCTTATATCCCTGCAAGGTTGTGGTTGATACCGTTATTACCGTATTTCCATCCGAATTTAAATCAACCGTAACACCTGAAATTAGATCACTTCCAACAATTGGCGGGTTTGAGGATAAATCCCCCACGTGATTTCCTTTCATAATGATCTGGAATTGATTTTTCATATAATTATCTTCATTGGAAATCTGATTGATCGTTACTCCATCCGGTTTCGGAATGGATAATTGATACGCTTTATTCCCGGTTCCTTCCGGAACCACATGAAATGTTAAAACATTTCCTTCAACACCATAGGAATATTCCATGGAATCCAAGCATCGAATGGTAAAGGTCACTGCATTTCCACTACTTACTTTTACGTCCACCTGATCTAAAATCGTTCCAAATTTTCCAAATGTTTTTGTCTTTAACGGATAAGAAGATGTGGCGGGAATGGTTAATGTAATAATCTTATCATCACGGGTTGCCGTAGTTTGTTCCATTACAGAGGCTAACGTTCCTTTGATTTGGAAGGAAACTCCCTGTTCACTTTTATCATAGGTGGCTAAAACATCATAAATAACATTTTTAGAAGTATCATTGGATGTGGTGGACCAATGAAAATAGGTTAAATCATGTAATTTTAAGGAATAGGCAGTTGTCTCATAGGAAAGTCCCATTTTTTTACTGACATTGTTAGCCGGAACACATAGATAACTTTGATTGTTATCCAAGCGTTGAATCGTTGTCATGGGATTCTTCATCGTAATGGACTTGCCATCATAGGAAGCACTTTTCTGATCCAAGACCATCTCCAGACGATGATCCGTAGCATCGTTGCTGACCTTTAATTTTTGCGAAGAAACATCATAAGAGTAATTGAATTCACATACACTTTTTAATGTTTCCTCCGCCGGCATATAAAGGACACCGCCAACAGAAAGTGCTGGAATGGATTTATTCAAGCTATGCTTTTTCCCATTATATTTAAAGGTTGTATAGACTTTGGCATTCTTGGTTTTTCCAAAAATCTGTACCGGAATTCCTTTGGAAATAAGAATCTTTTTCCCGGATATTTTCGTGACATAACCTAAATTCTTACTGATAAATTTAATCGGAACATAAATTCGAGTCTTCTTTTTGGTTATATAACGTACCTTAACCGGTGCTGCGGCAAGCTTTTTTTTCTGTCCGTTTACATATCCGTACTTTTTATTCAAATACAGTGTAACCTTGCGATTGTTAGCCTCAAACGTAATGGTATTTCCGGATAATTTATTCGTAATGCCGGAAATGGATGAAAACGTATCCGCATAAGAAACCATGGGGACATTGTTAATGGAAAGTCCCGGATATTTTGTCTGGTTCTTAACCGCCTTTCCCTGGGAAGATGTAACATATTGTTTTCCCTTATAGGACACAGTTTTATTGTTGATCTTTAAAGGAATACTTGCGGCTGCCTGAGCAGAATAAGAAGAAAATACGATTCCCAGGATCATCGCGATAAAACAAGCAAGCATCCCCAAATATACAGTTGAATGATACAAACGATTTATATAGTCTGTGACTTTACGTCCCGTTTTCATGGTTAGAACTTCTCCTATTCTTCGTATAATACGGATACATCCTATCATGAAAACTTGACATAATAATGTCAATATAAAAAAATATCTAGTTAAATCTCATAAATGGGAAGCAAAATGTATTTCCCCTTTTGTATGGAATTATCCTTCATATGATTCAATTCCTTAATCTCACGAATGTAATTCTTGATTTCCCGGCTGTTTGGCGGCAGAATTTCATCACCGGTTTGGGAATGAACATGTTGTAAGGATTCCTCTAAATAGCTCTTTGCTAATTTCCATAAACTATCACCCTGTTTGACCATAACGGATTGATACGATGCAACCCGAAAGTCTCTGGTTGTTACTTCCTCCGAAGGTGTGTCAATGAATACGGATACAGAACATGGCGTGACAACCGGTGACGATTCCGCCTGAATGGTTTTATGACATAATAAAAAAGTTGTGATCAATAATAATATTCCCAGTACGATGGCGATCCTTCTCCAATTCCAATTTGTTTTGACTGATTTATTTTTCATATGCATCACTCTCCAAATAAAAAACAAACAAATGTTCGATTCAGTGTTATTAGTATAACATGCGAACATTTGTTTGTCAATAGATATTCGAACATTTATTCGATTTTTTTATCATTCCAATGGGATATCTTTCCCGATTTTTCCGATCATTTCTTCATATAAGTCCGTTCCGTAACTGGAGTAATGCGGTTTTCCCGGGATCATTTTAAAGGTTCGTTTTCCATCGGATCTGCGCCCTGCAATAAGAAACCGGATTCCTTTATCCTGTTCTTCGTAGCGTTTATTGGCAAACTCATATAAGTGTGTGACCATCCAAATATGAATCCCCTTCTCAAACATAGGCAAGATGATTTCTTCCGCAATCCCTGCCCCTTCTTTCTCCGTTGTAGAGGCAAAGGATTCATTTAACAGAACCAGCGAATCCGGCGTAAGATTGTCCAGGATTTTACTCATCCGCTTCAACTCCTCTTCCAGTCGTCCGCTGGAAAGTGTCACGTCTTCTTTTCTGGTAAAATGGGTATGAATCCGATCGTAAAACCTTCCCTCAAAGGTTTGACAGGGAACGGGGATCCCGCATTGGAACAGAACCTGGGCAATTCCAAAGCTTCGTAAAAAGGTAGATTTTCCACCCTGATTGGCGCCGGTGATCAGGACAAAATTCTCTCCGTTTAAGGTTAGATCGTTGGTGACCGGCATGGTCTGCGTATAC
This sequence comes from uncultured Eubacterium sp., assembly GCA_937915825.1. Classification (GTDB taxonomy): domain Bacteria; phylum Bacillota; class Clostridia; order Lachnospirales; family Lachnospiraceae; genus Eubacterium_F. Next base: position 14,495 of record CALGGT010000060.1, read on the forward strand.
AAAGCTAAGGAAAGATCGTATAATTCTTCCAGGTGTAATTCTTCTTCCCGGTAGGTTCCATCACATAGGGGAAGGGATAATTCCTTCATTCGCTGTTTGAACTGGGAAATCCCCTTGTAATAAGCCATTTCCTCATAAAAATGCTGGAAAAATTTCTTACTCTCCTGAATCCAGGGCTCCAACATTTGGCGAACCACCTTCATATTGGCTTCAATAAAGGAATATAAATCCTTTTCCAGCTCCTCATCTTCCACCAGAATGGTATCTTTTTTGGCGATTTTATAGAACAATCGCTTCATTTGGGATGGTTTGGCATTGGGCCGCACTTCTGCCTTTTTTCGTTTCACCTGCTTCATGGTGCTTTGTTCCAGCTTGAACCCGCCGCTTAAGCGGATTTGAAAAAGCGCCTCACCTCCGGTGGAATAAAACCCCATATCGTAGAGGATCTCCTTGAGATCGTCCAGAGGGTACTCTTCCAGACGTCTTTTTAAATCCACAAGACCCTCCGCGCGAAATCCATGTTTTTGGAGAATTTCCCGAAGGAAAATATACGCATTCGTCAATTCCTCTGCAAAGGACAACGAGGATAGGATCCGGGAGGACGAAGAAGTATTTTGTCCTCGATCCTGACTTTCTTCTCGTTTTTTCTTCCGGATCAAAACTTCCGATTCTTTCGCCAGGGTAAATAACTCTTCCAATCCATCCGGATGCTCCGAAAGATCCTTCTGAATCTCTTTTCGATATTCTAAGGTTTCTTCCATTGTAACTGGTGTTGCGATCACGTGATTTAACGCATCTTGCATCTGCGCATCCCCAGCGGACATATTTTTAAGGATCATAGTAAGATTTAAATCCTTCACCATATCCGGGTAGGATGTATACGGCTTAAAATCCTGAAGCGCGTGATCCCGGTACAACAAAAAAGGTTCCATTACAGCTTCTCCCCCCTTTCTTCCATGTGCTGCAAACGTTCTCGAACCTGGTTGGCGGTCAGGTGATATTTGTTCGTTAACGCATCCGAATATCCCAGCCCTTCCGGCTTTTGATGCAGGATTTTGTAGGTACGGTTACCGGCTGCATCCACCTGCGCCACCATACTCTGGATAAAAGGAAACTCGCGTTCCTCCGCGATCTCCCGGATGTGAGTCACATAAACGCCATAACAGTGATTCTCATAAAAATGCCGCAAAACTTCCCCGGCCATAACCGTGGCGTCGTAGGTGGTCGCCGTGGTAAAAAGCTCATTAATGATCACAAACTGGTTCTCAAATTTAGACGCCATCATGGGTTTTAACCGGTTCAATTCCTCTTTCAACTTACCGGCCCCGCTTTCCAGACTCTCTTCCACCTCAAAATGAGTCAGCAGATTTGAGTAAAATGGTCCGCATAAGGACTTACAGGGCGATTTTAATCCCATCATCATAAAATACACAGCCTGGCCCAATCCCCTTGCCAGCGTTGTTTTCCCTCCTTGATTCGGACCAGTGATCACGAAGAAATTTTTATCTTCCAACATATGAATATCATTTTTAACAATTTCATAATCAAAAAAACGGTTCTTCCAGGCAAGAGCCAGATCAAATACCGCATCGGTACGAAACGGAGCATTTTCCTTGATCTCCGACTCGCATAAGGTAATCCCCACCTGATTTAATCCTTGCTCAAATTCATAAAAACTTACATAAAAAGCCAGATCATTCTTTAACTGGAACCAGGGGGAGTCCGTTAACGCAAAGGTTTCCGTGGAAAATTCCTGAAAGATCTTAAAGATTTCCGGCTTATTTTTCTTTAACACTTCTACGATGGAGTTCTCCAAAGAATTGGTTTCCAATGGTGCCGGAAAGAGATGATAGACGTTCAGATCCATGTCTTTTTCGGCCGGGGGATACGTCTCATGATCAAAGGCCTGAAGGCATGTTAATAAATCCCCAAGAACGGAAGTGTGGGGGGATTCTTCTTCCATTTGCTCCAGGATTACGATCTCTCCTCTTTTGATCTGCAAGGTCAGGTTCATTTCCTTCATGGCAGAAAAGGATTTCTGTATTTTTTCTTGAAAAGATTGGGTGTCCGACTGGGAAAGATAGGCTCCCAGGGATTCATATAAAGATAACAACCCTTGGGATTCTAAGGGTTGTTCCTGCTCCAGCGCCTGATAAAAATCGGTTAATGCCTTCAAAAAATCATGGCATACCAATAAAAGATAGCTTCCTTTTTGAACCGCTTCCTCCGACTGCAAATAATAGCGATATTTCTTCTCCGTAGCCGACAACGTGGTCATATATCGTTTGGCAGCCAAAACAAGCTGAGGTTTTTCAGAAAACTCATGATAGATTTGTTTCCGATATTCCGCAGTTTCTGCCTTGCGAGGGAGCGTATAGAATATTTTGCGAATATCGTACTCCGAATATTTAGATGTAATGGCCTTTACAAGGTCATCCAATTTCAAATCACCGAAAAATACAGGCGGTAAAACCTGAAACTCAGGAGTTTCGCCTGTATACAGCAAACGAATGGGCAAAATTAATCATCACCTTTGATTTTGATCGCAGTAACTTCCAATTCATTAATGGCGTTGCTTAACGGCTTAGGGAAGGATTTATCAACCAGAGAAGGAGATCCGTCCACCAATTGTCTCGCCCGTTTGGACGTAGCCATAATGATGGAGTAACGGCTGCTGACCACCGGCTCTTCTCCGGGCTCAACCTCGCTGTTTACCACGTTCATTAAATCATAATAAGAGGGATGCATCATCATAATAAAAGACTCCTTTCAGCTATTCTTAAATTATTTATGAATGGTACCAAATTTTTTAAGAGGCCAGATCCGCAAAAAGGCTCTGCCTCGGAACTTCTTTTTCTTCACCGGACCGATGGCGCGGGAATCGCTGGAAACCATACGGTTGTCCCCTAATACAAAATATTCATCATCCTTAAGGGTTAACGGTTCCGACGCGTAATCCTCTTCTTCTGTAAAATTCTTTGCATAAGGATCATCCACGGCTTCTCCGTTGATCAGGATTTTCCCATCCTCAATTTCAATGGTTTCTCCCGGTAACCCGTAAATACGCTTTACATATAATTCATTTTCATCCTTAAAGGGTTGGAATGTTACTATATCATATCGTTTGGGTTTTCCGAATCGGTATGAGATCTTGTCGATCAATAAGCTCTCCCCGTTGTGCAGGGTGCTTTCCATGGATTCCCCTTGCACCACCGTACGCTGAATCACATATTTCGGAACCACGTTGATACAAAGATAGATCAAAACAGCGTAAACCACAAACTCCAGAAGAAAACTTTTCCAATTAAATACTTCTTCTTTTTCTTTATTATCTTTTTTATCTTTATTATCTTTTTTATCTTTATTATCTTTTTTATCTTTCTGTTCTTTTTCTCCGTTCTTTTCTTCTGTTTCGTTCTTTTCCTCTAGTTCCTGATTCTCTCCCAGTTCCAATTCCTGCTCACTCATCATTCCATTTCCTCCTAAAGATTTTGAATTTCCTCTTTAAATTCCATCATATCCTCTGTAAACAAAGAGGATCGAAAATGAGACATTCGGATCAAATCCTTTACATCCTGAACAGCCTGTTCCAGATCGTCGTTGACAACCACATAATCATAGGCACGGACAAAATCTGCCTCTTTTTTTGCCTGGATTAAACGTTTGCAAATTTCCTCTTTTGTCTCACTCCCCCGTTTCATCAGTCTTTCTTTTAAGGCTTTCGCGGACGGAGGGATAATATAAATCATAACCGTCTCGGGAAACTTTTTTTTCACTTCCAAAGCTCCAACCTGTTCAATTTCCAACAAAACATCTTTTCCCTGTTCCATCTGATCAAATACATATTTTTTCGGGGTTCCATAGTAGTTCCCCACGTATTCGGCCCACTCAATCAATTCGTCGTTTTCAATCAATTTTTGAAAGTCGGAAACGGAAGTAAAATAGTAGTCTTTCCCGTTTACCTCCCCCTCTCGGGGATTTCTTGTGGTGGCCGACACCGACAATTGATACGTGTCATCCTGAATCAACTGGCGCATGATCGTCCCTTTCCCAACACCGGAAAACCCGGAGATCACAACCAAAGAACCCTTCTTCATAGGAGCCTCCTTTTCGGATTTATCGCCCTAAGCGCCATCCTGTTTCAAACGATTGGCAATGGTTTCCGGAACCAGGGCCGATAAGATTAACATATAATGATCCATAATGATTACTGACTTCGTCTTCTTTCCACAGGTGGCATCAATGGCTTTTCCTTCATCCTTGGCAGTTTGCACCATACGTCGTATCGGCGCGGAATCCGGAGCTACCACACAGATCACTTTATCGGTCTTAATGTAATTTCCATAGCCGATATTGATCACACCCATATCTTTCGATTCCTTCATCCCTTATTCTATCCTTGTTCTATCCTAATTTTATCCGAATTTTATCCGAATTCTACTGGAATTCGATCTTCATTTTATCCGAAGTTCATCCGAATTCTATAATTCGATCCTTACTCAATGTTCTGGATTTGCTCACGGATCTTCTCAATCTCCGTTTTCAACTGAATTCCAAGCCCGGCCAGGATCCGATCATTTGCCTTGGATAAAATCGTATTAGCCTCCCGATTTAACTCCTGGGAAATAAAATCCAACTGTCGGCCGATCGACCCTTCCTCATTCAAGGTATCTTTCAGATTCTTAATATGTCCCTTTAAACGAACCAATTCCTCATCGATGCAGATCTTATCCGCATAAACAACCAATTCCTGGGCCAAGGTAGCTTCTTCCACCGTATCCGATGTCAGCACTTCCTGAATCTTTGAGATCAATCGTTCCTTATATTCTTCAAATACTTCCGGCGAACGAGCGGCAATCTCTTCCGTGATCTTTGTTAACAAATCCACTTTTGCCAACAAATCTTCCTTTAGATGTTCTCCTTCTTTCTCACGATTGGCAACGAATCCATCCATGGCTTTTTTCAGCGTATCCAGGAAAATATTCTTCAACCCATCATCCAGGATGCGACTGTTATCTTCCAATGTAAATACCTCCGGAAATCGTCCGATCTGATGGATATCCGGTTCAAAAGGAGTCTGGAATGTGTCTGCCATTTCTTTCAAACCATTCCAATATCCCTCCGCCATTTTTAAGTGAAAGATCACCTGATTATTTTCTTCGCTCTTACGCTTACAGGAAACAAAAAGATCCACACGCCCTCTTTTACATTCACTTTTTAAAAGATTTCGCACTTCTGCTTCAATCGGATTAAAAAGATTGGGCATATGAAGACCCAAATCTAAATAGCGGTGGTTGACCGATTTCATTTCCACAACCATGTCCAAACTGGAATCCATATATTCTGCGCGTCCAAAGCCGGTCATACTTCTCATGGCAAAACCTCTTTTCTTCAAGTAATACTACCACACACTCTTATCCATTATAGACTCTTTTTTATCTTTCGTCAAGAGATACCGAAGAAAACACATGGATAATTTCCTGCTCATGGGTTCTCATCCTTGTAACAAAGCCTGCTCTTGTAAAATCTCATTAAAATGTGTATAATCTAAAATGTGTATCATAAAAAATGTATCATCAAAGATCGATCTGAAACCGGAAAGGGAGGACAAACCTTATGGCAATGGATGGTTTTACCATAGCGGCATTAACAAAAGAATTACAGGATACCCTGGTAAACGGGCATGTTTCCAAGGTGGCTCAGCCGGAATCCGACGAGATTCTTCTTACCTTTAAAAATAATAAAAAGACCCATCGTCTTCTATTATCCGCCAATCCCTCTTTGCCCCTTGCCTACCTGACCCAGAATAATAAACTGTCCCCTATGACCGCCCCGAACTTTTGCATGCTTCTTCGCAAACATTTAAATGGATGTCTTCTGCTATCCGTTACACAATTAAATTTTGACCGGGTACTGAAATTAGAATTTCAAGGCTATAACGAATTAGGGGATCTAACCAGAAAGAATCTATACCTGGAGATCATGGGGAAACACAGCAATTTGATTCTCACCGATGAGGATCAAACGATCTTAGACAGTATCCGCCACGTATCGGCATCCATGAGTTCCCTTCGAGAGGTCATCCCGGGCAGGGACTATTTTATCCCAAACCCCCGAAACAAAGCAAATCCTTTCCAATTGGATCTTACCCAATGGAACAATTCGGTTTTAACCCAATCCACCACCGTCGCCAAAGGGCTTTGCGGCTATTTCTCCGGGTTTAGCATGATCGCGGCTTATGAAATCTGCTACCGGGCCGGCGTGGACGGGGACGCGCCATTTGCCTCGTTAAATGGCAATAAACGATCCGACTTGTACCGTGCTTTTCAAGACTACCTGAAGGACACGCAAAACGGATCCTTTTCCCCCTGCATTTATTATGAACGAGAGATTCCGAAAGAATTTAACGCATTTCCGTTAACCATGTACGACTCCTCTCTCACCAAAACACCCATGGATCGCATCAGTCAAACCATCGAAACTTATTACGAGAAGAAGGCATTCGCCACTCGAATCCATCAAAAAACCGTGGATTTACGGAAGAATATTCAGATCCTTTCGGAGCGAAATGTCAAAAAGATCCATTTACTGGAAAAACAACTGGCCGGTACGGAGAAAATGGACCGGGAGCGAATTCGCGGGGAATTGATCCAAACCCATGCCCACGAAATCCCGGAAGGAAGCGATCAATATACCTGCATCAATTACTACACCGGAGAAGAGATCACCATTCCCTTAAAGAAAGAAATGTCTCCCATTGAGAATTCCAACCACTTTTTCAAACGGTATCAAAAATTAAAACGAACCAAAGAAGCTGTCACAGACCAGCTGTCCGAGGCTTTGGAATTAAACGAATACCTTCACAGTTTACAGGTTTCCGTGAACATGGTGGAAAAAGAAGGAGATATTCTGGCCATTAAAGAGGAAATGGCCCTGGCAGGTCTCACCGGGAAACACGCCTCTGACAAACGCAAGACCCGAAAAGAAGAACGTTCCAAGCCGCTACAGTTTCGATCTTCAGACGGTTACGTTATGTATGTGGGAAAGAATAATCTACAAAACGAGGAACTAACCTTTAAAGTAGCCACCGGAAACGATTGGTGGTTCCATGTAAAAGGCGCTCCCGGATCCCATGTTATCGTAATTTGCAACAATGAAGAACCACCCATCACCACCTTTGAAGAGGCAGCGGGATTAGCCGCCTTTTACTCTTCCGAGAACAAGTCTCCCAAAGTGGAAGTGGATTACACGCAGAAAAAACACTTAAAGAAAACCAAGGGCCAAAAACCGGGCTTTGTCATTTATCATACCAATTACTCCATGATGGCAACCCCCTCACTTCCGGCTCAAAAGGAGGAAAAATGATACGTTACGACCAACATATGCATTCAGAGTTTTCCACCGATAGCGACGCTCCCATGGAGGAAATGATAAAAAAGGCCATTTCTCTTGGATTAGAGGGAATCACATTTACCGATCACATTGACTATCATTTCCCGGATCGCTATGCCGAATCACTAGGCGCCAACCCCCCCTTATTTACATTTGATCTGCCTAAGTATCGGATAAAAATTCAAGAATTAAAGGAAAAATACAAAGATCAAATTCAAATATCTACAGGTGTAGAATTAGGGTTAAAACCGGATGCTTATGAAAAGAATCTGGAAGTATCTCAAATGGATTGTTTTGATTTTATCATCGGCTCCATCCATTTAATCCAGGATTACGATCCTTATTATCCGGATTTTTGGGAAAAATACGGCGTCAACACATGTCTTTCCCTATACCTGGACGCTACCTTGGAGGCTCTCCCTACCTTTCAGGATTTGAAGATCAACACCTTAGGCCATTTAGACTATGCCACACGCTACGTACCGGAAGGACGACCTGCAAATTTCTATTCCCAATTTCAGGATAAGATCCACTCCATCCTGGACTACTTAATTCAAAACGAAATTGCTCTGGAAATCAATTCATCCGGTTATAAGAACGGAGGAAATGCCCCGAACCCGGATTATGAAATTCTAGAGGCCTATTACAAAAGAGGAGGAAGAAAGATCACCTTTGGATCCGATGCCCATGAACCACAACGCATCGCCCAATTCTTTGATAAAATCCTTCCTCGTGTAAAAGAGATCGGTTTTACCCACTACGAGGTATACCAAAAAAAAATTCCTACGAAAATCCCGCTTTGATCATGACAAATCATTTCAAATCTTTACGAATGATTTTCATATTTTTTGATTCATCAAAAAAAGAGTACACCTGTGACACACAAGTGTACTCTTTTCAGATTTCTTTCAACATTGATCTTAACGATAAACCAGTCTCCAATAATCTCTTTTATCACGACGATCCTTTACCACCAAATGCTGGCCGATGACTTTATTTCGACTTTGGTTGGTTTTCGGCAAAGGAGGCACATCCGTAGACTGACGCTCTTCCGGCAAGTGGAATTCTTGCGGTTCTACATCCAAATCTCTTCCGCCGGCTGTACTTCTCTCAATATCATCTTCTAAGCCAATGGAAGATTTGAACGTTCCACCCTGAACTTCAACATCTTCTTCCTCCTCTTCCTTCGCTTTCTTCCGGTTATTCTTACGATCTTTCTCCTGTTGTTCCATCTCATCCTGGATTTGACTTACAGTAGGAGTTTCGACGTAATCCTCGATGATCAAAGAGTCTCCATCGCCGGAAGTAGCTTGAGGTCTGCTGATCTTCACCGGTGCCGCATTGGGATCTACCGGTTCAAAGTGTAAGATCGGCTGCGCCTGAGCTTCCTCTGCTTCTTTTTCAACGGTAGCATTTAAGGATTCATCTTCTTCTGCTTCTTTTTCCAGTTCTTCCACCGTAAGAGGTTCTGGAGCTTCCATTCCTTCCTCATAGGTGGATTCTTCATGGACAAATTCCACACCTTCCTGACCGGAATCTAAGATCGTTTCACCAGCATTCGCTTCCGCTTCTTCGGTATCTTCTTCAACTTCTTCTACCGGTTCTTCTTCTTCTTCTTCTTCTTCTTCTTCTTCTTCTTCCGCGATCTCTTCTACCGGTTCTTCTTCCTCTTCTGCAATCTCTTCCACCGGTTCTTCTTCTTCAACTTCTTCCACCGGGGTCTCATCTAAATCGATTCCATCAAATTCATCTGCAACCTTTTCCGGTTCCTCAGTTGCTTCTTCCATCGATGCACTGTCTAAATCAAGTCCATCAAATTCATCTGCAACCTCTTCTTCCACCTCTTCCGCTTCATCTGTAATTTCATCTTCAAATGCTAAATCAACCGGTTCTTCTTCTACAACTTCTTGTTGCTCTTCTTGCTGTGCTTCCTCCACAGCCTCTACCGGTTCTGCTTCCAAAGCCTCCGGTTCCGCTTCCACAGCTTCAACCGCTTCTTCTGCTTCTTCCTCTACAACTTCTTCCGTATCGTTATCGATTGCAAATTCAAATCCTCCACCTAATCCAGAGGATTCTTCTCCCATGGGTACACCACGTTTTTTTGCAACCATCTCAATCGTTTCAGCAGACTCTGCCTTTGCAGACTCCGGTTCCGGCTCGGGTTCCGGCTCCGGTTCAAGTTCAGACTCCAGCTCGAGCTCCAGCTCGGGCTCCGGCTCCGGTTCCGGCTCCGACTCCGGCTCCAACTCGGGTTCCGCTTCTGTCACCGGTTCGGGTTCATCCACTTCTGGCTCCGCTTCTGCTTCTGCTTCTACATCTTCTTCTACCGGTTCGGAACCATCTTCCATATCCATATCCTCAAAAGGATTATCTATGTCAAATTGTTGCTCCAATTCCGATTCCGGAACATCCATTTCCTCTTCATCAACTTCGTAATCGATTTGTTCCAAAGGATTTTCTTCCTCCGGCTCAATTTCCGTAACTACATCAAATTCTGAACGAGGATCCAGAGGAAATCCATCATCAATAACTTCCAATGTCTCTTCCGGTCGAACTTCTTCTTCTTCGAACACCTCTTCAAATTGAGTCGGATCTTCCTGGGAATCGGAAGTATTAGCAATTACATTAACCGTACCATCTTCGAATTCCACATCGAATACAAAAGGATTTTCTCCTCTCAGAACTTCCGGTTCTTTTGCTGCCAGTTCTGGTTCAGGTTCCGGCTCCGGTTCGGACGCGTCCATCATATTCACTTGCTGCATCGCAGCGGCAATGATATTGGACATATCCATATTCTCTAACATGGAAGCCGTTACGTCCAAGTCAATTTCCGGTTCATTTTGAACATGTTCTTCAATTGACTCTTCTTGTTCTGCCACCTCTTCAGCCTCAGCTTCCGCCTTTATCCTGGCTTCTTCTTCCTCAGCCTTTCTTCTGGCCTCTTCTTCTTCCTCAGCCTTTCTTCTGGCCTCTTCTTCTTCCTCGGCCTTTCTTCTGGCCTCTTCTTCTTCCTCAGCCTTTCTTCTAGCTTCTTCTTCAACAACTTCTTGTTGTTCTGCTGCCGCCTCTTCGACCGACTCTTCTACCGGTTCTTCCGCTGTCGGAGCCGGTACCGGAACCGTCTTTTCTATGGTGTCAACAACGCTTGTTGCGATCTGCTTGGAAAGCATATCAAGCATTTGTTCATTTTCCGTATTCGTGTCCACATTCTTAGAAACAATCCCAAGTACCTGGGACGCCAATTTCTCCGCCATTTGTTCAACCTGGGGATTCTTAGCTAATGCAGGACTTCGTTGTTCCATCATGGAACTAACTTCTGCCGCAATTCTTTGAGCGATTGGTGAAGCCTCTTCCTTCACTTTCTCTTTCTGTGCTTCTTTTTTCACCGATTCCGGCTCTTTGGCTGCCGGCGCCTCATCGGGATCTTCCAGTCTCGTCATGGATTCATCCGATCCACCGGTAAATCCCCCATCGGAAACCGGTAGCTCATCGGAAGGCGTACTGGATTGTGATACACCACCATCTGCGTCATTTCCTAAAACGAAATCAAAATCAAGTCCGGACGACAAGCCTGATGACTCTTGTTTGGCCGCGCGATCAAGCTTTTTAGGCATAGAAATACCAGCATCGGGTAATTGCCCGGCGCTCGGTAGATCCGCGAATTCACTAGCTGCATCTTTAACCTGCTTCGTCGGTTCATCGTTCTTGGATGTGTCCGTCTGAACTCCATCTTCTACATCTGTAGTGACCGGCACAGACGCATTTAGATCCAAGGACCAAACCGGCATTTGTTCTTCATCCGGCAAGTTAATCTGACCTTTTTTGCTTGAAGCCATCTCATCAACCCCTTTACCATAAAATACCACAAATGATACGTTCATTCATGGCTAACCTTTTCCCCATAATCCATTATGACACTCTTTAAATACCATTATGACATACCACATAAACCATTATGACGCATTTCTATATATATAATACTACAAAGTTAGAAAAATATCAATCATTTTCGCATTTTTCCGTTATTTTTAAATATTATGTAACAATTATTCATTCGCTTATACGTTTAAGTAACTTAACAACTCCTCCTCTGTGAGAATGGACACCCCTAATTTACGTGCTTTCTGATTTTTGGAAGACCCGGAATCCGGGTTATTCGTAACCAAATAATCCGTAAGAGAAGTTACCGTGGATGTCACCTTCCCACCTTGTTGTTCAATCCGATTTTGGCATTCCTTCCGGTTGGAAAAATGATCCAAAGACCCGGTGATCACAAAATTCTTTCCGGATACCTTGGAATTTTCTATGGTTTCATGTAATTCTTGATGAAAAATTTCCGACAATTTTAACACCGTAGTCTGGTTGGAGATCTTCGAAAAAAATTCCACATAATTCTGTGCCAGGACTTCTCCCATTCCGTCAATCTTCTTTAAATCCTCCAGGCTAAGTCCGATTAAATCCGCCAATTTCCCGGGATAAGCCTTAACGATCATTTTCGATACGCTCAGTCCGATCCCCTTAATTCCCAGCGCGTACAGGGCATTTTCCACATAAACATCTTTGGAATCCTCAATGGCCTGCAGAAGATTTGCAACGGATTTTTCTCCAAATCCTTCCAGCTCCTTCATTTCTTCTGCGTGATTTTTCAATTCATACAGATCTTCCAAACGGACCAGCCACCCCAATTGAATTAATTTTTCCAGCGTAGCTTCACTTAATCCATCAATATTCATGCCATCCCGTTCCACAAAATGGACAAAGCCTTTTACCTTTTTGGCCGGACATTCTTCATTGATACATTGTAAAAATTCCGCCTCCTGTTCCTTCGCGACGACAGTTTTTTCACCGCAAACCGGGCAGGTTTCAGGGATTTCTAAGGTGTTGGATTTCGTAATATTTTCATGGATCTGAGGGATGATCATATTGGCTTTATATACTAAGATCTCGTCGCCGATGCCTAACTGTAATTCTTTTACGATGCTTACATTATGTACACTGGCCCGATTTACCGTGGTTCCCTCCAACTCCACCGGTTCGAAAATCGCTACCGGATTGATCAATCCGGTTCGAGAAGCACTCCACTCTACCTCCAACAGCCGGGTTTTCTCCATTTCATCCTTCCATTTGAACGCAATGGAATCCCGGGGGAATTTGGCCGTAGTTCCCAAAGACCTGGAATAGGCGATATCATCGTAGGTTAACACCAATCCATCGCTGGGATAATTCAATCCATGGGATATTTCATAAGCAAAATGGTTCACACATTCTTCCATCGTGGACTCCGTCACCTTCTGATAGGGCACAACCTCAAATCCCATCTCTTTTAAATAAAGGAGACCATCCTCTTTTCGATTGGTTTCCAACGGCTCTTCTCTTGCAATTATGTTGTAGGCTACAAATTGCACCCGTCGGTTGGCCGTTACCTGATTGTTCAATTGCCGAACCGAGCCCGCACAAAGATTCCTTGGATTTTTGTATTGTTCCCTTACATCCTTTAATTCTTCATTCATCTCTTCAAAATCCGAATAGGTGATCAATGCCTCTCCCCGTATAACCAGGTTTTTCTTATAGGGAATCCGGGCCGGAAGATTCTGAAATACTCTGGCATTGTTGGTGATCACCTCGCCGACCTGTCCGTTTCCACGAGTTAACGCCTTGGTAAGAACACCGCCATCATAGGTTAAGATCACACTGAGACCATCTAATTTCAAGGATAACAGCCCTTCGTGATCCCCTAATTTTGCTCTTAATTCTTCTACATGTTTGGTTTTATCCAAGGACAGCATCGGGGAAATATGGGCTTCTTTGGGAAGGGAACTAACGGTCTCATACCCAACATGAACCGTAGGACTGTTGGATAATACTACATTTGTAGACTTTTCCAATTCCAACAACTCATCGTACAAACGATCGTATTCATAATTGCTCATGATTTCATCTTTTCCCTGATAATACACCAAAGCCGCCTGGTTAAGCGTAGAAACCAATTCCTTCATTCGTTCCAGATCATGCATTGTAAAATTTCTCTCCTTTAAGTAAACTTCTTAACCGTTCTTCTTCCTCTTTCGTTAAAGGCTTCCATTCCCCTACTTTTAAGGAATCCAGTAAAATATTCATTACCCGGATCCTTTGCAAAGACACCACCCGGTATCCGAAATACTCACACATGCGACGGATCTGCCGGTTTAACCCCTGGGTCAGAACAATGGAAAACATCTTCTCCCCTTTCCTGTGAATGGTACAAGGTCGGGTCATGGTATCCAAAATCGGAACCCCTTCCTCCATGGCCTTTAAAACCGAATCGGGAATGGGACGATGAACTTTCACGATGTATTCCTTTTCATGGCCATTTCTTCCCCTCAGGATCTCATCACACAGATCCCCGTCATTGGTTAACAGGATCAATCCGGTGGAATCCTTATCCAGACGTCCCACCGGAAACACCCGTTTGGCATAGGAGATTTCATCGATAATATTGTGCTTTTCCACCCGACTGGAAGTACATACCACCCCGGCGGGCTTATGATATTTTAAAATAACAACGTCTTTCGTTTCCGGGTGATCCACCAATTTCCCCTTCACCCGGACTTCCGCGTCCTCTTCCACATTGTCTCCCAACTTTGCCACCCGATCGTTAATGGTAACACGCCCCTCCTCGATCAGTCGATCTGCCTCTCTGCGAGAGCACACCCCTGCCATACTTAAATACCGGTTGATCCTCATATTCTTCACCTTTCATGGGAAAAAAGGCACGCCCAGAGACAGGCGTGTCTTTTCTATGCTACAACAGTAGAATATTTTCTATTTCTCCGAAACACTGCTTCCCGATGTGGCAGGATTTACAACCATATCCGCAGTTTTAATCTCCTGATCCATACGGTCATACATCTGCTTTAAATTCTGATCCGACTCCATGGCCTGATTCAACGCATCGGACACCTCATTCATAAACTTAACCACATTGGGATTCTGATCCGCCGCTAAAATAAAGTTTTCCTCCGCTTCATCCAGGGCGCTTAAATAGATTAAATACTGGCCGTCCGACCCCTGGGTTACATAGAATCCGCTTAAACAGGGAGCTAACGTCTCAATGTTCTTATGTTTCATATCATAGCGAACGTATACACGATAAGATCCATTCTCCGGATTCTCAATGGCATAGCTCTTGATATTCTGATAATCTTCCACATATTCCGCCTGGAAGATCAACTTCTCCTGATTTACCTGATTGATATCACTGACCAAAGGCTCCATCATATCCATGTCAACATTTCTTTTTGCCTGAAAATAAGACTCCATCAATTGATTGATCTCTTTATTGGTACATTCTTCCAACGGCGACTCCGACACCTCTTTGTTATTGATCACATTCTTATTCGGAAGCAGACGTAAAACAATTAATGTTAACAGCAAAATCCCAACAATGGATGCAATGACGATTTTTTTATTTTTCGTATTCATTTACTTTGATCTCCTTTTCCTCTCCCAAATCCACCCGTCTTTTCTATTGTAACAATTTCTTTTTGATTTGTCTATGGAAAAGAAAGAAAAAAATCACTTTACAATTCCGCCGGAATTCATTATAATAATAACTGTGCCCCGAAGATTTTCAAACGTTCATGGGACTACGCACCAGTGGCTCAGTGGATAGAGTAGAGGCTTCCGAAGCCTTTGGTCGGGGGTTCGAATCCCTCCTGGTGCATAGGAAAAAAGCTTATTGATGAAATGTCAATAAGCTTTTTTCACGTCTTTTCTAAGCTGGAATAAATTCCTTTTGATTCCATTCATAATAATAGATCCGATCGGATAAGATCTCATCCTCCGATACAAGGTTCTCATTCACATCCCGAACCATAGCATTCATGGAATCCCTGGTAAATTGGTCACTTTTCGGCAATACCAGGAATTCATGAATACTGGAAGGTATAAGTATCAAATCGGTTTGGCATTGTTTTGCTAAATATTCCAATTGTCCCTCTTCGTAAAGAATCACCGACGCTCCGTTAATTCCAAATTCATTGGTTAGGATCATCATCTCCGGAAAATCCGGATGGACCTCCTGGATCAAAGACTCCTCTTTTAGCGTCTGACTCATGGGTTCCATTCGAAGAGGAAAGAGGCGCTTACTGTTTTCGATGGCGATTTCTTTCAACTCCTCCGTGGTAACGTCCCAGCTTTCAAATATATCATTCTTTACCAGCACACTTTGTATACTTCCCCCATGGCAATCCACCACCACGCGAAATACCACGGCCAAATCCACCCATTCAAAGTGAGGAACACTTTGCAAAAGGGCACCATTACGGCTTTTCGACACCATTTGTACCACTACTTTGTCGCGAACATCCTCCCAGGAAAATGGAGTCGGAACCGTCTCCAGAAATTCCGGTTTTTCCACACGGAACACATGATATTCCTCCAGAAGATCCTCTACGATTTCCCGTAAATTCATTTCATGGTTTTGATATTTTTCATAATAATCATTAACATATAAGGTAGGATATACCTTCTCTCCCATGGCCGCAATAGAGAATCCAAACGCCTCATAATCGTTGTTTTTTAACGTTTTTGTAACCTTAACCTCGTAGAATTCTCCCAATTCATTCTCCAATTGTCTTCCTACCGCTTGTAAAAAATGTTCCATCCTCATGTTAACTATCCTTTCCTTCCCAAGCGGGTCCCTCTTATCAGCTTTCTTATTCTATCACAAATCCATCGGGAATAATTCCTAAAGATGGGATCCGATCTTTGTGGATTCTAACGAAAAAAAAGTCCTGTAAATCATGAATTTACAGGACTTTCCTTCTTCGATTTAAGAAAATATTCCGAATGAAATGGTTCCCTTGGAATTAAACAATCCCTTGTGCTTGCATCGCATCGGCAACTTTTTCAAATCCGGCAATATTCGCTCCTACTACATAGTTCTTCTCAAAACCATATTTCTTAGAAGCATCGTCGCAAGCATGGAAAATATTCACCATGATATCCTTTAATTTCGCGTCAACTTCATCGAAGGACCAGCTTAATCTCTCACTGTTCTGAGACATTTCCAAAGCAGATGTTGCTACACCGCCGGCATTGGAAGCCTTTCCAGGCGCGAACAATACGCCGTTTGCTTGAAGATACTCCGTTGCTTCAATGGTCGTAGGCATGTTGGCACCTTCTGCTACCGCGATCACGCCATTTGCAACCAATGTCTTAGCATCTTCCAATTGCAATTCGTTCTGAGTTGCGCAAGGAAGAGCAACGTCAGCCTTCACCGACCATACACCTTTCCCTTCATGATACTCAGCGGAAGGACGATTGGCAGCATACTCTGTTAAGCGAGCTCTCTTCACTTCTTTTACTTCTTTCAACAACTCTACATCGATGCCGTCTTTATCATAGATCCAGCCGGTAGAATCGGATACGGTAACAACCTTCGCGCCTAATTGCTGTGCTTTTTGCGTTGCATAGATTGCCACGTTTCCAGCACCGGAAACAGCCACTACCTTATCCTTTAAGTCAATGCCGTTGCATTTTAACATTTCTTCGGTATAATATAACAAGCCATATCCGGTTGCTTCGGTACGAGCCAAAGAGCCGCCAAAGCTCAAACCTTTACCTGTTAATACGCCTTCATAAGCGTCTCGAATTCTCTTATATTGACCGAACATAAAACCAATCTCACGTCCGCCTACACCGATATCACCGGCCGGTACATCTGTGTCAGCGCCAATGTGACGTTGCAATTCAGTCATAAAGCTCTGACAAAATGCCATAACCTCACGATCGGATTTTCCTTTGGGATCGAAATCAGATCCACCTTTACCGCCACCAATGGGAAGTCCGGTTAAAGAATTCTTGAAGATCTGCTCAAATCCAAGGAACTTGATGATTCCAAGATTTACGGAAGGATGGAAACGAAGTCCTCCTTTATAAGGTCCAATGGCACTGTTAAACTGTACACGATAACCGGTGTTTACTTGCACGTTCCCGTTATCATCTACCCAAGGTACACGGAATTTAATTTGTCTTTCCGGATTTGTCAGGCGCTCTAACAATGCATCTTTTCGAAACTTCTCCTCGTTTTGCTCCACAACAGGACGTAAGGATTCCAAAACTTCCTTTGCTGCTTGGTGGAATTCAGGTTCAGCCGGATTCTTCTCAACTAACTGAGCCAATACCTCATCTACATATGACATATGCCATACCTCCTTATATTATTTTTTTATTATGAAACATCGTAAATGGTTTATTTGCGGTTTAAAGCCAGGTAAACATTGGTGTATTCCTTCTTTTGACTGACATTTTCCCCGAACCAGTCGGGTGTCTGAAACTCTTTAGCGTCGGATAAAGTTTCAAATTCAACTTCAGCCAAAATCAAGCCATCCAATTTACCATGAAATACATCCACTTCGATGACATAACCTTCATAAGGGACTTTATAACGGGTCTTCTGGATCAGATTCCCCTTTACTTGACCTTTAAATTTATCAAAACAGTCTTTGGAAATTGCGATTTCATACTCCTCCGAAACCCGGGCTTCCTTCGCCTTCACCTCAACATGGTTTTTAATGGTGAATACGTAGGTTTCATCCCATCTGCGAATCCTTAAGGTAGGGTCTTCGGATAAATATCCCTGCTCGATTTCAACCTGCGGGCATTGCAGGAATTCTTCCGGTATTTTCTCGACCAAATGCTTGCTTTCAATTTCCACAACCAACGTCCTTCTCTTACTTTAACCTGCCAAATCTTTTAAATGGCAGAATGCGATAAAACGCTTTGCCTAAGATCTGATCTCTCTTGATCGGTCCAAATTTACGACTGTCTTCACTGTAGTTTCGATTGTCTCCCAAAACAAAATATTCATCATCCCCTAAAATGATCGGTTTCTTCGCCAATCCTGCTTCTTCCATGTCCTCGTAACAATAACTGTCAAACACCGGCGATTCATTAATATAGATCTTGTGATCTTCTTTGATCTGAATCCGTTCCCCGGGTAATCCGATGATCCGTTTCACGTAATTGTCCTGATCGTTCTTCTTAAAGACAACAATATCAAAACGCTCCGGTTCTCCCAATAGATAGGACACATTCTCCACAATGATGTTGTCCCCGTTTTGTAAGGTTGTTTCCATGGATTTTCCCTGTACCGTTGTATGATTGGCAACAAATTTCGTAATTAAAAATGCCAGCAGGAACGCAACCGCCACGCAGATCACCAACGTAACCGTGGCTTTCACCCATCCTTTTTTCTTAACCGCCCCCGATGACACAGACGATGCGCCAGAACCCCCGGACGCATCCTTTAATGAGGATGTAGCAGGGGATGTCAAAGCCTCATCCTTCTTCGGAGTGGATGAGATATCTTTGGGCGCTGTGATCATCTCTTTTTTAATTTGAAATTGCGCCGTCTGATCCAGAATGGATTTTTTCTCTTTGATCACATCTTTTCCGATTTCCGGAATATCCTCCGGCATCACTTCATGATGGGTATTCATCAAGATCGGATCGTCTTCCAACTTCTTAAAAGGTGCGGTTTGATCAATAAAAGCAACCCGATCCTTCTTCTTCTCTTTGTCCTCTTCCCTTTTCTTTAACATATGCTCTACAATGGGAGGCTGGTCCGGACGGGAAGTGAGATCTGCCTTGGGCTTCTCTTCCCTGACAATCTCATGGTTCCACTTGATCTCCCCGGTTTTATCCAATCCGGATTCCGTCGGTTTCTTCTCCGGATAAACATTGGTAATGGGAATGTTCGGATTAAAAACAGGCTCTGTACCGGATCCTTTCTTAGGCATTACATCAGAAAGATTGGCAAATTCCGTTGTGTCCGTTAATCCGGACTTTTTGATATTCTTATTTGTCTTTTCTGCTTTTTCTGCTTTTTCCACTTTTGCCGCATCCGCTGCCATAGCAGGCGTAGAAGCTACAGACGCAGCCTGGGTCGGGCTTTCCGGTGTCGCAGATGTCTTCGGAGCCGGGGTTTCTGGTGTCGCAGACGTCTCCGGAATCGGGGTTTCCATCGTCACAGGTGTCTTCGGAGCCGGGGTTTCCGGTGTCGCAGACGTATTCTGAACCGGGGTTTCCGGAACCTCCTTTGGTTGTGGCGTTTGAAAATTCTCTTTTAAATTTTTAATATCTAGTAAAAGATCCTCCAAATTCTCCGATTCTCCGGAGGACAACGGGTGATTCTCAATATTTTTACAAAATTCTAAACTGTCTAATATATCCTGATTCTCTTTTTGATTGCTCATAATTCCTCCCGATATTACATGAAATCAAACAAGATTTCCGATGTATATCACTTGAGACCGTCGCAGGTTTCCAATGTAATCGCTCCGATTCGTTTTCCTCTAAAATCATCCAATAACAATCTGGCTGCCCGGTCCAGATCCAACTCATTTCCCTTCTTTAAACACCCTCGGATCCGTGCCAGATCTTCCAGACCTTTTACCTCATCCAACGACTCATCCAATCCATAAAATCCCTTTAACGATCCGGGATATTCCTCCTTCAGATAGGTGATCAGATCCATCGCTACATCGGTATACGTTAACAGATCATCCTTAATGGAACCAATCCACGCCAAACGAAGTCCTACGTTCTGATCTTCAAATTTCGGCCATAAAATACCGGGGGTATCCAAAAATTCCAGCTGTTTATGAATGCGGATCCATTGTTTTCCTTTGGTAACGCCCGGACGATTCCCGGTTTTTGTTACACTTTTTCCAGCCATTTGGTTGATAAACGTAGATTTTCCCACATTTGGGATCCCTACCACCAATCCTCTTGCCGGTCGATTTAAAATACCACGTTTTCGGTCTCTCAATATTTTATCTTTGCAAACCTCCTGGATCAACGGGTCGATTTGCTTTTTCATCTGTTTATTTTTCGCATCGTAGCTTAAAACATGAAACCCCTTCTCCTCATAATGGGATACCCATTTCTTTGTTTGGGCAGGGTCTGCCAGATCACATTTATTCAATAACAGAATCCTGGGTTTATTCTGGGCCAATGTATCGATATCCGGATTCTTACTGCTATATGGAATTCTTGCATCCACCAATTCGATCACCACATCGATCAGCTTTAGATCGCTTTGAATGGTACGAACCGCCTTGGTCATATGACCCGGATACCATTGAAAATGCATAAACTTCTATCTCCTGTTCATGATGCTGTTATTTATTCTTTTCCGTATTGGTTCTTTTTAACGGACCCTTTACAAACGATAGGGGCTTGTCCCGTAAGAAAACCTTACCTACGATCTTCTTACTTTTAACATTCCCAAAGGAAGCCATACGGGAATCATCCGTATTCTGCCTGGCGTCGCAAAGAACGAAATATTCATCCTTTCCTAACACGACTCCATCTTCTGCAATGCCGCCGGTGCTGATCACATCGTAATCCGATGATTGCTTATATTCTTTCCCATTGATAAATATTTTTGAGTCCAGAATCTGGATTTTTTCCTTGGGAAGTCCGATCACCCTTCGAAATTGCAAGGATGGTTCTTCCTCAATGGTAGCCTGACTGTTTTCATCATAAAAAGCAATCACATCTTCTCGGTTCGGCTTCAGGAACAAATACGCTTTTGTATTAATATATACCTCTTCCCCGTTATATATGGTGGGTTCCATTGCCGATCCAATGGTTCCGGTCTTACGAATACAAAAATGAACCAGAAAATAGGCTAAAAGAACCAGGATCAATATCATGGAACTCCAAAGGATGGTAAGATGAAGCATCTTCTTCCTTTTTGCCCTCTTAATCTCTTCATCAAAGTTCAGATTCAAAATTCTTCCCTCTTTACATAAAGATAGTGCGTGCTACAACAAACGCCATAACACACACTATGATTCAATCCATCCGATTAACGTAACACTTCTTTCACCTTAGCGGCTTTACCAACGCGATCACGCAAATAATACAACTTAGCACGGCGTACCTTACCACGACGTACTACTTCGATCTTCTCAACGATGGGTGAATGCAACGGCCAGGTTTTCTCAACGCCGATTCCGTTGGAATTCTTTCTTACCGTAAAGGTTTCACGGTTGCTTCCGCCTTGACGCTTGATCACAACGCCCTCAAATACCTGGATACGACTGCGGCTTCCCTCGATTACCTTCGAGTGCACACGTACGGTATCTCCGACGGAGAACTCATTCACATTCTCTTTCAGTTGTTCTGCTTCGATCTTTCTGATAATTTCGTTCATTCTGTTGTTCCTCCTGACTTTTTGATGTTCTTAACGCCTCATCTTATACGGTTTCTCTCACTGATTCGATCATCCATCTTCTTCCGTATGACGCCAGAGGACCATCTATTTATACAACATTTGAATTTTAGCATAAATATCCATTTACGTCAAGTATTTTTTCATTTTTCCAGCCGAACCGCAATGGAATTCGCATGGGCCGTTAAGGATTCTGCATTGGCAAACGTCATAACATCCTGTGCCAACTCCTCCATTCCTTCCTTGGAAAAGGATAAAATGCTGGATTTCTTAATAAAATCGTCCACACTTAAAGGAGAGAAAAACTTAGCGGTCCCATTGGTAGGCAGCACGTGATTGGGACCTGCCATATAGTCGCCCAAAGGTTCACAACTATATTCTCCTAAGAACATGGCACCGGCATTCTTGATCTTTGTCATAACCTGGAACGGCTCAGCTGTGGCAATCTCCAAGTGTTCGGACGCGATTTCATTGGCAATTTCAATGGCCTCATCCAGATCCTTGGCAATCAGCAAATATCCATAGTTAGAGATGGATTGCTCAATGATCTCCTTTCTGGATAGTTTTTCGGTAAACTCATTCATATATGCAGCCACTTGATCTGCCAAAGACTCTTCCGTTGTTACCAGAATGGCCGAAGCCAGAGGATCATGCTCCGCCTGGGATAAAAGATCTGCCGCAACGTATTTGGGATTTGCGGTTTCATCGGCTAATACCATAACCTCCGAAGGACCGGCAATGGAGTCGATCCCTACCAGACCATAAACGGACTTCTTAGCCAGCGCAACGAAAATATTTCCGGGACCACATACTTTGTTTACCTTCGGTATGGTCTCCGTTCCATAAGCCAGGGCTGCGATCGCCTGGGCGCCGCCCACTTTGTAAATCTCTGTTGCACCGGCAATATCCGCCGCTACCAGGATCGTAGCCGGAACCTTCCCTTGATCTCCGGGAGGAGTTGCCATGGCAATTCTCTTGCACCCTGCCACTTTTGCAGGAATAACATTCATTAACACGCTGGATGCTAACGGCGCATTGCCACCGGGAACATAGATTCCCACGTCATCAATGGGCATAACACGCTGTCCCAGGATCACGCCGTTCTCATGGGTATCCATCCAGGTATTTCGAACCTGACGTTGGTGGAAATCACGAATTCGTTCCGCGGATCTTTTCAAGACGCGGATCAAATTCTCATCCAATTCGTGGTACGCCGCTTTGATCTCCTCCTCCGTTACCTTCATGGTTTCCGGAGTAAGAGATACTTGATCAAATTTTTGGGTAAGACGGATCAGCGCATCATCTCCGTTGGTACGGACATCCTCAATCACTTCATCTACCACTTCCTGGAAAGATCCATATTGACTGGGACTCCGCTTTAAAAGATTTTCCAACAATTGTCCAATGGTATCTTTTTCTACTTTGATCTTTTTAATCTCCATACGATAACCTCTTTTCAACGTTCGTTCTCAATATTCAATGTTCCTTCTTAATATTTAACGTTCGTTCTCTGTATTTAATATTCGTTCTCTGTATTTAACGTTTGTTTTAAATCCTTAATGATCTTTGTGATTCTCTCACGCTCTAATTTTAGACTTGCTTCGTTGACCACCACGCGGGCCGATAAGGGACAGATCTTTTCCAACACCACCAGACCATTTTCCTTTAACGTAGTTCCTGTTTCCACAATGTCCACGATCACATCCGACAATCCCACAATGGGCGCTAATTCTACGGAACCATTTAATTTTACGATTTCCACCGTTTGATGTTTTACGTTATAAAAATAATTCTTAGCGATATTCGGATACTTGGAAGCAATGCGGATGGGACGTCCACTATTTAGCTTTTCTCTGGCACTTTCCGGGCCGGCCACGCACATGTCGCATTTTCCCAATCCCAAATCCAAAACATCCAGGATCTTACGCCCTTCTTCTAAGATCGTATCGCTTCCCACAACTCCCAGGTCGGCAGCGCCGTATTCCACATAAGTGGGAACATCGGAAGTTTTGGAAAGAAAGAATTTTAATTTTAATTCTTCATTCACAAAGATCAGCTTTCTGGTATCCTTGTCCTTCATTTCCTCACAGGTAATCCCGGTTTGTTCCAACAAAGCCAGGGTTTGCTTGGCAAGTCGTCCTTTTGCCAGGGCAATGGTAATATATCTCATGGTTTTCCTCCAAATGATTCATCCGGTTCCTTTACATCAATCTCACTTTCACGATTGCTTTTCATTCCGGCTCTTTCACATCAATCTCACCGTCATGGATGATTTCCATTCGTTTTAGATTGCTCATCTTCAGGTACGTCTCATATTCATCTTTAGACAGATTCTCATCGTAACGCATGAGAATAGCCGCTTCTCCCTGTTCCCGGTATTCCTGACCACGCTTAACCGCCATCTCCCGGTCCTTGGAATGATATAAGATCAGCGCGCCTTGCGGTTCTCTGTGAAAATGAATGGATTGTGTCTTTAGGGCATCCAACAGGGCATCCATGACAATGGCAACCCCTACAGCCGGAGCATCTTTTCCAAATTGACGGATCAGATGATCGTATCTTCCTCCGGTAGCGATGGCCTCCCCGGTTCCGTACGTATAAGCTTTAAAGATCGTTCCGGTATAATAATGGAATCTGGCCATCATGCTTAAGTCAAAGGTAATATAATCTTCGCAATGATACATGTTTAAAATATCATATAAGGTTTCCAAACGCTGCAGGGCATCGACGGATCGCTGGTTGTTCACCCGTTCCCTGGCAAAGGCTAAGGTTTCTTTTCCACCGAATAAGTCGGGCAATTGAATCAACAATTCTTTCAATTCCCTGGAAAGTTCCTTATGATTGACCATCTCCTCCACGCCAAATAGATTCTTATTGGCAAGAAGTTTCCGATATTCTTCCTCTTCCTCTTGATCAAATCCGCTTTCTTCCATGAGTCCATGAATGAATTCCACGTGACCGATATCGATCTTAAAATCCTTCAGAGATAATTTTTTAAGCGTGCGTAAGGTCATCACGATCATTTCCGCATCCGCATCGGAACTTCCATCGTTCATAAGTTCCGCCCCCAATTGGGTAATCTCTGCAGCCTTTCCCTGATAACCCCTGCGATAATGGAAGGTATTCCCGGTATAAAAAAGTCGAACCGGCATATTTTCCTCACTGTAGTTCTTGGCAAAAAATCTGGCCAAAGAAGGGGTCATATCCGGACGTAAAACCAGGGTATGATTGTATTGGTCATACAACTTATACATTTCGGTGGTATCAGCCGTACCACGCTCCTGATTAAATACATTGAAAAATTCCAGGGTAGGGGGTTGGATCTCCCCGAACCCAAAGGAACGGAACACTTCTCCTACCTCCCTGGTAATGAAATTCCGGTCTTCACATTCTTTTCCGTACACATCACGTACACCTTCCGGTGTAAATAACAATTCGTTCTTCATTTTATTCCCCTTATTGATAAACAGCCGTCGGCACTTCCTCTTTCGCCTGGTATCCGGCGTCGGTTAACGCCTGAATGATCACAGCCTTATGTTCCA
Organism: uncultured Eubacterium sp.; assembly: GCA_937915825.1. Classification (GTDB taxonomy): domain Bacteria; phylum Bacillota; class Clostridia; order Lachnospirales; family Lachnospiraceae; genus Eubacterium_F. The sequence continues at coordinate 39,653 of CALGGT010000060.1, forward strand.
AGCCGAAGGCTTCCATGGTAATCTTTAATTCCACGGCAGCATTCCGGTTAATGCTGACAAACTGATTGTGCTCCAAACGGATCACATTTCCCTGATTCTTGGCGATGACTTCCGCCACGTGGAGCAATTCACCGGGACGATCCGGGAGCTGTACGGAAATCGTAAATACACGCCCTCTTTGGATCAAGCCATGCTGAACCACGGAAGAAACCGTGATCACATCCATATTTCCGCCGCTTAAGATCGAAACAACTTTTTTATCTTTGAGATCCAATTGCTTCAAGGCTGCCACCGTTAATAAACCGGAATTCTCAACGATCATCTTATGATTTTCCAACATATCCAGGAAATTCACGATCAGGTCATGATCATCCACCGTTACGATCTGATCGATGTTCTTCTGAATGTATGGGAAAATATTTTTCCCCGGTGTTTGCACGGCCGTACCGTCTGCAATGGTGGAAACATGGGGCAGGGTAACCACTTTCCCCTCCTTTAAGGAAGCAGTCATACAGGCGGCTCCCTTCGGCTCCACACCGATCACCTGAATGTTGGGATTTAACATTTTAGCAAGGGTTGATACACCACATGCCAATCCGCCGCCGCCAATGGGTACCAGGATCATATCCACCGTGGGCAATTCCTTAAAGATTTCCATGGCGATGGATCCCTGGCCACAGGCAACTACCTCATCATCAAAGGGATGAACGAAGGTATACCCTTGCTCCTTGGCTAATTTCAAAGCATGATCACATGCTTCATCGTACACATCCCCATGTAAGATCACCTCCGCCCCGTAACTCTTGGTTCGGTTCACTTTAATAAGCGGCGTGGTATTGGGCATAACGATCACCGCTTTTACGCCAAATAATTTCGCGGCATATGCCACACCCTGGGCATGATTTCCGGCAGATGCCGTAATTAAGCCTTTCTCTCTTTCCTCCGGAGAAAGAGTGCTGATCTTGTAATAAGCGCCTCTGACCTTGTAAGCACCGGTGTATTGCATATTTTCCGGTTTTAAATATACTTTGGCCTGATTCTGGGCGCTGTAGTATTCGCTATAGATGAGATTGGTTGGCAAGATCACTTCTTTTACACGATCACTTGCCTGTTCAAATTGTTCCAACGTTATCATAATACGTTCTCTGCCTTTCTACTTCACTATATTTTTGCTCATTTTATCACATGTCCTCGTTCTCTGCAACCTCAAATAATGCGTCTACAAAGGAATCCGAGTCAAATTTCTCCAGATCTTCCACCTGTTCTCCGATTCCCACAAAGGCAATGGGAATCTTTTGTTCCGATTGGATCGCTACCGCAATTCCCCCCTTTGCGGTACCGTCTAACTTGGTTAAGATCACACCGTCAATCTCTGAAACTTCCCCGAATTCTTTCGCCTGAACCAGGGCATTTTGTCCGGTGGTCGCATCGACAACCAGGAAGGTTTTCATTTGCGCTTCCGAAAATTCCCCCTGAATGATCTTATGGATCTTACCTAATTCCGCCATTAAATTCTTCTTGTTGTGAAGGCGTCCGGCTGTATCACATAACAAAAGATCCACGTTTCTGGCTTTTGCGGCTACCACCGCGTCAAATACCACCGAGGCCGGATCCTGGCCTTCTTGTCCGGCGATGATATCCACCTGGGCTCTTGTGCTCCATTCCTTCAACTGATCAATGGCTCCGGCCCGGAATGTATCCGCCGCGCAAAGCAAAACCTTCTTACCTTCTTTTTTATACCGGGCAGCCAATTTCCCCACCGATGTGGTCTTCCCTACCCCGTTCACACCGATGAAAAGGATTACGGAGGTTTGATCTTCATAATCATAGACATTCTCCTCCGTCTTCATTTTCTCTTTCAAATCGTCCATCAATGCGGTTTTACAGTCCTCTGCCGTTTTAATTTTATTTTCCTTAACGTTTTCCTTTAAATGTTCGATCACCTGATCCGTGGTTCGGACCCCCATATCGGATAGGATCAGATTCTCCTCCAGCTCCTCATAGAATTCATCATCCAGCTGTGTAAAACCGGAAAACAAACTCCCTACACCTGTAGAAAGATTCTTTCTGGTTTTTTTCAGACCATCCTTAAAGCGATGAAACAATCCTTTCTTTTCCTCAGCCATGTTTCTCTTTCCTTTCCTCTTCCCTTAACTGTTCTTCGATCAAGTTCACGGATACCAACGTAGATACCCCTTTTTCCTGCATCGTGATCCCATACAAAGCATCCGCTGCCGTCATGGTACCCTGTCGGTGGGTAATAACGATAAATTGGGTATTTTTCGTTAATTTATGCAAATAATTGGCAAACTTGGTTACATTGGAATCATCCAACGCCGCCTCGATCTCGTCCAGCAGACAGAAGGGAGACGGTTTCAGATTCTGAATGGCAAATAACAGTGCGATGGCCGTTAACGCCTTCTCTCCACCGGAAAGCTGCATCATATTCCGCAAACGTTTTCCCGGAGGCTGGGGCGAGATCAGAATGCCGGAAGTCAATACATTTTCCTCATCCATTAAGGATAAGGTCGCATTTCCCCCGCCAAATAATTGACGGAACACTTTATTAAACTGCCCCTTGATCTCTTCGAATTTTTCCTTGAACTGTTTTAGCATTTCCGTATCCAGATCCTCGATAATGGATAACAGTTTTTCTTCCGACAGGACCAGATCGTCTCTTTGTTCCTTTAATAACTCATAACGATCGGATACGTTCTTATATTCTTCAATGGCATTGACATTCACATTTCCTAACTTCTTGATCTCATCCTTGGTTTTGCCTACCATGGATTTCATCTTCGCGTAGGAAAGATCCGTGTCCTCTTCCTTCAAATCCTCCTTCATGTGGTGATAAGTCAACTCATACTCGTTCCACATGTAATCTACTTTTCCGGAAAGGCTGTTCTCTACGTTCTCCAAACGGGTCTTTAACCGAAAGGCTTCCTTCTCAAAATTCGCGGTTTCATCCACCAATCGCTGTCTCTTATCGAAGAAATCCTTTTGAGAGTCCATACGTTCTTTCCGATTGCGGGTTCTGGTCTCAATCTCTACTTCCAATTGAGACGCTTCCTTCTTCCATTCTTCGATCTTCTTCTCAAAATTTAAGATCTCGTCTTTGTGGGTTTCCCGCTCTCCCCCTAATTCCTCCAGGGCCTCCGTTAAATGATCCCTTTGGCTTACAAGGGAATCATATTCTTCTTTCACACGGGACAGATTCTCTTCCACAAAGCCACGATTGCTGGTACCCTCGATCAATTCCTCCCGCAATTTCATTAAGGATTCTTTCTTTTCCTGAATGGATTGCTGAAGCTGTTCCGTTTCCCGGTTCATGGTATCCATGGAAACCCTGGCATCTGCCTGTTCCTTTTCCGTTGTGGTCAATTGTTTTTGAATCTCTTCCAGGGAATTGGCAAATTCCTTTTGATCCTGATCCAGCTTTCGCCCCTGATCCTGCACGGATGCAAATTGAATCTCAAATTGTTCTTTATCCCGCTCAGCCGCCTCCAGCCGAAGAGTGACGCCATTTAGATCCAGATCAAATTGTTGGATCAGTCTTTGTTTTTCATGCAATTTATGATGGAGCGCCTGTCTCTTTTCCTCTGCTTTTTCAATCTTTCCCGTATAGGTTTGCTGTTTCTTCCGGATCTTAACCAGGTTCTCTTCCAGGGTCTTAAGCTCTCTTTTTCTGGAAAGCAAATGGTCCTTATTCCGGAATTTACCACCGGTTAACGAACCTCCTGGATTTAACACATCCCCATCTAACGTAATGATCCGCAGGGAAAATTTCGTCTTTTTCGCAAGGGCCATTCCATTGTCAATTTGATCCACCAATACAAAACGCCCTAACAAATACGTTGCGATCTCTGCGTACTTAGGATCAAAGGACACAAAATCTACCAAAGAACCCATAACCCCAGGATTTTCGCCATAGTTTTCATGACGGGTTTCCTTCCTTCCTTTCACGGTAGTTAGGGGCAGGAAGGTAGCACGACCGGCCTTTCGCTCCTTTAACAAACGGATCATGTCCTTAGCCGTCTTTTCATCTTCGGTTACAATGTTCTTTACTCCGGCGCCCAAGGCTGTTTCTACCGCCACCTCGTATTTCTTGTCCACACGGATCAGATCCGCAACCACCCCTAAGATCCCGGGATGGGAGTTCTTTTGTTCCATCACCACGCGAATGCTCTCCCCAAACCCGTCATATCGCTCCGACATATTTTTCAGAACATCCAGGCGGGAAGCATTCATATGATAATCTTTTTGCAACAGATCTCGTTCCTTTTGACATTGCTCAATGGCTGCGATCTCTGCGTCTTCTTTCTCCCGGATTTCCTTGATTTCCTGTAACACACCCTCTTTCTTTTCCAGAATTCTGGTCTTTTCTTCTTCTTCCTTTAAAATCTTTTCCAAAGCCGTATCCAGCCCGGTTTTATTGGACAAGCGCTGTTGGTTCAGGGAAGACTTTAATAACCGAACCCGTTCCAATTCTTTCTCAAAGTTCTGCTCTTCCACGTGAATATCGGAAATACGACGAATGGTATTATATACCACATCATTCTTTGCCGCCATATTTTCTTCCAATTCCTTCTGCTTTCCTTCTCCGGATTCGATTTCCTGATTCAAGGCAATTTCCTGCTTCTCCAGGTCTTTTACCTTCTGATCCAATTGCAGAAAATCCTCCTGCAAGCGCTTCTTCTCCTCTTCGGCTTTGAATAAGGACTGGTGAAGGGTTTCCAGATTTTCTTTCATTTGAGCCCGGTTCTGGCTATAAGAATCCAAACGCTCCTTTGCCACACGGATCTCCCCTTCGAACCGAACGATGTCATTCTCCAGGGTGGATTTCTTCTCTTTGCACCGGTTTACCTGATTTTCTTCCTCCAGGATCTCACTTTCAATGGTCTCGTATTGTTCCCGGATCTCTTCCTGCTTTTGTCTGGAAACTTCTAAATCCTTCTCATTGATGGTAATCGTTTCATTTAATTCCGTGATCTCCGCCTGCAGGTTTTCATAATCCTGCAAAAACAAGCGGATCTCATAGTCCTTTAAATTCTCTTTTAAACGTAAATATTCTTTGGCTTTTTGGGATTGCTCCTCCAGGGGGGCAACCTGTCGTTCCAACTCATCCAAAATATCCTTGATGCGAAGTAAATTCTGACAGATC
>CALGGT010000061.1 GCA_937915825.1 uncultured Eubacterium sp.
TGCCTTTGTCAACCCTACATGATTATTTTACCATAAATCGTCGTAAGTTTCAATTGTTTTCTGTGAAAAATGCACAAACTTGACAACCTTTTCGTATTGCTTTATTATAGTTATTAATGTTAGTTTACGAGGAGGAAATATATGAAGATCTTAGTCACCGGCGGAGCCGGATACATTGGAAGCCACACCTGCGTGGAACTTCTGGAAAACGGGCATTCCGTCGTAGTTGTGGATAACTTATATAACGCCAGCAAGGAAGCCATCACCCGGGTCGAACAGATCACACAAAAAAAGATCTCCTTTTACCAGGAAGATCTTCTTCATAAAGAACAACTCGATCAAATATTTGCTTCCGAGCAACCGGAGGCCGTGATTCATTTTGCCGGATTAAAAGCCGTGGGCGAATCCACCCAAAAGCCGGTGGAATACTACAACAACAACATTACCGGCACATTAAACCTTTTAGACTGCATGCGCGCCCATGGTGTGAAAAATATTATTTTCAGTTCCAGCGCCACCATCTATGGTGACCCTGCACAAATCCCCATTACGGAACAATGTCCGAAAGGATCCCCCACCAATCCCTATGGATGGACCAAGTGGATGATCGAGCAGATCCTCAGTGACGTTCACACCGCTGACCCGGAATTCAGCGTGATCCTCTTACGCTATTTTAATCCCATCGGCGCCCACAAAAGCGGCATGATCGGCGAGGATCCCAAAGGAATTCCCAACAACCTGGTTCCCTATCTGTCCCAGGTAGCCATTGGGAAACGGGAATATCTGGGCGTCTTCGGCAATGACTATCAAACTCCGGATGGTACCGGGGTCCGGGACTATATCCACGTTTGCGATTTAGCTGCCGGCCACGTGAAGGCCCTGGCGAAATTCGCAGAAACACCGGCCGTTCGTATTTACAACTTAGGAACCGGCATTGGATACTCGGTTTTGGATGTTCTCCATGCTTACGAGAAAGCTTGCGGACATCCCATCCCCTATAAGATCCTGGATCGTCGCCCCGGGGACTTAGATTCCCTGTATTCCAACTGCGATCTGGCCAAAAAGGAACTGGGATGGAGCGCCCGCTTTGGCCTGGACGAAATGTGCGTCGACTCCTGGAACTGGCAATCCAAAAATCCGGATGGCTACCGTAAGTAGAATTCTAATTCCGGTCCATGTCCAGATTCAATTCCACCGGGCAATGATCCGAACCCATTACAAACTTATGAATAACAAACTCCTTCAGCTTGTCCTGCAGGCGGTTGGACGTTATAAAATAATCAATCCGCCAGCCGGCGTCCTTCTCTCTGGCACGAAAGCGATAGCTCCACCAGGTGTACGCGCCGGCCAGATCCGGGTTGAAATATCGGAATGTATCTGTAAATCCCGCCTTCAAAAGTTCCGTCATTTTTCCACGTTCCTCATCGGAAAAACCAGCGTTCTTATGATTGGTCTTGGGATTTTTTAAGTCGATCTCTTCATGGGCTACATTCAAATCCCCGCAATAGATTACAGGCTTTGTCTCATCCAGTTTTTTCAAATAAGCGCGCAGATCATCTTCCCACTCCATGCGATAATCCAATCGTTTTAACTCATTCTGGGAATTGGGCACGTAGGCATTGACCATGTAAAAATCCGGATATTCCAGCGTGATCAAACGCCCCTCATCGTTGTGTCGCTCCAACCCCATGCCATAGCGTACCTCCAAGGGTTCTTTTTTGGTAAAGATCGCCGTTCCCGAATACCCCTTTTTCTTGGCATAATTCCAATATTGTTGATATCCCGGTGTCTCCAATTCAATCTGTCCTTCTTGCAATTTGGACTCCTGAATGCAAAAAATATCCGCATCCACCTCCTTAAAAAAATCCATAAAACCCTTTGTTACACAGGCACGAATTCCATTTACATTCCAAGAAACTAACTTCATCGTTTCTCCTTTCCTGCCGGTTTCCCAGACATAAGCCGGGACGCCAGCCATTTTTTATAAAACATAAACGCCGTAGGGATGGGATAAGCTTCCAGCTCCGTTACATCCACGTATTCCAACTCTCCCACAGGTTCTCTTACCGTCACCGCAAACCCTTTCATGTTCCACTCCACATGGGAAAAAACATGGGTAGCTCCACCGATCTCCTCCACATCACCGCCCCATTGTTCCCGCACTTCCTCCCTTTTCATCCAACGATCCTCCCCGGGAAACTCATACATCCCCGCAAGAAGTCCTGTATCTCCCCGCTTTGCAATCCCTACCTTCTCCTGATACCGTACCAGGAAAATACTACGTTTTACAACCTTCCTTGGCTTTTTCTCTCCCCTCCTCGGATACGCCAACTGCGTTCCCTCTTTCCTGGCCTGACACCCTTCTTTCAATGGACATTCTCCACACAAAGGAACCCCGCCGGGCAGGCAGACCACTTCTCCTAACTCCATCAATCCCTGATTAAAATCCCCATAAAAATTGCCACCCATCCCCTTTTGAGCTTCTTCCATCTCCTGTTCTAACCTGTTTTTTACAGCTTTGCGAAGACTTTGTTTTCCCACATCTTCATTCAGGCAAATAGTTCTTGCCACCACCCGCAGCACATTGCCATCCACACAGGCAGCCTTTTCTCCAAACGCAAGCGATGCGATGGCCGCCGCCGTGTAAGGCCCGATGCCGGGGAGTTCTAAAAGTTCTTTCTCCATGTGAGGAAGGGTTCCCTCGTGGGATTGAACCAAGCGTTCCGCGGCTTTCTTTAAATTCCTGGCCCGGTTATAATATCCCAGTCCTTCCCACAGTTTTAACAGCTCCTCTTCGGATACCTCCGCCAGATCCGTCACGGTTTTTACCCGTTTCTTAAATCGCGCAAAGTACCCCTTTGCCGCCTCGATCCGGGTTTGCTGCAGCATGATCTCCGACAGCCAAACATCGTAGGGATCTTCGGTATCCCGCCAGGGAAGAGGTCGTTTATTCTTCCGATACCACGTTACCAAATCCCGGATCGCCTGAGGGGAAAATATTTCAAGCGGATCCCCTTTGTTTTTGGTGCTCATTTTAATATTTTTTTCAGAGGACATTGCGTCACATCCTTCCTATCGGCTTTTCTATTATATCATACTTTCACCGGAAAGAAAGGCTGGAATTTCTAAAAAAAATAATGACAAACCAAACTTATTGATGTATAATATTAAATAACGATAAAATTATATGGAGGTGTTTTTTTTGAAAGAATTCATCAAAGAGTTCAAAGAGTTTGCACTCAAAGGTAACGTAATGGATATGGCAATCGGTGTGATCATCGGTGGAGCGTTTACTGCGATCGTAACAGCCTTTACCGATGACTTTATTAATCCGATTATCAACATCTGCGGTGGCGCGAATTTTGGTGGAAAGATCCCCCTTCCCGGTCCTGCAGGCAATGCAATTATGTGGGGCGATTTTATATCAGCCGTAGTTAATTTCCTCATTGTTGCCTTGATCTTGTTCCTCATGATCAAAGCCATGAACAAATTAATGACTTTGGGTAAGAAAGAAGAGGAAGCTCCTGTAACGGAGAAAACCTGTCCTTTCTGCTATTCCAAGATCAACATCAAAGCAACCCATTGTCCTCACTGTACCATGGAAATTCGTCCTCAGGATGAATTGAAGTAAGTGCCATTACCAGAAAGGAGTACTTTTAACATGAAAAAGTATATCGCGGAATTGATCGGTACTTGTGTGCTGGTAACCGTTGGATGCGGAACCGCTATGTTAGTAGGGTGCGACGCAAAAGACGGATGTGGTTACCTGTTAACTGCGTTAGCTTTCGGTCTCACGATCGTTGCTATGGCATACTCCGTTGGAAATATTTCCGGATGTCACATTAACCCGGCTGTTTCCCTGGCTTTCTTGATCCGGGGCGACCTAAAGAAGAATGAATTTGCCGGCTATGTGATCTCTCAGTGCATCGGAGCATTTTTAGGTGCGATTCTTTTACTTTTAATCTTCAATCTCGGTGGGGTTGAGGATCAAACCGGCGGATTGGGATCCAATGGTTTGGCCGGTGTGAATGGCAACGTTATTGCCGGACTCCTGGTTGAGATCGTATTAACCTTTATTTTTGTAATGGCGATCATGGGCGTTACCTCTGCGGAGTTTTCTCACGGTTCCTTCGGTGGACTGGTGATCGGACTCTCCTTAGTATTGGTTCATATTTTAGGCATTGGCTTAACCGGAACTTCCGTAAACCCTGCCAGAAGCTTTGGACCTGCTTTGGTAGCTCTTTTTAACGGCAATACCGCTCCCATCATTTCTCTTTGGGTCTTCATCGTAGGACCTTTGATCGGTGGCGCGTTGGCCGCTATTTGCTACAAATTCCTTGAGCAAAAAGAAGCTTAAGCAAGAAGGACGCAAAAAGCAAGATAAGGGCAAGGTCAACACCTTATAAGTCATAAATTCAAAGCCGTCCGGGTTTTTCCCGGGCGGTTTTTTGCGTGATATTTTCCTTAAAGTAATTCTTCCCAATTTATTACAAAATCATTAAATTTTCCCATTTTCCGCCTTTTTCATTGCATTTTTCAAGGGACAATGGTAAAATATCTAAGGTCGTACTATATTAAAAGTTGAATTTGAAGGTGAAAATACATGAAAAAGAAGGCATTATGGATTACGTTAGGGTCCATCGGCGGCTTGATTCTTATCGCGCTGATCACCCTGATCGTCTATACAAAGGGAGTATACGGCAATCGTTGGTTCCCCGGAACCAAGATTAACGGGATTGACGTGTCGGGATTATCTTTGGAGGAATCGAAGAACACGATCCTGAAGGATTCCGGCTCCTATTCTTTAACGATTGTGGGACGAGATAACGGAAATATGGTGGTAAACGGATCCGATATTCAATATACCTTATCCCTGGGAGACCACCTGGATCCTTATTTTAAAGAATCTCATACATCCATTCTCCCCCATCCCAATCAATCCTATGACGTAAGCTATGATGTTACATACGATGAGGACGCTTTAACAAAAATTTTAAATGATTCCCCCCTGGTTAAGGGCAGTTCGGATTATCCGATCGTGAAACCGGAATCTGCCTACGTCCAATTCTCCGATATCAACCAATGCTTCCAGATCGAGAACGAAGTGAACGGTAACACATTAAAGAAAAAAGTATTTACGGAAGCTGTGAAGAATTCCCTGGCAAAGGCCTTGCCTACCATAGATCTGACCAGACAGGATTCCTTCCCCGATGTATACAAAGCTCCCAAACTCACTTCGGATTCGGAGATCCTAAAGGAACAATTGAATAAATATAACAACCACGCCTTACGTTTCGTAACCTGGAACTTAGGGAATGGGGTTAAGGAAGAACTGACTCCGAAAAAGATCGCCAAATGGATCGTAGAAGATTCTTCCGGAAATCTTTCCATTGATATGGAGAAGGTCGAAAAATATGTAGAAACCTTCTGTTTGAAGTATAAAACCGTAGGCGCTACTCGTACCATGATCACGCATAACAAGAAGAAATTAAAGGTTGCCGGCGGCGATTACGGGTGGCAGCTCAACTACGAGCAAACGGTTAAAGAAGCGAAAAACGCGTTAAAAGCCAAGATTAAACAAAGTGATATCGACGCCTATGTGAAAGAGCCCTCCAATAAAAACCGAAAACCTTTGTCCACAAAATACAAAGCGTCTTATTTGAATGAAGCGTTCCAAATGAATACGGACGATAAGACCCAGGACTACGATACCAATAACTATGTTGAAGTGGCCTTGAATGAGCAAATGGTTTATGTGATGAAGAACGGAAAGGTTAAATTCAGTTGTCATTGCATCAGCGGACGTCCGGTGGAAGGACGTAAAACCACTACCGGCGCATACTTTATCAAGGAGCATCAGCCCTATCGTGTATTAAAGGGTGACGATTATGAGACTCCGGTAACCGAATGGGTTCGTATCACCTGGACCGGAACCGGTTTTCACGCAGCTCCCTGGCAGAGTTGGGGAAGCTGGAGCCCCTCGTATTATCTGACACGAGGTTCCCATGGATGTGTGAACTTATCTTCTTCAGACGCGAAGACTATCTATAATTTAACCTCTTATCGTGAGATTGTTTTTCTGCATTATTAATTGTATTTAGGAAGAACCACTTAGAAAACATATAAAAAGAGCACTTCCCTGTGGAAGTGCTCTTCTTGTTCTTTTTGATTCCGGATTCGAATCCGATTCCAAGATTCCGGATTCAATTCCAGGATTCCGGTTTTATTACATCGCTGTATATCCGCCGTCTACCGGAAGAATCACACCGGTTACATACGTGGAAGCAGGAGATGCTAAGAACAACGCCGTTGTATCCAGCTCGCCTTCATTTCCATATCGTTCCAAAGGAATAAATGCCTTGGCATTTGCCTGGAAGAAATCGGAATTCAAAGTTTCCTCGGTTAACGGTGTGTAAAAATATCCCGGACAGATGGAATTTACCGTGATCTTATATTTACCCCACTCACTGGCAAGGGCACGTGTTAAGTTAACAACACCGCCTTTGGCCGCATGATAAGGAGAGCTGGGAGCAACTTTGTTTCCAACCATTCCATACATAGAAGCAATGTTGATGACACGTCCATACTGTGCCGGAATCATAGCTTTCTTCGCAACGGCTCTTGCCACACGGAAGGATCCGAATAAATCAATGTTAACTTCATTATAGAATTGATCATCGGTAATATCCTCCGCCGGAGCTACCGCGCCGGTTCCCGCGTTGTTGATCAGAATATCAATTCTTCCAAACTCTTCCATGATCTGATCAACGGCAGCATTTACATTGTCCGTATCGGTAATATCGCAACGTACTCCGATCGCTTTCACCCCGTATTCTTTGGCAATCTCTGCAGCAACCTCATCAATTAAATTCTGACGTCTTGCCACACAAACAATGTTCGCCCCCTGGCTTGCCAATGCCTTGGCCATTTGTACACCCAGTCCGGTGGATGCCCCCGTTACGACTGCAACCTGATCTTTCAGGTCAAAATAGTTTTTCATAATATATGAAAACCCCCTTCTTAAATATTTTATCACCTTCTCCCTTTTATGGGAGTGATATTCTTTTAAAATCCACCGTTATTATAACATAAATCGAAGGATTTGAAAAGGAATATATTCTCTTTCAAACGGCTCTCTATCATGTCATTCACTTTCCTCTATGCCATGCAGATTATGCTGATCTGACTTCCCCTTTCTCCTCCGGTATAGCGATGAGACCAATATCGTTCCATATGCTTTTGACGAAATGATGAAACATTTCGGTACATGGCTCTTGTTCTTTTTTATAAATATAATGGTTTTTCTTGCAATCACTGCTGCCGTTTTTTTAGCTATTTTTACAAAAAATAGTGATAAGAAGTACCGCGATCTGCTCAAATATGATCCCAAAACATACGGAGTAATCAGTTTTGCAAAGGGGGTTCAGGGAGAGTACGATCTCGAAAGTGAACAAAAGGCTTACAATGAAATCAGAGAAAAAATGGCTTCACGAATTGATCTGTTTAAACTCGTAAATGATCTTAGCGGAGTAAAAAGCGCAAGGATGGGAAGATTCAGAATTAGCGACTTTTAGCAAAAGCAATTCCAGATTAAAAAAATCCTATGAGCAAGGTTATCATGGTATCTCTTCCTCCATCCTGGATCAGTATCATCTAAAATGTAAACGTTCTGACCAGGAAAACAGTAACCATTATTTAGAAATGTATCTGGGAGCATATTGGAGTGATGTATTTCTAGGAAAAGTCATTGATTTTAAAGGAACGAGGTTTTTTGTCAGAGGAATTATGGAAAAAAACTCGTATATTATCAGCGAAGATGTGTGGCTGGGAAATGCGAATAATCTTTCAACTACGGTAAATATTGATGATTGGGTTATGATCGCAGACGGTGACGATGATTCGAATGACAATATGAGTGATTTGTGCTTTCGCGTAAAAGACGGAGAAAATCCAAAAGATGTTATAAGAGATCTCGTTAAAATAAACAAAGAAAACGGCTCTTCGGATGGAGTTCTTATATTGAATGATGCCATCAAAGAAACGAATCAGTCATACAGTGAGATCCTTCGAAACCTTGTTTTCTTTTTAGCTATATTACTTGTAACGGTAATTGCTATATATTTTGTTCAGCAGGTCGTACATATTGAGGATAATCGAGAGTATTATGGGATTTTTTACGCAAATGGAGCTACGATAAGAGATATGGTGAAAATCCAGTTATTTAAATCGATGCTGCAATTTACCAGTTCCATTGTTGTAGCGATCGGGATCATCGTCTTGATGGTTGCTTCAAGTAAAGCGAATATGGACATGTATGGGGTGGCTTTCCCGGATACGATGGTTACGATGTTGAAGGTTCAAGCAATTCCTGTTACGATCATCCTCAATTATATACTATCCGTTGTTGTCTCGGTAGCCCCTATTGTTGTCATATCAAGAATCGCACCCTATGAGATGATGTTAGAAGATTAAGGAGGAGCAACTGTTTCATGACATTTTAAATCGTGATGAAAAGCTCACTGTACCATATCCGCAAGAGCGTGTTTATGAAAGTGATTTTTTTTACTACGAACAAACGGACATGACCGATGAAGAGATTGATAAAATGGAAAACAGGAGAATCAACGCAAGGCCTACCGTATCTGAAACAGAAGAAATGATCCAGAAGCTGGCTGCGACAGGCCCTTACAATATTTACACTAATCTAACGATGATGGTAGGAAGCGGAAAAGTAAAAAGGCAGGTATTGATATATTTAACGATGAACGAGCCGCTGAAGGAAACGTTAAAAGACTCATACTGCGAATATACGGATAAAAACGAAACCTATGCATGGATCGGTGAGGACAATCGCTCCTATGTCGATCATGGATACATTTCTGTGGACGACGTAGAAGTGAAGGTTGCCGGTATCTTGGAAAACGACACTTTAAAAAACGACCGAAGAGTTATATTGGTAAATATAGCCGAAAGCGACCTGCTTAGGAAGGAACTTGCGGCGTTGTATAGTGACAATGAAACGCAAAGAAGAATCGTTGTAGGTTCCTCTGGTGAAATTACAGAGGATGGCTGTAGCAAGATTGAAAATATCCTTAATTCTACGAAGCGAACGTATAAAATCTGTGATGCAGAAATGGATATGGAACAATACGATGAAGTAGATCTTATTAAGGGTTTGGTTCAAGATAAAGTATTCTTAGTCCTGTCACTGTTTTCATTCATAAACTTGATCGCCGTGAATTTTATATGGATCAAACGAAGAAAGAAAGAAATCGCGATTAAAAAGACATATGGTTACACAGACTCGCAGATCGTAGGCTCCTATATGACAGAATATCTTCTTGCTTTGCTAATAGGCCTTGTGGTATGCATCGTGTCAATTGGAGGATATCTGGGGATATATGGCAATAAGATCAAAATTGACTATCTACAGGATGTCCTGGTAAAAACATCCCTCGTTGTAATATTTATGGTTTTATGCAATTGTTTAATGTGTTTTCGGTTTATCCGAAGAGTGAATCTGGCAAACGGATTAAAGGAGAAATAGGAGTACATGAGTAAACTGTTTGAAATATCTAATTTAAAGAAAAGTTACGGAAAAAATGATTACATCTGCAAGGCCTTAGATGGAGTGAATCTTAGCGTAGAAAAAGGGGAGATCCTGACCATTATGGGAAGTTCCGGTTCCGGGAAAAGCACACTTCTCAACATAATCGGCGCAATGGACACGATGACGGAAGGGAATTATACTATTTATGGAGACCGGGAATACAGCATTGGTAATCTTAAACCTCAAGAACTCCACAAATTTCGAAGAGATAATATTTCGTTTGTTTTCCAGCAATTTGCACTCATGAGGCACTACACGGTATATGAGAATGTTGTTATGCCTTTGAATATTCTTGGGATGTCCGGAAAAGAAAAGAAAGAAATTGTTTTTGACGCGCTAAAAAGTGTGGGAATCGAGGAACCGGCAAAAAAGAAAGTTACCAGAATATCCGGTGGGCAACAGCAACGATGTGCCATCGCAAGAGCGATTGTCAAAGAATCCAAGCTGATCCTTGCCGATGAGCCAACCGGAGCGCTCGATAAGAAAAATGGTGAGGAAATAATGAACATACTATGTAAACTCAGGGAAGAAGGAAAGACTTTAATAATTGTAACACATGATCCGAATATTGCTCGTTACGCAGATCGAATCGTTCACATCGAGGATGGAAAAGTTTTAGACTAATTTCTTTTTCCTCTATGCCATGCAGATCATGCTGGCCTGACTTCCCCTTTCTCCTCCGGTATAGCGATGAGACCAATATCGTTCCGGGTTACATTTGGTGCAGCCGCCTACACGTTCTATGTTCCCACCGGGAACACCTAACTGTTCCAGTCTTCTTTGTACCACCCCTCGTAGATCCAGGTAATATTTTCCTTCTTTGTGAGGGTCATACAGATCCGTAGATTCCTCTCCTAAAAGTTCCTTCACCGATCGGATCACTTCTTCTCCTACTTCAAAGCAGCATCGGTCAATGGCAGGACCAATCGCAGCGAAAATATCCTCGGGTTTGGCTCCCAATTCCTTCATTTTCTGAATGGCCTCGCCCTCAATATCCGCCACTGTGCTACGCCATCCGCAGTGGATCGCCCCGATTACCTGGTGTTTATGATCCTCCAACAGCAAAGGCACACAGTCCGCCGTAAAAATACAGATCGGCACCCCCTTTTCAGCCGTTACAAAACCATCCGCCAAAATCGGTTCCTTCCGCTGATAAGGCAGAGTTCGGTCATCCCTTCCGGCTACATAGATATCCTTTCCATGAACCTGTCGTCCACTTACAAAGGTCCCCTCTGATACACCCTGCGACACGCCTTTCGACACGTCCTGCGACACGCCTTCCGGCACCCCGGCCCCTTTCAGAAAACGCCGCCAGTTTTCCGCCACATGCAGTGGCTCATCTCCCCGATTCATCCCTAAGTTCAAGGATTTAAATATCCCCTCACTGACACCCCCGTATCGGGTGGAAAAACCATGAGGATATTCCAGATTATTCCCCTTCTCAATAACGACTTCTTCCTCCCGATCTATTACTTCCACTAAATGCTCATTTTCCCCATAACCTTCGTAACGTAATATTTTATTAATGGAGGGGACACCCTGAAGCAACGGTTCTAGAAAATAGCGATCTCCCTCCCAGGTGGGAAGATTTAACACCTTATCCTTTTCGACCCAGGAAAGTTCTCCTTCATCACATCGCTCCTTGAGAGTCCCGGAAAACTCCGACACGGAAAAGAGATACATGTCCTGGCAAGGCGTATCCTCTGCTATAAATTTGATTACTCCATGCAAATGGTAGCGCAAAACGGTTAGCCCGGTTTCTTCCAAAACTTCTCTCTTCATGCACTCCACCACAGTTTCTCCTTCTTCTCTCTTTCCACCGACGCCAATCCATTTACCTTTGGAATTGTCCTCTTTTTTGTTGCGGTAAAGAAGAAGAATCTTATGATTTTTCTCAATATAACAAAGTGTCGTTGCGATCATAATTTCCCCCAATATTTAATCCTGTGGATTCTCTCTAAGCCACATAATAATATCATCACTCTCATACATAGGATTCCCATCTATAAAGAGACACGGTACCTTATGTCCTCGCCGTTGATAGCCGTCAGGAGCTGTGCGATCTCCTCCTGAGAGTAAATGAGCTTCTCCTTGACCTCGCCTTTCAGGATAGTCACTTTCCCTACAAGGATTATCCGCTACCATCGTAGCCGCAGCTCACTCTGATGAGGTAGCTGTCGCCACATTTCTTTATTGTTGCCATAGATTACTTCCTATAACTCTATGACCTACCCTTGTACATCTATGATTGTAGCGCAATAAACCACCGTTGTCAAAGGGGGACGTACTTTTTCGAGTATGCCGTAGCTTTTCTTTTGTTCTTTTATCTTATTCCAAGCACCACGATTCTTTCTTTTTGGTGGGCTGGTATTCTATCTGTTGTGCCTGCTCAATCCTTTGTGACTGCTTGACATCTGCCTTTAATGAAAAAAACAGAAAACACTAAATAAAATCTCGTTTGACAAAAACCCACGGAGTGTATTCTGTGAACTTTGGGCATATATTATTAAAGTTTCAAAATAGATATTGACAATTTCAAAATGGTAATATATAATATGATTGGAAAGGAGTTGATCTTATGACATGGCAGGAGAAAGTTAAACAGCTTATGGACGCAAATGGAATAACACAGAAAAAATTATCACAACTTAGCGGAATAACCGAAGCATCCGTTTCTCGCTATTTGAAGGGTGATAGGAAAGTTCGCTTAGATATTATCGTAAATTTTGCAAAGGCTCTTAATGTAACAACGGAGTATTTGCTGGATGATGATGATCCAACTGATATAAAACCTTATACAGAGATAGCAATGGCGATTGCAAGGAATGGAAACTCTTTGACAGCAGAAGAAAAAAACAAGCTGATTGCGTTAATTCTCAGAAACGGAGACTAAATGTATCGAAACGGTAGCGATTATGAAAGAATGGCTCAATTGGTAATTGATATTTATATTGACTACAATATCACATCATTTCCCGTTAATGAGAAAGAGCTATGCAGAAAACTCAGTTTGAAGTTAGTACCATATTCTGCGTATCCTAACGAAGCTCAGGAATTACTCAGAAAAAGGTCTCCCGATGCTTTTTATTCTCCGGCGACACATAACACTCCACCTACTATCTTTTATAATGATAGAGTTGAATCTTACGGAAGGCAGCGGTATTCCATATTTCATGAGATCAAACACTATGTAAACAATGATACTGAAGATAGTGAGTTCGATGATAATATGGCTGACTATTTTGCAAGATATATCATGTGTCCTATTCCATATCTTATTAAAGCCGATATCAATGATGAGCTGACCTTGATTTCAGATCATGGTGTCAGCTGCGAGGCTGCCGGGTATGCAATCAAAAATGTCCGTAACCGCATAGCTAAGTACGGCGATAAGATATTTGATTACGAACAGCCACTCATCGATTTATTGTTTCCTGACATTTTTTAAGGAGGAATGCTTATGATTGTGTTATATAGATAGCTCTGTACTACCAATGCAGGGGTATCTTTCAAAAACAAATCAAAATAGTACAATTCATGGGATACAAGTGTTCTTCAAACAAGCGGTAAGGCAATATGTATCTCATGGGATCGGAGGTTACTTTGCCTACATATAATAATTCAGAATATATCAACCTTATGCGCCCTTTGCCGCATTATGTTAAGAGAGATTTGTTTGACATTCCCTTTATCGAAATAGACGATATTGATGTTACAGGGTTGAATAATACCAAGTGGCTTATCAATATGAAAAACGCAAAGGCAACTGATATTAACGCCAACAAGAAAATAGTCCATTCATTCTGCTATGATGATGTTCTGTTACGAGCATATAATAATCCAATAAAGTATCTACACCGTGTTTCGGGTTACTATGCTGTTTCAACATTTGATTTTTCAATGCATGACGAAATGGATTTCAGGCACATTTTAGCAGCAACGTATGATAATCGCTGGATAGGCGCTTTTATGCAATCTAATGGGAAACGTGTGATACCAACTGTCGGATGGGTGACTGAACAATATGATTATATATGCTTTGCTGGTCTTAGAAACGGCGGAACATTTATGATTTCAACACTAGGTGTAAATAATCAAGAATGTGAACCTGGTTTTCTCAGAGGATATTATAAAATGAGAAGCCTTTTCCCAGATTCAAAAATTATTTGTGTTGGTGATATGATCAGAGGAATGGATAAAGATATTCTCTTCGTACCGTATAAGGACTCATTTGGAAACTGGGAACAGTACCCTGGTTTTTGGCAGATGCGATTAATAACGGCTGATGGTTCTTCCTATTGCGGAGGTGATGTATAATGTCATCAAGAGGTTCAAAGGCTAAAAATGGTCATGTTACTACAAACGAGTATCAATTAAAAACACAGGATAGATATGTTTATGACGCTAAAGTGCTTATAGGTAAATCTTCAAAGCATCATGGATTGCCAGACTTCTCACATACACCTAACAGAAAGTATATTAAAGAGAATCCAGACGGCTCTTTTCGTGAAATGCGTATATACGGAGACAATGGTGAACCTATACTCGAAATCGGTTATCACCCCGAACAAACCTTAACAGGAAATCGACATGACTATATTTTACATTATCATACGTTCAAAGCAAATCTTGAAAGAGTTATGGGTGGACGAATATCTGAGACAGAAAACGCTGAGATCTATAATAAATACAAAAAATATTTAAAGGAGTATGGCTTATGATAAACGGACATGCAGAGCAATTCCTTGATACCGGTTGGTATTCTGAAGCAACACTTTACTACAACGGATATATTTATTGGCATGAAGCTCAAACAAATGATAAAGAAACAGTGTTCTTTGTGGATCGTTGGAAGGCACAGAATGAAGCAAACGTTTTCTATCATTCCATACTACAATCAGATGGTATATTGCAGTGGGAACGGATTCTCGAAATTCATGATGCGGATTTAGAAAAGATAAAGAAACGTTTTCTTGAATCTGCCATCTATGACGGTAAATCCTTCTGGAATGTAGAAAAAGAAATTGCTTGGCTCGACGAAAGTGATCCCATAAAAAGTGATTAAGGGAACACCATTAGTTATGAGAATAAATGAGTATAACACCTTGGGCGAGTTTACAGATGAATACATAGGTATATGGAATCCATCAGAAGGTCATTGGTAGGGACTGAAATCAGATGTATAAACAAAAAAATCCACATGATGCTACCAACATCATGTGGACGTGATTCAAAGGATACAAGTATCCTTCAAACAAGCATATATATTGTAACGCAAAAAGTATCACCTGTCAATAAAGATGAAGCCTGATAAAGTCGGTGGTGTAGGTCTTGCTTTCCTCGATCTGCGTATTGGGATTGAAGTAGGTGACGGTCACGGTGTTGGTGTCCAGTCTCCACCACGAAACGTATTTCTTTATCAGGATGTTGTATACGGCCTGAACGCTTTTGTATCTGCTCATAAAAAAATATCCTCCTACTTATCGTTCCGATGTATCTGCGAATGATAAAAATACGCTCATTTTGTCCGCTAAGGGCTCAAAAACTCAGCAAGAAACAGCGTAAACGACTTTTTGTACGTTGATCTAAAATTCCGTATTTTCGGTCTTTTCTGAATATCTCGACACATCACGAAAAGTGCACCGAATTTTTCAATATCCGTACCACCACTTGTCTCAATCTCATGGATCACCTTGCGGCAAAAAAGACAGGTTTCAAACAAATAACAGGTCCGAAGACCTGTTATCTATAAATGTTTATAAATTTTTTTGAACATTATGTACTTATCTTTTCACAGAGAACTTTTTTTCTCATAAGGAGCACAAATCCACCCAATGATAATAATACCAGCATCCACAACAATCTCGGCGGTATCGGATCTCCCGTTTTGGGATTGGAACCGTATGAAACGGAAGAAGAGGCCGATGTCGATTTATTGCTGCCAGACTTTCTATTGGAAGAAGATTTTTGATTCTGCTTCTTCGTAGACCTAGATTCCGAAGAAGATAATTTTGACTTCTTCTTGGAAGAACCACTTTGGTCTCCATCACCACCTTGTCCGGAATCCGGAGTATTGGATGGAGTGATCACTCCATTCTCGTTGTCATTGTCACTGTTATTGTTCCCCCGGTTCTCTCCGTCCGTTTGCTGCGAAGGCGTAGCAGTGGGTTCCTCAGTTACATTCGGGGTCACAGTAGCCTTGGCAGTAGGAACAGCAGTGACTGTAGCTGTCGCTGTAGGTGTCGCCGCAGGTTTTTCCGTATCAATCGGAGTAGGAGTTGACTTTTCCGTTGGAACCGCTGTCGGATTCTCTGTGGGTTTTGTCGTAGCCATCTCTGTGGGAACTGCTGTCGCCGCCTTCGTCGGCACAGTCGTAGCTTTCGGTGTGGCCGTTGCGGTAGGTACGGGTTTCACTGTTGCTGCAGGCGTAGGTTTCGGTGTAGACGTAGGTTCCTGTGTGGAAACTGCTGTCGCCGTCACGACAGGCTCCTCGGTTGGTGTTGGTGCCACGGTAGGTGTCTCCGTTGGTGTTTCTGTGGGAACCGGTCCATAACTTGGCACGACCGTCGCCGTGGGTGTTGGTGCCTCGGTTGCCGTAGGTGCCTCCGTGGAAACCGGTCCATAACTTGGCACGGTCGTCGCCGTCGGGGTTGCCGTCGGCGTCGGTGTCGGCGTATTCTCTGATGAGGAACTGGCCGCGCTGGTATATACTACAGACCTTAAAACATTCGGCGTTCCTCCGCCTTTTACCGCATATCCTTGAATGTCACAAACATTGGAAGCATTAGTTTCATCCAGGGTATCCCCGGCCTCCAAATTTACCAAAACATCATAAGTAATCTCATATGCTGTCTCATCCATAAGATTCAACGTGAATCCCTTCCGATCCTGCGCCTCGGTTAGCGCCCCTGCTTCCGGAACATTTCCGTTTACGCGAACGGTAGATGACACCAGATCCAGAGCACTTCCCATGGTATCTACAATCGTTATTCCATCCCCATCCGGATTTAAATCCAACCCGGCAGGATTGATCTCAATCTTATAATGCACATAGGGAGCCGTAGCGCCGCTATACTCCGATGTTTTCGTCACTTCATCCGGTTTCTCATACTCCATGCTGTCTCCGGTTTTCCCCTGACTTACTCCATCAAAGAATAATTCTCCATAATTCTCATAGCGAACCGAATCCTGATCCTGGTCCTTTACCTTGGTAAAATACTGAATGTAGATGTTATTACTTTTCATCTCAGCAATCAAAGCCGAAGAAAACGTAATAACCACTTGAGGACTTCCTTCCTGACTCGTCTGCTCGGTAAAACTTAAATAATTCGAAGTCGGCTCCAAAGTCGTTCCACTCTGGGTGAAAATCTGAACCTCATCCGTTAGGATCTCCGTATTGGTAGGCAGTGTGTCTACAATATGTCCCTTTTGCACCGAATCATCGATGGAATTAATATAATACTGCCAACTAAGCTTTCCTTCCTTTACCACATTATCAATTTCATTGTTCCATTTTGCAAAAGCATAGCGCAGCGTATAAATATCCGCCCAATCTCCCTGGGCTTTGGTAACTTCATCGCTTTTCACCTCGGCGTAATTGGGCACGCGCCCCTCGTAACCGTAGGAGTAATATTTATCATAATCGATCACCTGAGAGAAATAGCTGTCTACGGTTTTCCAATCGTATAATTGCTCCTCCACTTCCACCTGATATTTGACGTAGAGAATCTCCCCGTCCGCCATGGAAGAAATCGTAGCGTTCAACTCTCTCACTCCCGCTGCTTCCTGAAAGCCGGTGTAGGCACCTTCATATAACTGTGTGCAAGCAGCATCCGTGTAAATCTTAGGGCTACTTCCATACAGGCACATACCCGGATACATCTCATCGTAAAATACCACGTTTGTATTCGCCTGCGTAGCTCCGATGGCAATGGTGCATTCGTAAATATGGTCCTCTTCGTCCACTGAATCAAATAATTTTTCAATGCTTAAATTCGCCGCCTGTTCCTTCGGTTTCACATCCAGGTGAAAGGAGGTTAATCCCAAAAAGTCCACGGTGATCGGTGTAATCTGATCCTCTGGAATATCATCTCCGGAAAAATATCCGCTAAAACTTAAACGTCCCTTTCGATTCATTCCATCCAGAAAATTCTGGTCCGTGTAGCGAATGGTAATCTGATCGTCGGTAATCTCATAATTTCCAACCACCCCATTCAGGTCGTCATAGATCGGACCAGAAGAGGCATGGAAGTCAATAATTTCCGGCAGCGCATAGGTAATATCTTCATTAAGGCCAATGTCCATATCGTCCTTAAATGCCCATGATATCTCGGCATCCAGGCGATCTCCATTCTCCACTTCACTAACTTCCTCCGCGTTGATTCCGTTAATCGTGAAGCTTCCGGCAAGACTCCCCCCCTCGGTTGCCTGAATCAGTGTTTTCCCTGCAGCCTTGGACGTAATCGCGCCAACCACGATTGCGCACATAATCAATAGCCCCCCTACAAACACCCATCCTTTTCTTTGGGTTTGTTTTTTCATATTTGCCTATGGCCCCTTGTTTTCATGAATCCTTTTTGTTGCCTACATTTAAAGAGTGGAGTCCTATAGGACTCCACTCTCCATTATTACAAATTTCGAAACAGTTGTCAAGCTATTCATTAATTATTTATAAAATTTACAAAAATCTTATCTTCTGCCTCCGGTTGTTTCACACCGTTTTTCTTCCCGGATTCGATGCTCTGTAGGATCCAGGCCATATTTCTTCCCAGCGTCTGCATGATCTGCACCCCTTCCAAATCCTGTTTCACTTCATCCGGCGTGTTCCCGTGCACCATATTCCAGTAACGGGATGCTATCAGAGGCATTTGATTGTAAAGAAAATATTTATTTAATACATCCAACGTTGCCGTGGTTCCGCCTCTTCGCGCCGATGCAATGGTGGCAGCCGGCATAAAACGCAGCTTTGCTTCGGCCGCTCCAAACAATTGATCCAAAAAGCTGATGATCTCTCCGGTAGGAGATGCGTAATAAACAGGAGATCCTACAACAATTCCCTGGAATTCATCCAGTCGATCCGCCACTTCCTTTACGACCTGGCGAACCTCTCCTTTTAATACTCGATTCCCCACATCTATGATCTCCGATCCTACACCTTCTTTTTCCAGCGCTTCCGCCACGATAGATAAAGCAAAATGTGTACACCCGTTGTCTCTTCGACTTCCATTAATCAATAATACCTTCATATGAAACATCCTTTCTTATTCATTTCTATTTTTTCAAATTTCACCACCGACGGACCGCGTGCCCATCCTGCTGCGTGCTCATCCTACTGCCTTGCCCGTCCTACTTAAAAAGGCTTCCGCGGAAGTCCGCGGAAGCCCATAATTTCGTTCGCTTGCGATCCATCTGGGATTCATATTGAATTCATCTTGGATGGATCCGTCTATCCTTACGATGAATTACTCGATAACGCTAGCTACACGTCCAGATCCTACTGTACGTCCACCCTCACGGATAGCGAATGTAAGACCTTGCTCCATAGCGATGGGATGGATCAATTCAATGGTCATCTCAACGTTATCTCCGGGCATACACATCTCGGTTCCTTCCGGAAGTTGGATAACTCCGGTAACATCCGTTGTACGGAAATAGAACTGAGGACGATAGTTGTTGAAGAAAGGTGTATGACGTCCACCTTCGTCCTTGGTCAATACGTATACCTGTGCCGTAAATTTGGTATGACATGTTAATGTTCCGGGTTGGCAAAGAACCTGTCCTCTTTCGATCTCAGTCTTCTGAACACCACGAAGAAGGACACCGGCATTATCACCAGCCTGAGCCTCATCCAACTCTTTGTGGAACATCTCGATACCAGTTACAACGGTCTTCTTAGTCTCTTCTCGGATACCAACGATTTCTACTTCGTCATTTAAGTGAAGGGTACCAGCCTCAACACGTCCAGTTGCTACAGTACCACGTCCTGTAATGGAGAATACATCCTCTACAGGCATAACGAAAGGCTTATCTGTGTCACGCTCCGGATCCGGAATGTACTCATCAACGGTAGCCATTAATTCCATGATCTTGTCGCCCCACTCACCGTTGGGCTCTTCCAAAGCCTTCAAAGCGGAACCTTTGATGATCGGGCAATCTTCGAATCCATACTCTTCCAATTGCTCGGTAACTTCCATCTCTACTAATTCGATTAACTCTTCGTCATCCACCATATCGCACTTGTTAAGGAATACGATGATCTTAGGTACACCTACCTGACGAGAAAGAAGGATGTGCTCTTTGGTCTGAGCCATAACACCGTCAGTTGCAGCTACTACAAGGATCGCTCCATCCATCTGAGCAGCACCGGTGATCATGTTTTTAACGTAATCGGCATGTCCCGGACAGTCTACGTGTGCATAGTGACGATTCTCTGTCTCGTACTCTACGTGAGCGGTAGAAATTGTGATACCTCTTTCACGCTCTTCGGGAGCTTTATCGATATTCTCAAAATCTGTTGCTGTGTTACCCTCAACACGAGTAGAAAGCACCTTTGTGATTGCTGCTGTCAGGGTAGTTTTACCATGGTCTACGTGACCAATTGTACCAATGTTAACATGTGGTTTACTTCTGTTATACTTTTCTTTAGCCATTTCTAAATATCCTCCTTGTTATTTTTTTTAGAAATATTAGCTCACGCCGATCGCTCTATTGTTTCATTATATGGGAAAATGACGAAAAAATCAACCCCCAAGTAGAAAACTTATAAAACTTTCGGCTTCACGTAATTAAAAACTTCTTAACTTAGTTTCCGTTCTTTTGTGCAAGAACCTTGTCCTGTACATTCTTCGGACATTTTTCATAGCGTTCAAAGAACATGGAGTAGTTTCCACGACCCTGGGTTGTGGAACGTAATTCTGTGGAATAACCGAACATTTCAGCCAAAGGAACAAACGCGCGAACCATTTTACCGCCGCCAATGTCATCCATTCCTTCGATCTGTCCACGTTTTGCGTTCAAGCTTCCGATTACGTCACCCATGTACTCTTCCGGCATGGTAACTTCCACTTTCATAATGGGCTCAAGGAGAACGGCGTCTCCCTTCTTCATCGCATCCTTAAATGCCATAGAACCGGCAATGTGGAATGCCATCTCGGAAGAATCGACTTCATGGTAGGAACCGTCGTAGCAGTTTGCATGCACGCCCAATACAGGGAATCCAGCTAAAATACCAGCTTGTGCAGCTTCCTGAATACCGGCGTCGACTGCGGGAATGTATTCCTTGGGAATCGCACCGCCGACTACGCTGTTCTCGAATTCGTATGTGGTTTCACCGTTGGGATCCATCGGTGTGAAACGTACGCGACAATGTCCATACTGTCCACGACCACCGGACTGCTTCGCATATTTGCTGTCGATTTCCACTTCCTTGGTGAAGGTCTCTTTGTAGGCAACCTGAGGCGCACCTACATTTGCCTCTACCTTAAATTCACGAAGCAAACGATCTACGATGATCTCCAAGTGGAGCTCACCCATACCTGCGATAATGGTTTGTCCTGTTTCCTGATTGGTATGCGCGCGGAAAGTAGGATCCTCTTCTGCAAGTTTGGTTAACGCTTCACCCATTTTACCCTGATCGTTCTTCGTTTTCGGCTCGATGGCAAGCTCGATAACCGGATCCGGGAATTCCATGGACTCAAGGATAACCGGGTTTTGCTCGTCGCAAATGGTATCACCGGTCGTAGTTAATTTAAAACCTACCGCTGCCGCAATATCTCCGGCATATACCTTATCCAATTCCGCACGGTTATTCGCATGCATCTGAAGGATACGTCCGACACGTTCCTTCTTGCCTTTGGTAGCATTCAACACATAAGAACCGGAGTTTAATGTTCCGGAGTAAACACGGAAGAATGCCAATTTACCAACGAAAGGATCCGCCATGATCTTGAAGGCCAAAGCACTGAAGGGTTCCTCATCCGAAGAATGACGAACGACATCGTTTCCTTCTTCGTCGGTTCCAGTAATATCCGGAATATCTGTCGGTGCGGGCATGTACTCGATGACGCCATCGATGAGCTTCTGCACACCTTTGTTCTTGTAAGCGGATCCACAATATACGGGAACAGCTGTACATTCAATGGTTCCTTTACGAAGAGCAGCCTTTAACTCGTCCACGGTTACTTCTTCGCCACCATCTAAGAACTCGAGATATTTCATTTCCAGATCTTCGTCTAATTCACAAATCTTTTCAACTAAGTTGTTGTGCCATTCCTCTGCTAAATCCTTTAAATCATCGGGAATCTCAGTGATCTCAACATCTTCACCCTTATCATCGTTATAGAGATAAGCCTCCATCTCAAATAAGTCGATCAGTCCTGCGAAATCATCTTCTTTTCCAATGGGGATCTGTACAGGAATTGCGTTCTTTCCTAAACGGTCAATGATGGTTTGTACCGAATAGAAGAAATCTGCCCCCATCTTATCCATCTTGTTGATGAATGCCATACGGGGTACGTTGTAGGTGTCTGCCTGACGCCATACATTCTCGGATTGAGGCTCTACACCGGCCTTAGCATCAAACACACCAACCGCTCCATCCAATACACGTAAGGAACGCTCTACCTCTACGGTAAAGTCTACGTGTCCCGGAGTGTCGATGATATTAATACGATGTTCTAATGCACCCGGCTTGATTTTGTGATGGTCTTGCAATGTCCAGTGACAGGTTGTAGCGGCAGAGGTGATTGTAATACCTCTTTCCTTCTCCTGTTCCATCCAGTCCATTGTAGAAGCTCCATCGTGAGTCTCACCAATTTTATAGTTAACACCGGTATAATAGAGAATACGCTCTGTTAACGTAGTCTTACCGGCATCGATATGAGCCATAATACCAATATTTCTGGTACGCTCTAATGGATATTCTCTTCCAGCCAAGATTATTACCTCTCATTCCCCGAGCTATTGCTCGTCTATTTCATTTTCCTTGAAGGATTACCAACGATAGTGGGCAAATGCTTTGTTTGCCTCTGCCATCTTATGCATATCTTCCTTCTTCTTTACAGATGCTCCGGTATTGTTGGCTGCATCCATTATTTCATTGGCTAAACGTTCCTTCATGGTTTTCTCTCCACGTCCTCTTGAATACGTGGTCAACCAACGAAGTGCCAATGCCTGACGGCGATCGGGACGAACCTCCATCGGTACCTGATAGGTAGATCCACCAATACGTCTTGCCTTAACTTCCAGCTCCGGCATAACGTTGTTCATGGCCTCTTCAAATACCTCCAAAGCATCCTTGCCCGTTGTCTCCGCGATCTGCTCAAATGCGCCGTACACGATCTTCTGAGCTACCCCTTTCTTACCATCCAACATAATATTGTTGACAAGCTTGGTAACTACTTTGTTCTTGTAAACTGGATCTGCCAGCACATCTCTCTTTGGAATATGTCCTTTACGTGGCACGTTACTTCCCTCCTTAACAAAAATTAATTCATAGGTACTCACTACTTGTGTCCGCACCAGCTTAAATCTTGCTGTCTATCAATATGAAGCAAAAATTAATCCGGTACTTTTACATATAATTAGTAATTACATTACTTCGCAGCCTTCGGTCTCTTCGCGCCATATTTGGAACGAGCCTGCTTACGATCGGCTACGCCTGCCGTA
>CALGGT010000062.1 GCA_937915825.1 uncultured Eubacterium sp.
GCTGGCAATGCGGTATCCCGGCATCAAGATCCTGATCGTCCGGAAAACGTACAGAGAGCTTTTGAACAACTACATCGCGGATATGCAATCCGATCTGTACGGCATCGCATCATACAACAAAGGCGAGAAAATCTTCTACTTCCCGAACGGATCAACCATCACTTTCGGATATTGTGCCAATGAGGGCGATCTTGATCAGTACCAGGGAGCTCAATACGACGTCGTCTTCATCGATGAGGCCACTCAATTACAGGAAGACTGGCTCAAAAAGATCAATGCATCTGTTCGTGGGGTCAATTCATTCCCAAAACGAACATATTACGGGCTAAACCCGGGAGGTCCATCACATGGTTATTTTAAACGACTCTTCATAGATCGCAGATTCGAAGGCAAAGAGAAGCCGGAGCGGTACAGTTTCATTCAGGCATTGCTCACAGACAACAAAATCCTGATGGAAACGCAGCCGGAATACCGGGAAGATCTCGAAAATCTGCCTCCGAAACTCCGTGACGCCTGGTTATACGGCAACTGGGACGTGTTCGAAGGGCAATTCTTCGAAGATTTCAGGATCGAACCCGATGAAAGAGCCGCAAAAGAGGCTGGATTTGAACTTTCCAAAGAAGATCTACTCCGGCAAAGGCGTTTCGTTCACGTCATCGATCCGTTTGATCTGAATCAGGGAGAAAAACAGGGCTGGAGCATCCTTCGATCTTACGATTTCGGCGATGGAAAGCCATATTCCTGTGCATGGTGGGCTATCGACTATGAGGGAATCATGTATCGGATTCTGGAAGACTACGGATGCACCGGCACACCAAACGAAGGTGTGAAAATGACCCCAGATCAGCAGTTCGAGAGGATTGCGAAGATCGAATCAGAGCATCCGTGGTTAAGAGGACGCATCATTGACGGTGTTGCCGATCCGGCAATCTGGGATGGATCAAGGGGTGAAAGCATATATGATACCGCATGCCGACACCAAATTTACTTCCGCAAAGGAATTAACGACCGAATCCCCGGATGGATGCAGGTGCACTACAGATTACAGTTCGATAAGAATGGCTTTCCACGAATGTATGTGTTCAGAAACTGCAAGGATTTTATCCGAACAATCCCGCTCATGCAGTATGATTCTAACAAAGTGGAAGATTTGAATTCTGATCTGGAAGATCACATTGCAGATGAAACCCGGTATGCCTGCATGGACCGGCCGGTTGCACCCCTGCGGGCTGTCAAGCCCGCGGAGTATACAGCCTTCGTTGACCCGCTCAACCTGATTGAGAGGTGAGCAGTGAGATCTGGGAAGCGCGGCGAGCTGGCTTTGCCTTATATTTGAGGCAGCCGCCGCGCGTGAGTTGAAACAACATGCAGTTGGACGAGGTTGATGCTGACTCTGAGGAGCAGGCTGAAACCAACGCACACAACGCCGCAGTTGGGCGCGCCGCGACAGCGTCGCGCAGGACCGGGAAAGAACGTGTGGGATTGTGGAGATTACGGGAATCGCCTGAGTGAAAAGGCTGGGTGCAGAGGGCGTCCTGACGGAAAGAGCGGAGGGCGGAACCCGGCGGAAGTGACAGGCGGGACGCCTGAAGGAACGGGATACCTGGTGCTTTGGCGGCACGCTTGACACTGGAGACGGGTGTAGCCCGCAGCGGCTGACGGAAGGCCGCCCGACAAAGGAGAGGCTGACAAGGACAACGCCACTCACCGGCAGTGAATGTAAAGCTGAATGTGGAAAATCTGCACCGCAGGAGCGCAACTGCCGAGCCTGCGCCCGACGATCCCCCGCGAGGAGGGCTGGGCGAAGGCGGTGGAGCGTGGTACGGGCGTCAGAGACACGACTGCTTTCTCAGCCCAATGCGAGGCTCTCCCCCGCTCCCATTCCCCCGGTATGCAGTTTAGGCGGGTCGCGTAGCGTCCCGCAGGAGCTGTGGAGAACGAAGTGAGTTGGAAAGACTCAGGGTAGTAGAGGATGAAAGGACGGCATGCAGAGGCTGTCCAGACGGGCGGATGAGGCAGGCGGTGTCAACTGCCGGGCACAGGAGCCCGGAAGGCCAGCCGACGATAGGACGCCCCTGTGGAAGAACGGATCATACACGGCAAGCGTGGAACAGAGGCGGAAGTGTGGAAATCTGCTGAGCAGCAGCGAGCCCTGACGAAAGCCGAAGACCGCAAAAGAAACGTGGAAAACTCCGAAGAATTTTCCACAAGAGGGATAAGAGTTTTTGGTTTTGAGTGCCCGGTGCGGGCTGTGGCGCAGGCGGGCGAGCGGCGATCATTTTCTTCGAGTATGCAGGTTTTCAAAATCGGGCATTTTCTTCGTTTTATCGCTGACAGGGTGTATATCATTAGAACAGCCACAAGGCGAAACGAAGTTTTACTTGATTGTGATATACTTCTGGTTTCTGCTGTTAGGCTTATCTGGAATAGTCCTTGCCAGCCGCCCCTGTTCAAGCAGTTTTTTCAATTGTTCTCGAAGGTTCTTAATGTCTTTCAAGCCAAGATGCTCCAGTATTTCTCTGCTATTTCTTGGCTCTGTACAATAATTCAGAATCCTCTGCCCAGTTTCATTGACATCACCATACCCTACTACTGGGGTTACTGAGGGGGTATCTGGTGGCGTAACTGAGGGGGTATCTGATGGGGCATCCCCCAAGTCGAGCCTGTCAAACGGTATGGTCACCACGATGGCGTTGTCCTTGAATTCAAACGCCTGCTGTCCATATTCATGAACTATCCTGGGAACACCACGTCCGCTCTTCTCACTTATATGAAGCTGAAGAAGGATTTCAGACAGCTTTTTGTTAACGGGAATAGAGACGCCGGCGAAGAATCCTTCTTTCGTCTGACCTGGCGGCAATGTTCCGAGAGAAACGATCTCGATCCTATCTTCATACGCCGTGAACATGGGCGAGTCTCCGTTAACCCACTGATTATGAGCAAAAGCATTTATAACCGCCTCTGTAAATGCTTTCTTGCTAAACAGCGGCACTTCTTTCCGTTCTACCTTCCGCTCCCGCTCGTCCGCCTGTGGCACATTAAGAGTATCCCCGAAATCCAGCACCTTATCCAAGGACATCAGGACACACATGTTGCCGTATTCCCTGACGGCGTACATGGTGGATGTCTTGTCCTTGCCGTTGAACACCGCAAACCGTATCGGAATATGCGGATCATCTGAAAGGAGCTGGGCGAGCATGTTATACTTCCCGCTTGGGGTCAGAAGCTCCAGATTTTGCTTGAAGGTCTTTTTGTTCAGCTTGATTCCCCTCATATCGTAGTACAGGAAAAGCTGATCAAAACCAAGCTCAGCAAAGCGAGATTCCGTATTGAGCAGGTCGGGCAGACCGCTATTCAGAACACGGAAAAGAGCAGCTTCCCGATCCGGGTACTTCTTAAGCCGTTCTTTACTCGAACCAATGCGAATCCACCGCTCATCCTTATATGCAGTCGGAACAATTCTCGCAGCCGGTATGGTCAGCACGACCACTCGATGCCCGTCTATTACGTCCTCATCAAAATGAAAATAAAGCGTGGGAGAAACATACCTGCTTAGATAGTGCTGAAATGGCTCATTGTCAATATCTTTCTGATAGTTGAACTTTGTCCCTGTCAGCTCGTGAGTCGCATTATGCACGCCCCAAATCAGATAAGCGGCAGACTGACCAGCGAGTACGGCTACATTTGACAGAGCAGAAATGTATACGCCGATGTCATCAGGTTTTGACACTGCCGTTCCCTGTTTAAATTCAAACCATTCCGGCTCGTCATCATATGAGCGACATCTATTGACTATTTCACTAACTGTGCTCACAGTGCTTCGCCTCCTCTCCCTGCCTTGCCCGATTATAGCGAAGTTCCAGGTCGTCAATCATTTCTTCCGCATTCTTGGTTGCCGAATCCATGGCCTGCATTCTCGCTCCGTGCTCACTGGCCAAAGATTCCATTAAGGCTCCGTAGATAATACTGTTAAGATACATGGGAAGAATCACTTCTAAGCTTTCTTCTTCATCCGGTTCATAATTCATGATCGTCTTATCCGGCAGATTCCCGGTTTGTTCCAACCCTTCTTCCTGAAAATCCTCCAGGTCCTCTTCCGTAAAAGGAAACAACCGGATCAGGGTAGGAATCTGGGTCATGGTATTTTTAAAAACCGTATAAGCTAAATAAATCTCATCGATCTCATTCATTTCATAAGCGCTCATGACCTCTTTCCCGATCTGAATGGCATCGGAGTATAACGGCTTATTGATCACTTCTGAAAAATCCCCACGAAAATTATATCCTTTGCTTTTCAGACTCTCAAGGCCTTTTCGTCCCACCGGAAAGATCAACGTGTTATCCGGGGTAAATACATCGTTCATTACCTTCTTGGCAATGTTGGAATTGTACCCTCCTGCCAGTCCACGATTGGAACTGATCAGAACAATCCCCTTCTTTCCGGAAGCCCCCGCCTGATCGTCTCGCACCCAGGAAGCCGGCAATTCCGCTTTCCCCGAAAGCATCTCCGTGACCGTCTGGTACATTTTATCGAAATAAGGTTTGGATTCTTCCGCCTTCTCCTTGGCATGTTGAAGTTTTACGGTAGATACCAGCTTCATCGCCTTTGTGATCTGAGAAGTACTTTGAACGCTTTCCTTCCTTCGTTTGATATCTCTCATGGAAGCCATGTCTTTACCCCTTCCTTACTCATGAATAAATTGATTCTTATACTCCTCAATTCCTTCGATCAAACGTTTTTCATTCTCTTCAGTAATCTCTTTATTCTCCTTCAGGGAAGCGATCACGTCGGAATAATGGGTTTCCATAAATTCAAACAACCCTTTCTCAAATGGTAAAATATCTTCTACCGCAATATCCAACAAATATTTCTTGGTAGCCGCATAGATCATGATCACCTGATACCATACCGGCATAGGGGCATATTGATCCTGTTTCAAGATCTCACGGATCCGCTCTCCCTGATCCAGCTTTTCTTTGGTATCCGCATCCAGATCGGAACCGAACTGGGAAAAAGCTGCCAACTCACGATATTGTGCTAACTCAATACGAATGGGACCGGCAATTTTCTTCATCGCCTTGATCTGGGCGCTCCCTCCTACACGGGACACGCTTAATCCGGGATTTACCGCCGGGCGAAATCCGGAGTGGAACATTTCCGTTTCCAAATAGATCTGACCGTCCGTAATGGAAATAACGTTCGTGGGAATATAAGCGGATACGTCCCCCGCCTGAGTTTCAATAATGGGAAGGGCTGTTAAGGAACCGCCCCCTAACGAATCGGAAAGCTTTGCCGCGCGCTCTAACAAACGGGAGTGCAGATAGAAAACATCTCCGGGGTACGCTTCCCGCCCGGGCGGTCTCTTTAACAACAGCGCCAGGGTACGATAAGCCGCCGCATGTTTACTTAGATCGTCGTACACGATCAACACATCTTTCCCTTGCTCCATCCATTCCTCACCAATGGCACAACCGGAATAAGGGGCAATGTATTGAAGGGGCGCCAACTCACTGGCCGTTGCCGCTACCACCGTGGTATAATCCATGGCTCCCCGGTCTTCCAGGGCCTTTACGATATTGGCCACGGTAGATGATTTTTGTCCAATGGCCACATAAATACAATATACATCCTGATCTTTTTGGTTGATAATGGTATCAATGGCAATGGCCGTCTTTCCAGTCTGGCGGTCTCCAATGATCAACTCACGCTGACCTCTTCCAATGGGCACCATGGAATCAATGGCCTTGATCCCTGTTTGCAGCGGCGTATCCACCGATTTTCTGGAAATTACACCGCTGGCCACCCGTTCAATGGGGCGGATCTTATCGGTATGAATGGGGCCTTTTCCGTCAATGGGCTGTCCCAGCGCATTGACTACACGTCCCAACATCTCATCTCCCACCGGTACCGTTGTGACTTTTCCGGTGGTCTTTACCACGTCTCCTTCACAGATTTTTGTGGCATCCCCCAGCAAAACCGCTCCTACGTTATCTTCTTCCAAATTTAAGACCATGCCGTAAGTATCTCCCGGAAATGCTAGAAGCTCCCCTTGCATGGCATTATTTAAACCATGGATTCGCGCAATTCCATCTGCTACCTGAATCACATGACCGATTTCCGATACGTCGATTTTTTCTTTATATTGTTTGATTTCTTCCTTGATCACGGAACTGATCTCTTCCGGTTTTAAATTCATGGTTTCCTTACACCTTCCTTCTGCCCGCTTGTTTACACTCGCAATTGAGACAATAGATCTGTCATCGTTTCTAAATTGGATTGAATGGTATGATCCACAACGCGGTCATTGATTTGAATTCGTATTCCCCCCAACAACAAAGGATCTAACTCATAATGAATGTCCAACGTTTCATAGGGCGCCGTCTCTAATAACCTTTTTTGAATCGCCTTCTTCTGGCTGTCCTCTAAAGGGAACGGCGTGGTTACGTATACCTCTCCTATGCCTTTGGCTTCTTTGTATTGTGCTTCAAAATATGATAAGATCGCAGGAAGTTCCTTCATTCTTCCCTTTTGGATCAGCACATGCAAAAAGCCCATCATCGTAGAAGAAAACATGGTACCAAACATGGTTTGCAGCTTGTTTTCACATTCATTTCTTGGAATTTCCGGATCCGTAAACACCTGTAAGATCTCCGGTTCCGACCCAACTCCTTCTTTTAATGCCACTGCTTCTTTGGCTATCTCTTCCAGGATTCCCTCCTCGGAGGCCAGCTGAAACAGCGCATCGCCATATACCTTTGAAACTAGTCTTGCCATGTTTCTTCACCTATTTCCTTTAAGGTTTCTTCTATCATTTCCGCTTGTTTTTTCTCATCCATGGAAACTTCTACGAATTTCCCCGCCATGGCAGAGGCCACCTGGACCATTTCATTCTTCACATCGTCCCGCATTTTATTCTTCTCAAGTTCCATTTCTTTTTCGGCACGTTTGCGAATGACCACCGCTTCTTCGTTGGCTCTTCCCACAATCTCCTTTTCCTGATTGAGGGCGTTCTTTCTGGCATCGGCAACAATCTCAGCCGCGTCCTCGTGCGCCTGGCTGATCTTGGCATCGTACTCATCTTTCAAGCGTTTTGCTTCTTCCTGGTTTTTCGCCGCGTCTTCCAATTGCTCCCGAATGTAATCTTTTCTTTTTTGAATCAGATTTCTCGCCGGATTAAATAAAAGATAGGATAACAGAATAAATAGTACGAACATGGCGATCAACACAATTCCGGTATCTGCCAGCAATTGTGAATCCAGTCCTAAAATTCTTCCATCCATATGTTTGATTCCTTTCTAATTCTTTCTTGTTGGTCTCCTTATTTGATCAAAGGATTGGCGAACAAAAGAATCATTGCAACTGCTAATCCGTAAAGACCGGTGGTCTCGGCTACTGCCTGTCCTAAAAGCATGGTAGACATGACATCTCCCTTGGCTCCGGGATTTCTTCCTACGGCACTGGCACCATATCCGGCTGCAATTCCCTGTCCGATACCCGGTCCGATACCGGCGATAACTGCTAGTCCTGCTCCAATCGCGGATGCTGCTGAAATCAAATCTGTTCCGTTAATGTTCATGGTTTCTTCCTCCTTATTCCTTGAAACTTTTATGAAACTTTTTGTGCTTCGTCTCCCGCCGCATTTGACACAAATACCATGGTCAACATGGTAAATACATAGGCTTGCAACGCCCCCGAAAATACATCCAGATATACATGAAGGGCCGCCGGCCAAACCAGGGTTGCTACCTTCGGTAACAAACCATAGATCAAAGCCGTCATCATCGTACCGGATAAAATATTGGCAAACAAACGTAACGACATAGATACCGGTGTTGCAAACTCACTGATGATATTCACTGGCAAAAAGAGAAAAATCGGCTCGAACAGCCCCTTGATCTTTCCGAATTTTTGCCACTTAAACCCTTGATACTGAATCATAACAAAGGTAATAAGCGCTAAGGGAAGGGTGACGCCAAAATCCGCCGTTGGCGGACGTAAGCCGAATAATCCGGATAAGTTGCAGGTAAGGATCAGCAAAAATAGGCTTCCAATGTAATTCCGGAAGCGAGGGGTCAGTACCGGCCCCATATTGCTCATTACCAGGTTATCCAGGGTTTCGATCAAAAGCTCTAACACATTTAAAAAACCGGTGGGCGGTTTCCTATAATCGGCATGAGCGATCACGCGATTGGCCACAATAGCAAAGGCCAGGATCACAACAAATACAATAGCCAGACAAACATGGCTGGTTGTGATGTAAAAGGAAAAATTACCGATATGCACTTGTTCATAGCCATGAATAAAAAAATCTACCTGCATTTCATTCTTCCTTCCTTTCTGTTTTTTCTTCTAGATTCATTCTTTCTTCCAGCTCCCTTCCTTCTCCCGGATCGGGTTCTTCTAAGCCCGATT
Organism: uncultured Eubacterium sp.; assembly: GCA_937915825.1. GTDB lineage: Bacteria > Bacillota > Clostridia > Lachnospirales > Lachnospiraceae > Eubacterium_F. The sequence continues at coordinate 8,414 of CALGGT010000062.1, forward strand.
CTTTCAAGCTCGATTTTCCCGGATCAGATTCTTGAAAGATCACAGGATAAGTCCACACCGCAAGCTTGGTTGAAAAACAACCGAAAATCGTACCAACCGGAGAAAAAACCGCAGGAAACCGAAAGGCCAAAAACAAAACTGCCAAAAGCAGTACACCACGAATCCCACCACTGATTCTTGCATGGGTCACCGCCTTCTTTCGTGGCAGATTCAATTCCAGATCAATGGTATGAAATCGATGCAGCATTAACAGTTCAGACATCCCTGTTCCGATGAAACACCCCATCGCATACGCCGGATAAGAATAAGAATACCAAATATGAACCACACCCCCTGCCAACAGGTAGAGAAGGCCCCATCCTCCGATCAGTGACATCACTCTATAAAGGGTGGTTTTTGCTTTCTTCATCATCCGCCTCCTTGTGAGGGTTACGGGTCAGACCACCGGTTAGGATCAACATACTGCGAATGGACGCCAAGATCCCTACCAAAAGCATGATCGGAACAAACACGGTCAAATGAAACCGTTGATCAATGTAATACCCGATGGCAAAGCTTAAAGCCATACAAGTCATGATCGAAAAACCGATCTGCATGATCATGGCAATGCCTTTTAGGATGTCTTTTTGCTCTTTCTTCTTATCCCGCTTCTTCATAAATTATAATTCTTTCGACTTTTTCACGCAAGCTTTTTGCGCTTCGATCACGGCGCTGCGAAAGCCTTTTTCTTCTAATACCCGAACCGCTTCCATGGTCGTTCCGCCCGGCGAGCATACCATATCCTTTAAAACGCCGGGATGAAGTCCGGTTTCCAACACCATCTTTGCGCTTCCCAACACACTTTGAGCCGCCAGATCGTAGGCGTCTTTTCTAGGCATTCCATCGGCAACGGCTGCGTCCGCCATGGCTTCAATGAATAAAAAGACATAGGCCGGCGAACTTCCACTTACGCCTACAACCGTATCCATTAAATATTCTCCCACTTCCTTGCAAACGCCAAAGCTTTCAAAAATATCCTTTGCCTTCTTCTTCTCATCCTCGGTCACCCATGGATTGACACACATTCCCGTTGCCCCTTCCAATACCAGGGCAGGCGTATTGGGCATGGTGCGTACCAAGTGGATCTTTTTTCCAAACATTCCCTCAATTCTTTCCATGGTTTGACCGGCAGCAATGGAAATGATCAACTGATCCTCCACCACATCCCGAATTTCTTTTACAGCCGTCTCGTAATGAAGGGGTTTTACCGCCATCACGATCACATCCGCTTTCCTCGCCGCACTTTTGTTATCGGTGGTTACCTCGATCCCCAATTCTTCTTTGATCTTTTCCAAACACTCCTCATTCTTATCCACACCGATGATATCCCGATTGGTATACAGTCCCTTGGAAAGAATTCCCTTCATAATTGCGTGGCCCATATTGCCACAACCGATGAATGCAATCATTTCGATCCTCCTATACATGTTCACTCGTTACGATTTGCCGATTCTTCCTTAATCAAAATCGTCTTCCGCTTCGATCATTTCCACTCTACGCACGTGACGTTCTGCCCCGGAAAATTCCGTATTTAAGAATGTATCTACGATTTTCAACGCCAGGCCCGGTCCTACCACGCGACCTCCCATGGCCAAAATATTGGCGTCGTTATGTAAACGGGTAGCCTCCGCGCTAAAACAATCGTGACACACAGCTGCGCGAATTCCCCGAACCTTATTGGCCGCCATGGAAATTCCCAATCCGGTTCCGCAGATCAAAATTCCATAATCACAGGTTTTATCTTTCACGGCATGGGCCACCAGCTTCCCGTAAATGGGATAGTCCACCGGATCCTCATGGAAACTCCCCATGTCTTCGATCTCATATCCCTGTTCCTTTAAGTGCTCCATTACCACCTGTTTTAACTGGTAACCTGCCTGATCACTTCCCAATGCGATTTTCATAGTTCCCTTCTCCTTTCATTGATACAGAAACCCAAGCCTATCCATCTTTTTCTTCGCCCCAGCCCAATTGCTCCTTTACTTTTTCCAACATGCCTCCCAGGACAACAAAGGTTTCTTCGTACATATCCTCGTCCTCCGGGGAATCATAGGGTTCTACCACATCTCCCTCATCTCCCAGGAATTCCATAATGGTAAATACCTGGTCAAAATCAAACCCCTCCATGACCTTTACTTTTTCCGCAAACGTCATCGTCAGCACACAGGTATCTTCTGTTAGATCTTCTTTCGTCAGGTTGCTGGCTACTTTATCCCCGCATACCACGTGGTGCTTCGCCAAAGTAAGTCCCACCTTTTCATTCATTGGCTCTGAAAAAAGCACAACCAGTCCCTTTGAAAAAATACAATAGATCGGAAGAGCGTCGTGTAGGG
>CALGGT010000063.1 GCA_937915825.1 uncultured Eubacterium sp.
GCATAGCGGGCCCCAAGAATTGGGACAGGGGGCGGTGAATCGTAACCGTCTATCCCCGCAACTCACCTGCATTCACGAATCAGCAACCTGTTCCCGAGGTTGCCTCGCATACACCCTGCTCCATATTTTGAAGAATGTGGGAGAGGATTTCCAAGCTTCGTACCGGATCGTTCCGGTCTTCTAAGCGATGTCCCAGGCCTTCCAGAATTTCCCCCTGGATGTGATACTTATCGCAAGCCTCTTTCATTTTTTCCGGTTTTAAAAACTCATCCTCGCTGCCCATTACCATATAGCAAACGTTGGTTTCCTCCGTTAAATACGACATCGTGGCACGCACCGGAGTTAAGACCACGTGATATACCTTGGCGGATATTTTTCTTTCCACCCAAAGTCCCAACACGGTTCCCACGCTTTTCTCCACAAAAACCACCTGGTCGTCCGGCTGTAGATCCAACTTTTTAATCTTTTTCTCAATCTGCTTCTTTGCCTTATCAAAGAATTTCTCCGGATCCAGTTTCGTATCCTTCACATCGTAATTTAACCCGACTACCTCATACCCCAGCTTCTTCATTAATTTTCCGCCAAAGTATAAGAGCGGGCACTCGACGCTGTATCGAATGCCCGGAAATAAAATCGCTATCTTTCGCAAATAACAATCCTCTCTTTCATTTCTTTTCTTTCATTTCTTTCATCCTGGAATGATGTCACTTTACAACAATCTTCATAAACTTCTTTTTTCCACGTTTGATGACAATCCCTTTTTCACCAATGCTTTCCCTGGTTACGGTAGCCCTGGGATCCGAGACCTTCTCGCCATCAATGGAAACGCCGCCCTGCTGTACATTCCGTCTGGCTTCTCCATTGGATGGTGCCAATCCAGCCTTTACCAACAAATTCAAAAGACCGATTTTTCCATCTTCAAAGTCATCCTCCGTAAGGAGCGTTTCCGGCATATTGGCAGAATCTCCGCCACCGCCAAATAAGTCTTTGGCCCCTTTTCTGGCCTTCTCTGCCTCTTCCTCGCCGTGAACCAGCTTGGTCAATTCATATGCCAGGATATCTTTTGCTTCATTTAATTGGCTTCCTTCCCAACTCTCCATAGCCCGGATCTCATCCAGGGGTAAGAATGTCAACATTTTAAGGCATTTCACCACGTCGTCATCGGAAACATTTCGCCAGTACTGGTAAAAATCGAAAGGAGATGTTTTCTCCGGATCCAGCCAAACCGCTCCGGACTGGGTCTTCCCCATCTTCTTCCCTTCGGAATTCAACAGCAGATTAATGGTCATAGCGTAAGCGTCTTTTCCTAATTTACGACGGATCAACTCGGTACCGCCTAACATATTGCTCCACTGATCGTCTCCGCCGAACTGCATGTTGCAGCCGTATTTTTGATATAACATGTAGAAATCATAGCTCTGCATGATCATATAGTTAAATTCAAGGAACGTCAACCCCTTCTCCATACGCTGCTTGTAGCACTCTGCCGCCAACATACGATTCACGGAAAAATGAGGTCCCACCTCCCGTAAAACTTCCATATAGTTTAAGTCACAAAGCCAGTCTTTGTTGTTAACGATCCTTGCCTTTCCTTCTGAAAAGTCAATAAAACGACTCATTTGCTTCTTGAAACATTCCACGTTGTGATCGATCATTTCCGGCGTCAGCATCTGGCGCATGTCCGTTCTTCCCGAGGGATCCCCGATCAATCCGGTCCCTCCCCCAACCAGGGCAATGGGTTTATTCCCGGCTGCTTGCAAACGTTTCATCAAACAAAGGGCCATAAAATGTCCAACATGAAGACTGTCCGCGGTAGGATCAAAGCCGATATAAAAAGTAGCTTCCCCCTTGTTGATCAATTCTTTAATTTCTTCTTCATCCGTCACCTGGGCAATTAAGCCTCTTTCCACTAATTCATCATACAGTGTCATCGAACTTTTTCCTCCTTCTTAGATATTTCTTTATGTTCCTTTTTCTCACCTGTGATTCACATTGTAACATCTTTCGATGGGTTTTTCAATATAAATATTTCCATTCATATTTTCCGGTTCCCGGGTCTTTATCCTTGATTCCGGACCTGATACGAAGGACAGTCTGCGGACAAAAAACATTGTTCACATTTCGGATTCCTTGCCGTGCAAAGACTGCGCCCCAAGGTAATAATATGAATGTTATAAAGGATCCAATGGTCTTTGGGCAGCACCTTCATTAAATCATATTCGATCTTCTCCGGATCTTTCTCCTTCGTAAATCCCAATTTATTCGAAATCCTTTTCACATGGGTATCCACCACAATACTGGGATCATGAAAAATATTCCCCCGTATGACATTCGCGGTTTTCCTCCCCACGCCGGCCAGGGAGGTTAAATCCTCGATGGATGAAGGAAGTCGCCCCTGGTATTCCGTGATCAGCCGTCTTGCGCATAAAATTATATTTTTTGCCTTATTGTGATAGAAACCGGTGGAGCGAATGTCCTGCTCCAGTTCCTCTAAATCCGCCTTTGCAAAGGCTTCCAGATCGGGATATTTTACAAAAAGATCCCGGGTTACCAGATTGACTCTGGCATCGGTACATTGGGCACTTAAGATCGTTGCGATCAATAATTGCCACGGCTCGTTGTAATTCAAATAGCAACGATATTCCGTCCCATATTCCCGATCCAGGGTTGCAAGCACTCTCTGAACCCGTTCCTTCTCCTTTTTTGTCATGGTCATCCTCCCGTGATCGTTGACTTTATTCCGGATAACATTATCCCGGATAACGTTGTTCTTTCATTATATCATTCCGCCTTTTTTTGTCAATTGCGTCTTTTCGCATTCGATATCCAATCCGATTCCGATCCTTCTTCCTCGTCTTGTTTTTTAATCCCCATTGTGTTATGATAACAGAGGACACAAACTATAAGGAGGTTCTGCCATGCTTAATATCAGTGGAATTCATGAAGGCGTTGTGATCGACCACATTCAGGCGGGAGGCGCCATGCATATATATGAATATCTGAATCTTGACAACTACGATTATACCGTGGCGATCATTAAGAATGCTACCAGTAACGCCATGGGCCGAAAAGATATTATCAAGATCGAGGGTCCTTTGGACAACATCGACTTTAACACCTTAGGCGTTTTGGAGCACAATATCACCTTAAACATCATTAAAAACGATAAGATTGTTGAGAAGCGGAAACTTCAGCTTCCAGAGATCGTTACCAATGTCATTCATTGCAAGAATCCCAGATGCATCACCTCCATTGAACAGGGGATCACCCACAAATTCCGACTGACGGATCGGGAAAACGGGATCTATCGGTGTGTATATTGTGAAACAAAATTCAATGAGAAGAATAAATAGGACAAGATGACCATGAAGAAACTATTTCGGACGTTCCTCGCATTGGCATTGGCATGCGTTGTATTTTTCAATTCCTCGGAAGCATTTGCCTACGGGGAATATTATTATGATGCCGAGGTGTATCTGGCTACCATTCCCTATACCACCACTTCGGAATATAAGGAATGGTATGCGGATTGGCAGTTAGGGGATAATACCGACTCTGCCAAGATCATACTGACCCCCGGTGATTCACCGGATTCTTTGAACTTCTGCTGGTATACCGAAGAACCTTCGATTCCCCAGATCAAAATTGGACAAACACCGGATTTAAGTGATGGTACCGTTTTTACCGGTGCCGTTCAATCCATTCTCCGGTCCAATGGTACCATTACCTATCACGGTTCCAATAAAGTAACCGCTACCGGCCTTCAACCCAATACCGAATATTACTACTCTTATTCCGGAGATAACGGGGCAACCTGGTCCGACACCTATTCTTATTTTCATAATGAGAACGAAGAATACGACGTGCTCCTCACCACAGACATCCAGATCGGATCATCGGACAATTATAACGCGGATACTTACGCCTGGAACAAACTCTTAGGAACGGCCCTTTCCATAACCAATCACCCCGCCTTTCTTCTATCAGCCGGGGATCAGGTGGATTATAAAACCGCTACCGGAGATCGGGGACTTCGGGAACTCCAATACGCAGGTCTTCACTATCCTAAGGCTTTACGTTCCATCCCTTTCGTCCCGGTTGTGGGCAACCACGACAGCCGGTGTGCCGACGGTGTGTATCACTATAACACCCCTCATTCCACTGGACTTGGAGCCACGGAAGCTGGATGCGACTATTTCTTTAAAAAGGGCAACGCTCTTTTTATCATATTAAACACCAACAACCGGAAACAATCCGATCACCGGAAACTTATGAAAGAGGCTATTTCCACATATCCGGACGCTGCCTGGCGCATCGTAAGCTTCCATCACGATGTTTACGGCTCCGGCGAGAAACAGTCCAATGGAACAGCCTCCAACATGCGGGTGATCTTTGCACCGCTCATGGACGAATTCCACATTGATCTGGCCATTTCCGGACACGATCATACCTATTCCCGTTCCTATTGTATGTACGACGGAACCGCCATTCAATACGATGACAATGCCAATTTACAGGATCCTATGGGAACCCCCTATGTGACCTTGGGATGCAGCAGCGGCTCCACGGTGTCGATCCTCGCCAACCCCAAACAGTACTACGTAACTGAGCGAACCAACGCTCCCGTAGGCTCCTTCGGCGTACTCCACGTTGCCGGTGATTCCCTGCAATTAAAAATGTACGACATAAACGGAGCCCCTTACGCAGATACTATGACCATTAAAAAAAATACGCTGAAGCGATCTCCCAAGGACTTGATCAACACCTGTCAAACGGCGATCGCCCAAAAAAGTATTTATACGCCCAAAAGTTATAAAACCTTTATCAATGCTTATAACAGCTATGTAGGACCTTTGAACCTGACCGCAGAAGATGATGGGGCAGAACTGGTTTCCGTCTATTACGGAACCTCAGAGGATCCTTTAACCGTCTACGGATATTATAAATCCAACAACGACGCGTTGCCCGCGGGGTTCTCCACCTTATTGGATAAAACCCGAACCAATTCCCCAACAATGGTACAGGGAAAGGATCTGGCCGCGAAACACGACCGCTTGCAACAAGCCTTGCAGAATCTTAAAAAGAACCATTTGGAAATTCATTACAAAGGAAAGCGCGTCCATAAGAACACCAGGATCAAGGTTCCATTAAAGAAAAGGTCGAAACTCTCCATTCAAAGATCTGAGGGGAAACTTACCATTGGAAACAGTGCTTCCAAGTGGATTTCCGTTTCTAAGAACGGCGTCATCCGGGCGAAAAAGTATTCCAAAAAACCGGCTAGGATTACCTTCTCATTGGCCAACATAAGTACCTCGTTTATCGTAACGGTTCAAAAACCCCGTAAGAAAAAGAAGAAATAAAGAAAGAAAACATAAAAAAAGACGTCAAGAACCGAAACAGAACACATCGGTCATACCTAAAAACCACCGGAAACACAGCCATGCTTCCGGTGGTTTTTTATTTGCTTCTATTTAGGTTTCTTCATCGGGATTTCTTTAATAATTTACGGAACTTCTTTTTAAATTTCTTAGCTTTTTTGGGATATTTGAATTTTGCTTTTTTGTGGATTCCCTTGAAGGCCTTCTTCCCAACTTTGGAGATCTTCTTTCCCTTTAAGATGATCTTCTTTAAGCTCTTGCATTTGAAAAATGCTTTCTTCCCGATGCGGCGAACGTTCTTACCAATGACAACCTTCTTAAGTTTTTTGTATTTAGCAAAGGCTCCATTCTCAATGGATGTGATCTGATACTTGACACCATCGATGGTTACCTGATCACGTACCACCAAAGAGGTTCCCTTGCTCTTTCCTGCCGCATCCGAAGAAGGCACAACCACCGCTTCCCTCGTTGCAACGGAAAGAATCTTATAGGTGACTCCTCCCAGGGTGATCGTTCCGATCGCAGATCCATTGTTCTCAGAATTACCGGTGTTGCTGTTATTTTCATCCTTTCCATTGCTGCCGGTACTTCCATTATTTCCGCCATTTCCAGCACTCCCGTTATCCCCGGCGGTTCCGTTATCCCCATTACTTCCAACACTTTCATTATGATCGCTATTTCTATTCTCCCCGGCAGGCGTAGATGTGGAAATATCCCCATCTTTTCCAGAATTACCATCTTCACCGGTAACGGACGGGATAGCAGAAGGGGTTGTCGTGGAAGATGGCGCCGCGGTACCTCCCGGAGCAGCGGAACTTCCCGGTTCTTCAGAACTCCCCTGAGATTCACCGGTTTCCAAATACAGATCGTAAGCCGCCTGACAAGCTTCCAATTCTTCCTTGGCAAGAGTCAATTCCTGGTCCGCCGCATCCAGCGCTTCCTTCTTCTTATCGCAAACGCTCTTGGAGGCAGAGGCAATCCCGGCACTGTTATCATATTTTTTCTTCGGCTCCACTGTTTCCGCCAAGGCAGCCTCATAGACTTCCTTCGCAGCATCCAGACGTTCCTTCGCGGCCTGGATTCTCGCAGGATTCGTAACGACATTGGTTTTCGCTTCCGCCAATTCCGCGATCATTCGGTTAATATCTTTTTGCAACGTCTCGATCTCATCATTGTTGGTGTCATAGGCTTCCTGAGCTTCATCCAGTTTTTCTTTTTGTTCTTCCGCCAGGGCTTTCTTTTCCAGATAAACTGCCTCTGCAGAATCCATTTCTTCTTCTAACGCCTTGAGTTCATCGGACAATGCCACCTCGTAATCCTCAATGGCATTCAAACATTCCGAAGTGGTAATACCGGTGGTCACATCATACAAATGGTCGCTATCACTAAACATTTGTCCATAGTAACGATAGTAGAATGTAATGGGATAAACCGTAGTTCCAAAGGTATAGTCCGTAGTTTCTTCCATGTCCTTCACGGCAAATCCCGTAATCTTCATAGGCAATTGACGATCCGTTAACGTTATGTAATGTCCGGTCTGTCCACCGTTTTGAGAATCATAATTCTCTTTTTCTTCCACATACCAATAGGTATACGGATTATCATCCTGGCACTCCACCGTAATATTTTCCCCACCATCGCCCCCGGTGGAAACCATGGCCAGATTCTCCAGCGCATAGAACAATCCCGTGTGTTCAAATACGTTCGTTACATAGTTAATATCCAATTCCGACATGGCCATTAACGCATAGGAAACCTTCAGTTCCGGAAGATTTTCCAAAGCCCTGTAATGATTTCCCGTGTTGATCCACTCCAATGAACTTTTCATATTCGACAGAGAAGTGGCGTCCGTTTCATCCTTTAGATCTGTATAAGTTAAAAGCTCTTCATAAGTAATTTTGGATGTCCGATTAATATTTAACTCGTTCCCGGCGACATTCATTAAATCTCTGTAATGTTCCGATTCCTCATTGATTTCCCCGGCTAATAACTCCGCTCCTAACAAGGCATCTGTACGAACATCCTCATCAATATCCTCCCGACTGGCGATCCAGGTAAAGAAATCCCTGGTGTTCATCTTTTTCTCTGTATCGGTCTTCCCATTCTCAAAATTTTTCACAGCCAGCGTCCACGCACTTTTAGCAGTTGTCTCATCCTTGGACAATTCCGTATAGGTACTTTTCTCCTGTGCCAAATGGTCCGCCAGATCCGTCACCTGCCCATTTAAAGCAGCCAACTCGGTCTTCTTATTTTCAATTTCTTCCGGATATTCCTGAAGGATCCGCTCACAATCCTCAGATTCCTGAACCGCGTCGTTGTATTCGATCTGGGCGCTTTCATAATCGGCGAATTTTTCATCGGCGATCACCTGATAAGATTCCCAGATTGCCTGATCGCTTGCTGCCGTGGCCGCCAAACCATCGTAAACTTTTTTTGCTGCGTCGTATTCCGCCTGTAAGGCATTCTTCCGATCTTCCGCTTCTTGATAGGCAGCCTTTGCCTGCTGCAGTGCCACATACTCCGGCACATTCTCATCGAGGGTGTCAGCCTTCACAGGCACCCACGGAATCCCGGCCACGATCATTGCCACGCATAGAATCCCGGCGGTTATTTTGGCTTTTTTTTCATATTTTTTTCTCATACTTTTTCTCATGCGATTCCCGCTCCTTCCCTTTACTTGGATAGAATCGTTCCACCACCTACAACTACATCCCCGTCGTAGATCACCACAGCCTGGCCGGGTGCGATCCCTCGTTGCGGTTCATCAAAAATAATCTTTACTTTCCCATCCTCCAACGGCATCACAACGCAAGGCTGCTCCACCTGCCGATATCTGGTTTTCGCCTTCACATGTATGCTTTCCTGTAAATCCGGAATGGAGATCCAGTTCATATCAAAGGCAATCAGTTCCCTGGAAAAGAGAAGTTCCTCATCTCCCACAGAAACCGTATTTTTCTCCATATCCTTATCAAACACGTACACCGGTTTTCCCATAGCAAGTCCCAAACCTTTGCGCTGACCAATGGTGTAACGCACCGCCCCCCGATGCTTCCCCAGGAGGTTCCCATCCTGATCCAAGAAATCCCCTTCTTTATAAGGTTTTCCGCGGTATTCTTCCATGAATCTAACGTAATCCCCATCCGGAACAAAGCAAATATCCTGACTGTCATGCTTTCTGGCAGTTACAAGCCCCTGCTCCTCAGCCAGTTTTCTCGTGTCATCCTTGGTCATCTCACCAAGGGGAAACTTCGTATGTTCCAATTCCGCCTGACTCATGGTATAAAGCACATAGCTCTGATCTTTCGATGGATCCAGCGCTTTCTTCAACTCATAGCGTCCGGTGGATTCGTTCTTCTCTATTCGCGCATAATGCCCGGTCACCATGTATTTCAAATGATTCTCATGGGCAAAATCCAGGAGTTTGCGAAACTTCATATACCGATTGCAATCAATACAGGGATTCGGGGTTCCTCCCGCCTCATAAATCTGAACAAATTTCTTAATGATCTTCTCCTCAAAATCCAAGGTAAAATCTAACAATTTATAGGGCATATCCAAGGAAAATGCCACTTCCATCGCATCTTGGATATCTTCCAGCGAACAACAGGTATTACTCACTTTCGTCTCCGCATCATCGCTGCAATATAATCGCATGGTGGTCCCCATGCACTTATACCCATCTTTCAACATTAAATACGCCGCCACAGAGCTGTCAACGCCGCCACTCATGGCTATTAACGCAGTTTTTTCTTCTATCAATTCCATTCATCCTTTGGTTTATGATCTTCCGTATTCCAGCTTGGAAAGCATGATCCTGGCTTGTTTTGTTACTCTATTTTAACATAGCCAGAACCGCATAGCAAGGTTCCAAATATATAATTTCTAAAAAATTGATCTTTCGTCACTTGATCTTCACACAGGTCTTTCCTTTCCACGTCAGTTTCGGCCCCAGTTTGTCAAAGTCAAGATCATCTTCTTCATCATTTTCCTCTGGATCATAATAATAATAGGCATACTCAACATAGTAATTACACCCGCTCTTTAAACTTTTAATGGTATAATCGTTTGAAGGCAAATACAGAGCATTTGTCATATCTTTATTTTTACTGATCCGAAATCCAATCCAGTCACAGGTATATTCTCGATGTTTTCCCGCCTTAATAAGCTTCATATAAAGCCTTAGCTGTCTCTTTTTCCTGCTATAGATCTTATATTTATACCACTGTGGTTTTAACCATAATTCACCTTTTTCATACTTATCAATACAATTATCTAAACCCCCACCAAATTGAGATTTTATCGGTTTATGAGCGATTCTCCAAGACGCTTGAAGGAGATTTCCTTTCTTTACCGCATCAACAGGCAATTCACATCTTTTCCCTGCTTTGTACGTATTTGGTAGCTTCTTTGTTTGGTGACCACCATCAAGATCATAATGAATCTTATAAGTTACCGATTTTAGGATCGCAGTTTTCCCCGGTCCCAATTTTGTAACTTTTATCCCATCGCAATACCATTCCCCCGGAATGCCGTCCTCCGTCAGATCTACCGTTATTTTCGAGTTGTTAACGATCTTTTTCAAAGAGAAACACCCTATAATTGCACTCTTTTTGTATTCTTTTAAGCTCTTTGGTAATACAAGTTTTTTCAAACTTTTACAACATTCAAATGCGTATCCACCAATCTTTGTTACACCATCCGGTATGTTAACCTCTGCCAGTTTATAATCCGAGACGAATATACCCATGGGAAGTTTTTTAAGTTTCCTACTTAATTGAATCGATTTTACATTATAAAAGTCTGACAGGGCACAGCTCCCAATTTTCTGTATAGAATCCTTGACAATTATCTTGTTAACTTTGTTGTCTTTAACCCCTAATTTCTCTAAAATATTCATTGTCCCGTTCAATTTCCCCTTACCGCCTATGATCAAAGTCTTATCCTTTGTATATCTTGCTTCAAATCCTTTATAATACGCAACCTTATCTTCATTCTCTGATTTCAACTTTGATTTTATAGTAGGTAGAGGTGTTTCATCTGGTACATCCGTTACCATAGGCATCTCTGAAGGGATGGTTTCTGCTTGCTTATCCCCCTTATGGGATACTTTGGAACATCCAGTCAATGTTAATACAAGAACCAACAGGATACACATACGTTTCATTCTTACCACACACCTCCTAGTTTTTTATAGCTTTCTTCTTGATACCAACTATAAATTGTAAGCCCTTATCATTGATCGCTAACGGCTTCTTCTGCTTTGAGGATGTAAGAATAAATTGTAGTTCATTTCCCTTGATGTGGCATCCTTCTATCTCTACAGGTTCATTTAACAAAGGACGACCTTCCTTCGTATAAGGCATGCATATGTGAACAATATTTCTATCCGAATAATTCTCACTTCCTTTTGTTATCTTTATCTTTGACACAGTTGCTGTTTTCTTATCTTCATCCTCTTTTCTTTTACCCTCGTTTCCACTGGTTATATATACATTCCAACTATCTTTTTCTTCTCCAAAGGGATTGCTGATTTCAATAGACTGGAGAGACATATTGGGTTGAAAAACACTGGCGGATCCATATACATTTGCTACGAGAGCTCTTTTCTTCAGAGTCTCCTTCCCCATGTTATAGACCAGATGATTCTTATTATACAGGTATTCTTTTATTACCGTCATATCAAAGATTGATATTTGTCGCTTGTTTGAGCCTTTCATTTTCGCCCATACGACTAAATATTTCCCATTTGCTGACAATGCGGCTTCCACTCTTCTCACCTGCTTTTGAAGTTTTATCCTTCCTAACCCTACGATTCGCTTATTGACTCTAAACATATTCTTATAGTATTTTTTATTGTCTTTTGTTATTTCTTTAAAATTTCCCTTATTTATTAAAACAATGTTCTTTGGCTTCTTCTTTTCTGCATTTTCCTTTATCGTATTATCATTGTCATACCCGGCACCCCCGCATACCATGTAACATTTATATTTCTTCCTGTTTTTACTTACAGAAAATCTCTCAAAGGTTTGACCATGTCCTAATCCACCGAACATTTCTGCCTTGCTCTGGTCCGTCCCATAAACTCCACTGATCGGATGAAATCTACATAAATAAGCGGCCATTTTTGAGGTTTTCACATTACTAAACTGTGCCATTAGATTATCTCCATCCCACAAATAACTTTGAAAGGCCTTAACATAACCATTTTCTCGTGGTAAACAACTCATGGTGGTTCTCACAACAGGAGTTATCTCTTTCATAATACTCTCTGCATTTTCCATGATACTCTCTACATTCCCCTTACTTTGTAACCCGGTAACCTTTTTTGTTTCTTTCGTGGTATCTAGCTTATTCTCTACGATCGCACTTTTCTCAGCCATAGCCTTATTATGCAACTCTATCTGATCGGAAATACTTTCAAGGTACTGTTCATATTCCTCAACGGTATCAAAATCATCCAGATCATACTCCGGCTCCCAATCCTCCGATTCCGGCGGTGTTATCTCGTTGACATTTTCACCGTCCTCATATTCAACTTCTTCCATGGAATATAAGATGGAGTCTTCCATCTCCAGATCTCCGGAGCATTCCGCGATAAAGCCAAAAGTCACACTTTCCCCCGCTTTTATATTTTGCTTCCTTCCATCGTTATCAAGCTGGATATATTCACCATCACATCCCTCGTCCTCTATAAGCTTCGCATTCCAGACATTTTGAAAATTGACCAATTTATCTTTAAATTTAATATCCAGTTTCCAGTCTCTGATTGTCTTTTCACCTTTATTTTCTACCGTTATGGCACCATTCACATGTCCTTGCCATCTGCTGTATTCTGTATATTGAATTTCATAGTCTTCCGGATTTTGATCCACAAGTTCTCTTGTTAAATACACATTTTCCGGCAGCTCTATCTCTCCATTCTCGCAGCGAACGGTTATTCCAAATGTAACTTCTTTTTCTATACCTATATCCTGATTCCAATCGACATGATCTATAATATAGTGATACTTCTTATCAGCGTCTGTCTCTTCACCTCCTGTATATTCATCTTCTTCAGCTTCCGTCTCTTCACCTCTCGCGATATCAGCGGTTTCAATATCTAGTTTATTTGATTCTCCCCTATCATTTACCTCATTCTCCTCAACGTTTGAAATTTGGGCATTCCAGATATTTTCGATTTTCCCATCAAAATCGAATCCGATTCCCCAATCATCAATTACGTCTCCGGAAATGTTTAATAATGACACTTCCAGATTATAATAATCCCCCCAATTCGCTGTAATATTATAAGATGTTAGGAGCATCTCATCGGCGGATATTTCCTCTGAATCATCACAGTTGTCCATATTTTCTTCTTCATTGTCTTCATCCGCCTCATCATTAAAATTTTCAACATCTTCTGTTTCTTCATTTTCCGCCTCTTCCTCGTCGAAACAATCTACATTTTCGATTGGTTCCCTATCGCCTACGCCTTCCGAGCTTGTGGCCGCATATACTGGTGTCAGACGAAATAACATGGCACATAACAAAATCACTACAACAATCCGTCCCCCTATTTTTCTCATTTTTAATCCACCTTTCTCATTTCTTTCATAGTTTAGATTCTTCGTTGTTCCAAGTATCATTTAAAATAAACATCTCTTATATCTTAGTAAATGTCTATAAGAATCATTCTAACACAAAAAAATAAGAATAACAACCGATCAAAGTTGTCCGTTTGGATCAGACACGCTTTTTTCCTTCCGAAGTACCTAGATGTTTTCATGATCAAACACCACCCTCCTAAAAAGTTCCGGCTAACTCCCGGAAAATCCGAAAGGTTATAGGATCTCTCATTTTTTATTGATTATTGACGCAAAAAATGTTATGATAAACATAATCATTCATTTGATTCAGCGCAAAAGGAAAACTTGTATTTCGGACTGCAAAACCTGAGATGCAAAAGAAACAACTTAAAGGAGGACAAATCAATGAGTAAATATGCAGGAACTCAAACTGAAAAAAATCTCCAGGCAGCCTTCGCCGGAGAATCCCAGGCAAGAAACAAATATACCTTTTTTGCTTCGGTAGCAAAAAAAGAAGGCTATGAGCAGATTGCAGAAATCTTCTTAAAGACAGCAGATAATGAAAAGGAACACGCAAAAATGTGGTTCAAAGAATTAGGTGGAATTGGCGACACTGCAGCCAATTTAGCAGCCGCTGCCGATGGCGAAAACTATGAGTGGACCGACATGTATGAAGACTTTGCTAAAACAGCTGAAGAAGAAGGGTTCACCGCTTTGGCCAAAAAGTTCCGTGGCGTTGCAGCTATTGAAAAAAGACATGAAGAAAGATATCGTGCTCTTCTTCACAATGTAGAAACTGCCGCTGTCTTTGAAAAAAGTGAAGTAAAAGTTTGGGAATGCCGCAATTGTGGGCATATCGTTGTAGGCACCCAAGCTCCGGCTGCTTGCCCCGTATGCGCACATCCAAAAAGCTTTTTTGAAGTAAGCGCAGAGAACTATTAAGTAAATGCTGCCGATTCGTAAGTCACTGAATCGGTAATCTGTTACAAAGAATCAGCTACAAAGAGCGATTGCATTGTTTGCAATCGCTCTTTACTCTATTATTCACTCGCATTTTGTATTTCTCTTGTAATTAATTCCGTCCACCCAAGTCGAAATCCGCATTGAATGGCTATGTTCTGAGACAGGGTATGAGACACCGCCGTACCGTAATACGGCACCTTATCCCGCCGGAGGATTTCATTCTTTAAATATCCCACTGCCAACGAGCCTAAATTAAAACCCCTGGCCTCCGGGGCCACATCAATGCCAATTTGATAGAATTCCGGGCTGTCGGCACTGGCGCCTGCCATCGCTAATATTTTCCCTTGATCCGAAATCTTTACCCCTATTACATCCGGTACATTGGGCAGGAACGAAAACGCGCGGTTAAACCTTTTATCTCCGCGATACGTTTCGATTTCTCCTCGCTCCAGGATCCGAACATCCAGATTCATCATCCGGTCCGCTTCCGTCATTTTTCTTTTTACGGTAGAGGTAATATCCGCAACATCCGCCAGTTCGAATGAGAAAAAGAAGGGATGGATCTGTTCGATCTCATATCCATGAGGCAAAAGGATATCATTTACTTTCCGCATCCTGGGTGCTTCAAACGCCCAAGACCCTTCTTTATTTTCAAAGAGTTTTTTTATTTCAGGCATGAGACGATCGGAACCGGTGGCCAAGATCTTTCCTTTGATACTTGCCATTTTAAAAAAACAATCATCTCCGTCAAATCGACGTCTTCCCGTTATTTTCTCAAAGGTGGTAAATACATTGTCCTTTCCTTTGACCTGGTCCATGGAGCAGCAATAATCCAACGCAAGCTGAGCGTATAAACCATCCATTGGATCCTCAGGTACCGGTTCGTATACGCCATCCATTGGATTCTCGAATACCGGTACGTATACGCCATCCATTGGATCCTCGGTCGGTTGCCTTATCATTCTAAAATCCTTCGCCTTTTTAAGATCCTTCGTTTTTTTTAAATCCTTCTTCATTCGATAACCCCTTTTGTTTTTCCTGCCACTCCATCTGATCTTCCATTCTTAACTGTTTAAAAATGGACACCGGCCATGGGAATCAACCACATACAACCAGTGTCCACTCTGTTCCAATGATCCAAACAAATTATAGCATCTTACGGTAAACTTCCTTTACCTGTTCCTCATCCAGGGTGACAAAGCCATATAATTTGCCGTCGCCTCCCTCTCCATAACAAGCTGTATGAGCCAAGGCATCAATATCTTCTTCTTTGCCGCCAACTTCCGCCAGCGTTAAAGGCATTCCAATCTCCTTTAAGAAGGCACGGTATCTCTTAATTCCCTCGAAAATCGTCTCTTCCGGATTTTCTTTGTTCTCATCGCACCCCCATACCCTCGTCGCCCATTGAACCAATCGGGGAATATCATGTTTGTATACCAGCGAGAGGTAAGCAGGAAATGTTACAGCCAGACCGGCACCATGAGCACAATCATACAACGCGGACAATTCATGCTCAATGTTGTGACTGATCCAATCTTGAGAACGACCTACGCCACAGGAATTATTGTGTGCCATCATTCCGGCCCACATAATATTCGCCCGCACCTCGTAATTGGACGGATCTTTAATTGCCTTGGGGCCTTCTTCAATCATGGCAAGCATTAATCCCTCGATCATGCGATCCGTCGTAGTAACGTCCTTTGTATTGGTTAAATAACGTTCCATCAAATGTGCCATAATATCCGTAATCCCGCAGGCAGTCTGATAGGGTGGCAGTGTCGTGGTAAGTTCCGGATTCATAATGGAAAATACCGGGCGATAGGCCTCACCGGACGCACCTCTTTTATACATGCCGTCTTCATTGGTAATAACCGAGTCCGGGCTTCCCTCGCTTCCTGCCGCGGCAATGGTTAGGATCGTTCCTACCGGAAGGGCCTTTTCCACCGGTTTCCCGGTATAATAATCCCAAAAATCCCCCTCGTATACGGTTCCTGCTGCAATGGCCTTGGAAGAATCAATCACGCTTCCGCCGCCTACCGCTAATACAAAGTCCACCTTCTCCTTGCGGCAAAGGTCAATTCCTTCGTATACCAAGCCGCTTCTGGGATTGGCTTTCACGCCGCCTAATTCCACATAGGAAATCCCCTCGTTCTCCAGGCTTTTTTTTACCCGGTCCAAAAGTCCGGAACGTACGGCGCTTCCGCCACCGTAGTGGATCAGCACCTTATTTCCTCCGAATCTTTTTACCATTTCTCCTGCTCTGTTTTCTTCTCCTTTTCCGAACACAAAATAGGTCGGGCTGTAGAATGTAAAGTTGTTCATAGATGATCCTCCATTTCATGATTTTTACACTACTTAGGTTTCGTTGTTACTACTGTTTCTCTTCATTCTCCTGACTATTATCCGCATGATCTGCTTTTTCTTTTTTGTTCTTTCTTCCTTTTCTCCCAAAGAGGAAGCGAAATAATTTCACGATTCCAAAACCGATCAGGATAAGCACAACCAGCGCCGGAACCACATGAATAACCAAAGAAATAAGACCTTCCAAAAATTCCAGAAAACTTTTTCCCGCGTCCGAAAATTCATCTTTGAGCCGGGAGAAAAATGTGGATTTTTTCACCTCCGCAGGCTTCGTCACTTCCTGTAATTCCACCTGGATATAGCTATAAGCCACATCTGTCTCGATCTGATCTCTGCGACCCTTTAGCTGAGCAATTTTTACTTGTAATTCCGTCAATTCCTTCTCTACCTGAATTAAGACGGAATCATCTTTGATATCTTTGATCCTTTTAATATAACGAGCCTCTTTCGCCTCGTAAATCTCCAGCGCTTTTTCCGTATCCGAATATTCCTTGGACACGTTTTCCGTCGAAGATGTTCTGGAGACAACCTTGGCCGTTTTTCCAATCTCCTGAAGCATTTCGCTATAAGACTTGGATGCCACCCGGATATTCGCCGTATACAATCGGGAACCCTGATCGAATGCAGATAAACGCTCGGATTCCAAAAAAGCGTCTTTCCCTTGGACCACAGCCCTTAATTTCTCATAAGCTTCTTCGAATTTTTGACTTTCCAGTTTTACATTACTGCGATAAACCAGCATTTCCTGATTGATCGAGGTTCCGGCATAGGCCGCATTCCCGCCGATGTCCCCCATCGTTCCAAGCTCATTTGTATCACCGTTTTCTTCAACTGCACTGTTTCCCACATCTTCGGCTGTTTCTTCGGTTTCCCCTTGCAATGCTTCTTTTGTTTCATCGCCGCTGATCAATCCCCCATTGCTGCCATACGTTTGATTCTCACCGGTTGCATACATCGTTTCCCGATCGGACGATTGATTCCGTTTGCATCCGGCAAATCCGGTTACCGCAAAAGCGATCATCAACACCCACACCAACAACTGCTTTCTGTATTTGGTCCTATTTCCTCTATTCATAGGAAACACCTCTTTTCGTATTATATCATTTACTGTGTAAAATTACAATCCTGGCCACCTATTTTTCCGCCACGTTCCGAATGTTTTTTAACGTAACATTCTTTTCCTTTTTTACCTGGTATTCTTTATAACTTTTTTTCTGAAAATTAACTACATAGTAAGTGTCAAACTCCCCCCGGGCCCCACTCCGGTAAAGAACCCGTCCGCTTTCATCGTTAGGATCTGCCTCTACCTTTTCAAGGTCTTCGATCTGTCCCGGAATCTCCACCTGCACTCCCTCCGGATTGGTAACCGTAACCGAAGCCTCTTCCTTTTCCTCAGCAGAAAACTCCGGATCTGCAGAAGGTCCATCCTCTGTGATCGTCGAAGGATCCGCGATGATCGAATTATCCGCATTCTTCCCTTGATACGTATTGACCGTAGCGGAAGGGATCTCCGACTTCTGATTCTGGATCAACGTGCGAACCCCTCCCCCTATGGCAAGCACCACAAGGAAAATAGCCGCCACCGCACCGGCGCGGTATAGATAATAGGAGCGTTTGGCAGGCTTTTTCTTATGCGAAGAGCCGGACTCCAGCACTTCTTCCAGATAACGATCGTCCACCTGATGTATGGCATCCCATAAATCTTCTTTACGGATTTCTTTCATACCTCATACCCCTCCTTTCTCAAATACCTCCGCAGCTCTTCACGGATTCGTGAAAGTCGCATGGAAGCCGCCTTCTCACTGATCCGAAAATCTCGTGATATTTCCTTTACGGAATCGGCAAACCAGTACCGCCGCAAAAACATGACACGTTTATCCCTGGGTAATCCTTCTAAAAAATGTTCCAGGACAGCTTTCAACTCTGTGCCTTCAACAACGTTTTCCACGGTTTCCGGTGCTTTAACGCACTCTTCCAACTCCTCCAGAGCCACCTCATACGAAGAAGATCCTTCCACGTTAAAACTCCTCTTTTGGGCCATTAAATATTCCCGCCTTTTTAAACTTAGATTTTTAACAACCCTACATATATAAGCCTTCAGATACTTTGGCCTTTCCGGAGGAATGGTCTGCCAGAGAGTCAACCACGCATCTTCCACAACTTCCTCCTGATCACGCAGGTCCGGGATCATATTTTTTGCCACATGCATTCCCAACTTCTGATAGGACTTCTTTGCTTGTACAATGGCTTCTTCTTTTCTCTCCCAAAACAGATTTATGATTTGTTCATCCGTCAAGGCTTTTTCCTCCTTTCACTTTATATGTACGGTTTTTTATTCAAATCCCACAAAATAATTATAAAAAAAAACATCTCAAAAAGGCAAGCCCTTCTGAGACGTTTTTCCATCTTTCTTTCATTACGCAGGTAAATTTTTAAGGATCTCAGGGATCACAGCCTCAAAATCCACACCATACCAGGGGTTATCCGGATTCTTTTCCGTAACCCGAATGGTCTCCGCTGTCATGTCTGCTGCCAGCTTCAAGCTTTCCTGCAGATCGAGTCCACGCATCAACGCACCGACCACAATACTGGAGAACACATCGCCGGTACCATGATACTTAGCATCTACCAGATCATTTTGGTACAAGGTATACGCCCCGGTTTCTTTGTTATATCCCATGGCTCCGGTTTTCCCTTTGCTAAGGGATACCCCGGTCAGCACGGCGGTTTTCGATCCCAGATCGACCAGCCGATTTAACAGATCCTTGATGTACGCCTCGTCGTATTCTTCTTTATAGTCCGCGCCGGTCATGTAGCACGCCTCGGTAATATTGGGCACGATCACATCGGCAAGGGCGCAAAGCGTCGCGTTATACCTTGCATAGGATTCATCAAAAGCAGGATATAATTTCCCATTGTCTCCCATGGCCGGGTCTACAAATAACAAGGTATTCTCGTTTCCAAATTCCTTGAAGATCTCTTTCACCTGATCGATCTCCTCTTTCGTTCCCAGGTACCCGGTGTAAATCGCGTCAAAGGTAATATTCTGCTCCTTCCAATGCCGGGTGATGGGTTCCAGTTGATCGGACAAATCTTTGCAGGTAAAACCTTCAAACAGAGTATGGGTGGATAGAACGGCCGTAGGCAATATTACGGTTTCTACTCCCATAGCAGAAATAATCGGCAAAGCCACTGTTAACGAGCATTTTCCAAAGCAGGAAATGTCTTGAATGGTTAAAACACGTTTCATAATAATCTCTCCTCGCTGCAAAATTTCTTCGTATGTGTACGGAGCTGTCGTATGTGTACTGAGATTTAGTATAAACCCTTTTGACCATATTGAAATATCCAATTTTTTATATTATAATATGGTCAGATCATCTTTGGAAAGGAGACCGCCCATGCTCACCTATGATTTAAAGAAAGATTCCCATACCAGTCTTTACGAAGATCTGTATCAACGCATTAAGAAAGACATTCTCTCCGGTACCCTTTCTCCCGGGGAGCCTCTCCCCTCCAAGAGAGCCTTTGCCAAACATCTTTCCGTTAGTACCATAACCATCGAAAATGCCTACGCTCAGCTTTACGCGGAGGGTCTGATCTACTCCATTCCCAGATCCGGATTCTACGTTACCGACCTGTCCATGCACCGGGGAGCCTATTTATCCCCGGATACCGAACGTTCCAAACCCAATCAAACGAAAGAACCCTCCACCCCTCAGAAGAAAGAAACCTATTTTGCGGACTTTGCGGGAAATGAGATCACACCGGATCTCTTTCCTTTTGCAACCTGGGCCAGGATCAGTCGAAATGTCTTATCAATGCAACAGGAAGAATTGCTAACAAACCCGCCTGCCAAAGGAGTTTACAGCTTGCGGGAAGCCATTGCCGGCCACCTTCTGGCATTTCGAGACATCCACGTGGATCCCGCACAGATCGTGATCGGGGCCGGAACGGAATATTTATATACCGTTTTGCTGCGACTGATCGGAACCCATGGCATCTACGGGGTGGAAGACCCGGGGTATGCCAGGTTTACAGATGTCTGCAACTCCTTTCAGGTTCCCACGGTAGGAATCCCTCTTGATCCGAAGGGCGTGCGCTCCGACCTTACCGAACGATCCCACGTTCGCGCCTTGCATCTTACCCCCAGTCACCATTTTCCTACGGGGATCACCATGCCCATTAGCCGACGTATGGAACTTCTAAGTTTAGCCAAAACTTCCTCTACCTTCCAATACCTGATCGAGGACGATTACGACAGTGAATTCCGCATGAGCGGACGTCCCATTGCCTCCCTTTATTCCATTGATTCCGGGGATTCCGTGATCTACCTGAACACGTTCACCAAAAGTCTGGCCTCTACCATTCGGATCAGCTACATGATCTTACCCCGCCCCCTTCTTGAAAAATTTGATGCAGACCCTTCCTTAACAACTTGTCCGGTTTCCAACTTTGAACAATACACCCTGGCTCATTTTATTGCGGAAGGCTATTTTGAAAAGCACTTAAACCGCATGCGCAACCATTACCGAAAAAAAAGGAACCTTCTGCTAAAAACCATCGAAGAAAGTCCTTTGGGAAAGATTACGGATATTTTAGAGGAAAACTCCGGGTTACATTTTCTTTTGGAAATTCCGGATCCGAAAACCGATGAAACAACATTGATCAAAAACATTCGTAAGGCCGGAATTCGGGTGAAAACCTTAAACAACTACCGACAAAAAAAAGATTTGCCTCCCCGAAAGAAACATTCTCCGGGGAAACAAATCACGTTATTGATCAACTATTCTTCCATTCGTCCGGAACAGATTCCGGAGGCCATTGAACGGCTGTATCTGGGAATTACTCAGTCGCCGTAATACCGGTAGCTTCACAATAGTTCTGAACGCAGGCCGGGATTCCTGAGCCTTTCCCGGTTATATAGATTATAAAGCCGCTTACGACCGCATCTTCTCCATTGTTATCGTACATTCCCAAGGCGTTCTCGCCAATGGAGCTTAGCTTGCTGCGATACAGTTTGATGCTGGACAGAGAGGTACAATTATAGAACGCATAAGCCTCAATATTCCTGGTAGTATCCGTCATTTTCACGGAACTAAGAGATGTACAATCCGCAAATGCATATCTACGAATATTGGTAACATTGGTGTTATCGAGCTCTAAGCTTTCCAAAGCGCTGCACTTATAAAAGGCTTCACTGGAAATCGTCTTTAATGCCGTCGCCTGAGACATATCCAGGTTCTTCAAATATTTATTTCCGTAGAAGGCACCGCCGTGAATGGTGGTAATGGTGGAAGCCACAGCAAAGGAAGCATCTTTCTTTGTCATAGGATAGTACAGGATCTTCGTAATATTTCCATTTTCCTTCTGATACAAAACATTATCTTCCGCCTGAATGTAGGCATTTCCCGATTCTACCGTAATACTAGATAACTTCTCACATCCCTCAAATACAAACCCGTCGATCTGTTTTACGCTGGCCGGGATCGTAATACTTTCCAAGGATGTACATTCCTTAAACGCGCCCTCACAAATGGTTGTTACGTTACTTCCAAATGTTACGTTTTTTAATTCCGTAGCGCCTGCAAATGCGTAACTATCCAGCTTCGTAACCTGATCGTTCATGGAGATACTGGTCAGGTATTTATTTCCGGCAAATACATAAGGATTCACACGGGGAACGGTAATGGTGTATTGGCTATCTTTCTTTCCCTGAGGATAAACACGGATTTCCGTACCCTGTTGGCTATCCTCGTAGAATAACACACCGTCACTGGCTAAATACTGGCCCTCGTTCTGGTCATCGAGAGCATCCACGCCCATTTTAATACTCTCTAAGGATGTACAGCCGTCGAACGCTCCGGTTCCTATATAGGACGTGCTGAACGGCAGGGTAATGGTCTTAAGGGAGGAGCAATTATAAAAGGCATAGTTTCCATAATACGTTGTAAATTTATCGATCAAGATCTCCTTCAGATTCTTCGCATCCTGGAACGCGTAATCTCCTACATCGTAGGTAGCGCTTGGAATGGTAAACGAAGTATCTTCCTTCGCCGGCGGATAATAACAAAGCGTATCTCTTCTCAGAGACCCCAACTTCCCGTAAAGAACTCCGTCGATCGTATAATAGGTTTCATTCTCTTCGGATGCACGAAATTCCTGTAAGGATTTACACAAAGCAAAGGCACTGTTTCCAATGGTCGTAACCACATTTCCCACATAGACATCCTTCAGCCCCGTACATCCCTCAAATGCACGCTTTCCAACAATGGTTTCCTCATCGGTTCCATCCTGGAATGTGATCGTTGTCAAATTGGTACAATCCTTAAATGCCTCATCCGCGATCACCGCCCCCGGCAATACCACCAGTTCTGTAATGGTAGTATCTCCTTGGAAATCATCCGCAGACACCTCGCCTTGAACCATAACTTTCTTCTCATTCACCTTAGGCGTTGTCGTAGGCTCATTTACCTCCGGAGTTGCCTCCGGCGTTGTCTCAGGCGTAACTTCAGGAGTTACATCCCAGGGAACTTCCTCTGTCGCAACCGGTGTCGCATCCACACCAGAATCCGGTGTAACGGTCACGCCGGGATAAACATCGGGAATGGATGTTTCATTTCCACCTTGGGGATCTTCTGTCACAGTTTGACCAGGATTGTCTGTGGCTGCCTGGCCGGGATTGTCTGTGGCTGCTTGACCGGGATTGTCCGTGGCTGCTTGACCGGGATTGTCCGTGGCAGTCTGACCGGGATTTCCTGTAGCCGTTTGTCCACCATTGTTATCGGTGGATGTCGCCGGACTTACCTTTGGTGCCGTAGAACTCTTCGGAGTGCTGGATGCACTTGCATTCCCAGGGGTTACACCGGCCGATGCAGATCCGACAGGCGATGCGGAAGCAGAGGCAGATGTGGAATTTACACTTGCATCGCTGCTTTGAGCATCTTCCTCTTTATTTCCTGCTTTTTTCACCTTCACCTTGCATTTATAGGATTTTTTCTTATATTTTGCAATAATCGTTGCCTTTCCGGCTTTTAATCCTTTTACTTTGCCTTTTTTGTTAACCTTTGCAACCTTTTTCTTGGTTGATTTCCATTTTACCTTCTTAGCTTTTGCGTTTTTCAACTTCAGCTTTACTGTTTTTCCAACCTTAATGGTCACTTTTTTCTTGTTCAGTTTTGGCTTTTTCTTGGCTTCAACCTTGGGTGCTGCAACGGTTCCCAAAACCAATGCAAACGACAAAATTACTGCAATTTTCTTTCTCATGATTCGTTTCTTTCCTTCCTTGTGTGTTTTTAAGATTCTATTGTTAAGACAATTGTCTTAGGTTCTTATTTTGTAAACTTCCTTATAGCTCCGTTACGGGAATTCCGGTTGCATCGGCGTAAGCCTGAACACAATTGGGAATTCCACTTCCTTTTCCTTTCACATAAATCTGAAAGCCCGACACAAGCTCATCGGTTCCGTTGTTATTATAAAATCCCAAACATTTCTCGCCGATGGAGGAGCTGGTAAGCGCAAGTTTTGATCGATATAAAACAATACTTGGCAAAGATGGACAATCATAAAATACATAATCGCCAATGGTTGTGATCTTATCGCTCGTAAGCACTTCAGAAAGGCTGCTGCATCCGGCAAAGGCGCGTTCTCGAATGACCTTCACCTTTGTGTACTCCAGGTTGATGCTCTCCAAGGCGGTGCAATTATAAAAGGCTCTGGCTCCAATGGTCGCAAGATTGGTGGCTCCTGACAGATCCACGTTCTTCAGATATTGGTTATTTTCAAAAACTCCTCCACCAATGGTCGTTATGGTGGATTCAACCGTAAAGGATGTATCCGTCTTGGTAGAAGGATAATATACGATCGTTACTGCTTTTCCATTTGATAAACTAAAGATTACATTATCCACAGTCTTATAAGCTGTATTTCCGGAATCTATCTCTACCGAGGCTAATTTGCTGCATCCTTCAAATACATATGGCTCAATCTTCGTCACGCTTTTCGGAATCGAAATACTCTCTAAGGATGTACATCTCTTGAATGCACCTTCCCGCAGATAGGTAACTCCGTCGCCTAGGGTAACACTGCTAAGTCCTGGAATATCAGCAAATGCATTCTTCTGCAGATCCACAACCGTGTCGGTCATGGTAATCGTTGTCAGATATTTATTTCCGGCAAAGGCTCCGGCACGAACCGTGGTTACATCAATGTTAAATTGGGTATCCTGTTTTTCCGGTGGATAGTAACAAATCTCGGAATTACTTCCGTTGGTATACATCAATACACCACCAACGGTATAATACTGTAATTCATCCATGGAACCTCCCGTAGAAGGTGTTGTACCAGTGGTGATCGCACGCATGGAGGTACATCCGTCGAAAATACTTTCCCCTATCATCGAGGTAGACCATGGCAATTGAAGGGTTGTTAATCCTGTACAATTCTGGAATACATAATTGCCAAATGAAGTTGCGTCTTTATGCAAGGTAATGGACGTTAGATTTTTCGCATTCTGGAATGCGTAATTATCCACAGATATTACATCCGTGGGTAACGTAAAGGATGTATCTGTTTTTCCCGCCGGATAGTAACACAGTCTATGAATACTTTTACTTCCATAAATGTCATACAACGCTCCATCCTCGTCATAGTAGGTCGCATTATCATCCGACACTTCAAATGCCTGAATGGAAGGACAGTTCAAAAATGCTTCTTTTCCAATACTTGTTACATTATTTCCAATGGAGACGGTTTGCAATGAAGTACATCCCTGGAATGCTCCTTCTCCAACCGTCGTAACCAGGTCACTATCCGAATCTAATAATTCAATGGCTCTTAAATTTGTACATCCGGCAAACGCATAACTTCCGATTGTAACACCTGGCGATACGATCACTCTTGTTATGGTTTCATCATTTTGATAAGCTTTCGTATCCACAGAATCGGTAACTCTTAACGTTCCGGGCTCATCCGTAGGAACCGGTGTAGGTGTCGCCGTAGGCTCTTCGGTCGGTTCTTCCGTCGGCGTTGCCGTGGGTTCTACGGTAGGTGTTGCTGTGGGCTCAACTGTAGGTAACGGACCATAGCTCGGTACAGCTGTCGCTGTCGGGGTCGGTTCTACCGTCGGCTCTGCCGTAGGTTCTACTGTGGGTTCCGCTGTAGGTTCTATGGTAGGCTCTTCCGTGATAACCGGAGTGGGTTCTGCCGTCGGTTCTTCCGTGATGACCGGAGTAGGTGCTTCCGTCGGAACAACCGTGGGTTCTGCGGTAGGCTCTTCCGTTGGTTCTACGGTAGGTAACGGACCATAGCTCGGTACAGCTGTCGCTGTCGGAGTCGGTTCTTCCGTCGGCTCTTCCGTAGGCTCCACTGTAGGCCCCTCGGTGACAACTGGAGTAGGTTCTTCTGTCGGAACAACCGTGGGTTCTGCGGTAGGCTCTTCCGTGGGTTCTACTGTAGGTAACGGGCCATAGCTCGGTACAGCTGTCGCTGTCGGGGTAGGTTCTTCGGTAGGTTCTACCGTAGGTTCCTCCGTCGGTTCCGCTGTAGGTTCTATGGTAGGCTCTACCGTGGGTTCTTCCGTAGATTCCGCGGTAGGTTCTTCCGTCGGAACAACAGTAGGTAATGGCCCATAGCTTGGTGCGACTGTCGCCGTCGCGGTAGGTTCTTCCGTCGGAACAACAGTAGGTTCTATGGTAGGCTCTGCCGTAGGTTCTACCGTGGGTTCTTCCGTTACAACCGGAGTGGGTTCTTCCGTCGGAACAACGGTGGGTTCTGCGGTAGGCTCTTCCGTCGGTTCTTCCGTGGGTAACGGACCGTAGCTCGGTACAGCTGTCGCTGTCGGGGTTGGTTCTTCCGTCGGTTCCGCTGTAGGTTCTTCCGTCGGTTCCGCTGTAGGTTCTTCCGTCGGCTCCGCTGTAGGCTCTTCCGTCGGTTCCTCAGTGACAACTGGAGTAGGTTCTTCTGTCGGAACAACCGTGGGTTCTGCGGTAGGTTCTTCCGTAGGTAACGGACCATAGCTCGGTACAGCTGTCGCTGTCGGGGTCGGCTCTTCGGTCGGCTCTTCGGTCGGCTCTTCAGTGGGCTCTACCGTAGGCTCTGCTGTAGGCTCTTCCGTAGGTTCCTCAGTAACAACTGGAGTAGGTTCTTCGGTCGGAACAACCGTGGGTTCTGCGGTAGGTTCTTCCGTAGGTAACGGACCATAGC
>CALGGT010000064.1 GCA_937915825.1 uncultured Eubacterium sp.
TGACTGGAGTTCAGACGTGTGCTCTTCCGATCTATGTGGTTCCGGTTTGAATTCTGTTAATTTAGCAGCTCAGATGATTCAAAACGGAGATGCGGATATTGTTGTTGCCGGTGGTATGGAAAATATGTCCATGGCTCCTTACGCATTGATGAATGCTCGTTTCGGTTATCGTATGAACAACGGAACCGCCGTTGATACCATGGTAAACGATGCATTATGGGATGCTTTTAACGATTATCACATGATCAAAACGGCGGATAACGTTGCAGAGCAATGGAATCTTACCAGAGAAGAATTGGATGAGTTTGCAGTAAACAGCCAGAATAAAGCATGTGCAGCCATGGAAGCCGGTAAATTTAAAGATGAGATCGTACCGGTTGAAGTAAAACAAAGAAAAGAAACCATTGTATTTGATACCGATGAGGGACCTCGTCCGGGAACCACGGTGGAAGGTTTGGCAAAACTTCGCCCCATTAATCCCGATGGATTTGTTACAGCCGGTAATGCTTCCGGTATTAACGACGGTGCGGCAGCGATTGTTGTTATGAGTGAAGAAAAAGCAAAAGAGTTAAATGTAACACCGATGGCAACCTTCGTAGCCGGCGCATTAGGCGGTGTAGATCCTTCCATCATGGGGGTTGGTCCGGTAGCAGCTACTAAGAAGGTTATGGAAAAAACCGGACTTAGCGTTGCGGATATGGATCTGATCGAAGCAAATGAAGCGTTTGCAGCACAATCCGTAGCTGTTGGTAAGGATTTGGATTTCGACTTATCCAAATTAAATGTAAATGGTGGTGCCATTGCATTGGGTCACCCGGTAGGAGCTTCCGGATGCCGTATTTTAGTAACTTTGCTTCATGAGATGCAAAGAAGAGACGCTAAGAAGGGTCTTGCTACTTTGTGCATCGGTGGTGGAATGGGTTGCGCAACCATCGTAGAGCGCAACTGATCGTATGAATTCAGAAAGGGAAAGGAAACGCTTTCCCTTTCTTTCTTACAAAATAATATAAATCCATATAAAAGAGGAAAAGCAGAAAAGAAAGGAGTAAGAAACTATGGAATTCATTACCTATGAAGTATCGGATATGGTAGGATTGATCACCATTAATCGTCCCAAGGCATTGAACGCCTTGAACAGCACGGTATTGGATGAATTGAACCAAACGTTGGATCAAGTTGATCTGGACAACGTTCGTTGTCTGATTCTGACCGGTGCCGGCGATAAATCTTTTGTAGCCGGGGCAGATATCGGTGAGATGAGCACATTAACCAAAGCTGAGGGGGAAGCGTTCGGCAAAAAAGGCAACGATGTATTTCGTAAATTGGAAACATTCCCCCTTCCCGTAATTGCAGCTGTAAATGGTTTTGCGCTGGGCGGTGGAAATGAAATCGCCATGAGTTGTGACATTCGTATTTGTTCGGAAAATGCAATTTTCGGTCAACCGGAAGTTGGTCTTGGCATCACGCCGGGATTTGGCGGAACCCAGAGACTGGCACGGATTGTTCCGGTTGGTATCGCAAAACAGATCATTTATTCCGCAAGAAATATTAAAGCGGATGAGGCATATCGCATCGGTTTGGTCAATGCGGTTTACCCGGTAGAAGAGTTGTTGGATCAAGCTAAAAAATTAGCTTCTACCATTGCGAAACAAGCTCCGATCGCAGTCCGTAACTGCAAGAAAGCCATCAATGAAGGTTTGCAGGTGGACATGGATCAGGCAATTGTCATTGAAGAAAAAGCGTTCGGTGATTGTTTTGAAACCGAAGATCAAAAAGCAGGAATGGGCAATTTCTTAGAGAAAGATAAAGAAAAGAAATTAAAAGTTGTCCCCTTTAAGAATTGCTGATTTGGATCATCGATTTATAATTTAAAACATAATATAAAATTTTACGGAGGTAACGAATATGAAAATTGGTGTTATTGGTGCAGGAACCATGGGTTCCGGAATCGCTCAGGCATTTGCTCAAACAGAAGGTTATGAAGTATGCTTATGTGATATCAACAATGAATTTGCAGAAAACGGAAAAAATAAAATTGCAAAAGGTTTTGAGAAACGAATTGCAAAAGGTAAGATGGAACAGGGTGACGCTGACGCGATCTTAAGTAAGATCACGACTGGTACCAAAGAGATCTGTACCGACTGTGATCTCATCGTAGAAGCTGCTTTGGAAGTCATGGATGTTAAAAAGCAGACATTTAAAGAATTACAGGATATCGTAAAGAAGGATTGTATGTTCGCAACCAATACTTCTTCCCTTTCCATTACTGAGATCGGCGCTGGTTTGGATCGCCCCATCATCGGTATGCATTTCTTTAACCCGGCTCCGGTCATGAAACTGATCGAGGTAATTGCTGGTGGAAATACACCGGATGAAATGGTTGATACGATCGTTAAGATTTCCGAAGATATCGGAAAAACACCGGTTAAGGTTCAAGAAGCAGCCGGATTCGTAGTAAACCGCATCCTCATTCCGATGATCAATGAAGCGGTTGGTATTTACGCGGATGGGGTTGCTTCCGTAGAAGGAATCGATACCGCCATGAAGTTAGGATGTAATCATCCCATGGGACCTTTGGCTTTAGGCGATCTGGTAGGACTTGATATCTGTCTTGCGATCATGGAAGTCTTACAGGCAGAAACCGGGGATCCGAAATATCGTCCTCATCCCTTACTTCGCAAAATGGTTCGTGCCGGCAAACTTGGCATGAAAACCGGTGTTGGTTTCTACGATTACAGCAAATAAAGAAAGGCGGTTCATCAAACATGGATTTTACATTGGATAAAAAACATCTTATGGCTCAGGATTTATTCCGCGAGTTTGCTGAGAACGAAGCAAAGCCTTTGGCTCAGGAAACCGATGAAACGGAAGTGTTCCCTCAAGCCACCGTGGATAAGATGGGAAAATATGGATTTATGGGAATTCCCATTCCCAAAGAATACGGCGGACAAGGTTGTGATATTTTAACTTATGTGATGGCCGTAGAAGAATTGTCAAAAGTTTGTGCTACAACCGGCGTTATCCTTTCGGCTCACACCTCACTTTGTGTGGATCCGATCTTAACCTACGGTTCGCCGGCACAAAAAGAAAAATATTTGCCGGATTTATGCTCCGGAAAGAAATTAGGTGCCTTTGGTTTAACGGAACCCGGCGCCGGAACCGATGCGCAAGGTGTGCAGACCAACGCCGTTTTAGACGGAGAAGAGTGGGTTTTAAATGGTTCCAAGTGCTTTATCACCAACGGCAAGGAAGCCGATGTATATATCATCTTTGCGGTGTGTCTTTTCGCTGCTTCCCTCTTTTTCGCTCTCAAGTTCGCTGTTCAGCTGAACTATAAACCTCTTTATAAGTCTGTTTTCGGTATTTGCCAGCGGTACATTTCTTATATTTATGACCGGAAGACCGTCAGCGTCCTCCATTATAGGTCTCGACGGTATGACCCTGTTGTAATCGGGCACAAACTGTGTATGCACTCCGCTCTTCTCACACTTCGCCACTATACGCTCGAGCTTGCCGTACTCCTCCAGCGGCAGCGTGATGGCTATCTCCACTATCTTGTTTTCCGGGAGTATGACATCAAGATTTGCTATACGTCCCAGCACCTTTACTCCCCTCAGCATCGTCCCTGCCGGCACCTTGTCATCGAGTATGCCGCAGACCTCATATCCCCAGTGAGGATTGAGCCTTATCCTTTTGATATAGTCGTCGGCCGACTTGGAGTAGCCTATCATCAGCAGATACTTCTTGTTATATCCCTTCTTACGGATAAACATCAGCAGATATCTGATAATATTACGCATCAATGTTTCCAGTATTATGTTAACAATAGCGAATATACCCAGCATGGACCTTGCAAAGTCGTTCTGATTAAGGATATAGAGCACTGCGACAAAGATAAAGAATCCGACTATATTGGCATATATTATGTTAACTAACTCTATCCTTCTTCCACCCAGTCTTTTTGACTTATAGAGATTGAACTGGTAATAGAGAAAGATGTATGCCAGTATAAGAAAGGGCACCGCCTCCATATACATATAGAGCGGCAGATGCGGTACAGTGGGATCGTTCAGGGGTGAATTGAACCTTATCTCATAGGCAATAAAATAAGACAGTCCCGTCACAAGACCGTCCAGCACCATATGTGTCCTATTCAGAAATGACTGATTGTTCCTTATCAATATCTCACCCCGGCAGCCGCCTGAACAGGTTGATCCACAGCTCAAGCTGGATCACAAGATAGTTTTTCAGGTTTCTTGATGAATAAGGGAACTTTCTGGCCTGCCTGCAGAGTATATACCCCCTCTTGATCCCCGAAAGATAGGCTCTCCCGTGACCTATAAGGATAAAAAACACCGCCTTGATCCCAAAGCCGAGTATAAGGAACGGCAGATTCAGTATTATCTGCAGTACCGGCATGTTTTTCATTATCACGTACATGTTGTTTCTCGCGGATATCCTGACCTTGAAGTCATTATATCTGCTCCCGGTCACCGCGCTTCCGGCATGATAGACCACGGCTTCGGGACAGTATACATTCTTATAGCCCATGATACGTGCCCTGTAGCCTATATCCGCATCCTCAAGATAGGCAAAATGAAACTCATCAAACCATCCTATCTCGTCGAGGATCCGCCTCCTGTATATGGCAGCCCCTCCGCAGGATGCGAACACATTGCATTTCTCAGTATATCTGTCTCTCTTCTTGTCTTTTCCTCTGGCGAAAGCCCATCCAAGAGCGCAGTAGAGATCTCCCGCCCCGTCTATTCTGTCAGGCCTCATCATCTGGAGCATTTTTGAAGAAACGGAAAAGATCTTCTCATCCTCACGGATAGCGGAATACAGCTTTTCGATGAATCTCTCATCCGCCTTTGTGTCATTATTCAGAAGAATAGATCGGA
>CALGGT010000065.1 GCA_937915825.1 uncultured Eubacterium sp.
TTCTGGCGCGAGAGAGGGGAAATCTTCTGGCGCGAGAGAGGGGAAATCTTCTGGCTCGAGAGAGGGAATACTTTCTGGCGCGAGAGAGGGGACTGCTGTGGGAACATCCGTGGATTGCGGGGTCGTCCATTTTCCTTCTTTGATCGGAATGCGTATGATTCGACTCTCTACGTAATCCCCCATTCCCGTTATGGTAATCTCTCCCATACCGGGACCATCCATATTCTTCATGGTAAGGGTGTAGTCTTGATCTTCCTTTAGGAAGCACCCTCCCATTTGCACCGTAACTTCCGGTTTTAAGGTTGATCCCTCATAGGTTAGGGAAAAGGGATAGGTGATCGTTCCATCCGAGATGATGCCTTTTATCTTACTACCAATGTAGACCGGATACCGATCGGTAGCCCCCACAATGGCTTCTCCTACATTTGGATCGGGAAAGCTCCCCCGGAGAACGTCAAGAAGTCCCGATTCATTGTAAGCGGTTCCATGAACACAAATACTCGATTCCTTCTTACTACGTCCGGCATAATTACTTTCGTCGGTGCCAAAAATACCTGAAAAATTCTTAGGATCGGACGTGTCTGACCGCAGGTTAAGATCTCCTTCCGCCGAAAAGCACCCGGAAAATGTATTCTTAGCGGATGTTACCGTGTATTCTAAATCCGGCAGCCGGCTGAG
Organism: uncultured Eubacterium sp.; assembly: GCA_937915825.1. Classification (GTDB taxonomy): domain Bacteria; phylum Bacillota; class Clostridia; order Lachnospirales; family Lachnospiraceae; genus Eubacterium_F. The sequence continues at coordinate 679 of CALGGT010000065.1, forward strand.
ACTGTAGCAATTCATAAAACATCCATCCACGTTGCTAACCGACTTCGGGATCGCGGCGACCGCCCTTAATTGTTGGCAGTTGGCAAAGCATTCCTTCCACGTAAAAATCTGTGTGGACAGAATATAAGGTGCTTGTTTTAAATTGATACAACTGTTAAACGTCCCCTCCATGGATGCAACCGATTCCGGAATGATCGGGGCGTTGGTTAATTTCATGCAGCCATAAAAACACTCCTTCAAACTGATAACACTAGATGGAAGCCCCTGAATTTCCTGTAAATTTTTACAGCCCAAAAACGTTTGTTCCATGGTTATAATTCCATTGGGAATCCCCTCTACTTCTCTTAAATTCTCACATCCTTCGAAGTAAGAATTTAACGAGGACTGTCCTTCCACCTCCACATCAAAGATCACCTTTTTGATCTCATTTCTCTTCTCGTACCAGGGGCGCTTCTCGCTTTTATAAGTCCGAAAAGTGCCACTGCCGGAAAATCTCATTACGCCTTCCGAGTCCAGGGTCCACTGAATCCCCTGAGGCTCGGCGGCCATTATCATCTCCTCACTACCCATAAAAAAAACGGCTGCTATTATTAGCAATAGAGCCGTCCATAAAACACGTATCCTTTTCTTTTGTTTCATAACACAACCTCCTAATATACGATATGTTTTGGTCAATGATTCTTATACTCCCAAGTTCGATGCCACTCCATTATACAATCTTTTTCATAAGAAATCAAGTCTAAATATTGACGTTTCCTAAGTTGGTATCCAATTCCTTATCCTCTCCCACGTGGTATAAGATCAGATGATCCCCTTCGCTAAGAGTAGTAGATCCATCGGGAATAAAGGATTTTCCGCCACGTTTGACCAGAACGATGTGGGTGTGGCGGGAAATATTGACCTCCGATAGAAGCTGACCATTCCAGGGATGATTCCGTCTAAGGGTTAACTCTCTCAAACTGACCGGCATAGCTTTCTCCACCTCGTTGGATCCTAAGATGATCTGATCTTTTACTTCTAAAACTACGCTGCCTTTAGGCGTAATGATATTTTTCCCCCTTTGAATGGCCGTAATCATCATACCGCCGGGAAGGCGTAAGTTTCGAATCTCCTTTCCTACCCATTCATCTCTTCTCCGAAGCTGGATACGGATAAAATGCACATCTTCTTCAATTCCTAAATCTCCGATTTTCTTAAGCCTGGAATATTGCTCCACAAATCCGGCAGAAATAATACCGGTGGGAATGGCTACAACACCTACGCCTAAAAATGTAATTAAAATTCCCATGATCTTCCCCATCGTCGTGACCGGATAAATATCCCCATATCCTACGGTAAGCAAGGTAGACGCCGCCCACCAAATGCCGGAAAAAGCATTGGAAAATACATCCGGCTGAGCTTTATTCTCCAGGCTGTACATGCATAAACTGGATGCCACCATCAAAATCAGGATAATAAAGACCGAGGACATCAATTGTTGTTTTTTTCGTTGTAAAACTTCTGTGATCACATTTAACGAATCGTAATAAGCGTTGATGCGGAAAAGCCGCAAGATCCGGATGACACGGAACATACGAAAAGCCGCTGTTCCCGCCGGAAAGAAGAAAGGCAGATAGAATGGCAGAAAGGAAAGCAGATCAATAACCCCCGCAAAGGATACGATGTATTTTCCCTGGGCCTTTAATCCTTTTTCGTCGGGATACAGGTAGTCCGCGGAAAATAACCGCAGAACATAATCCACGGCAAAGAAAAAAATCGTCACCATCTCTACCAGGTTTAAAAGGGGACCATAGGACTGACGAGCCCCTTCAAATGTCAAAAGGATTGCTGCCGTCAAGTTGATCAATAAAGCCCCAATACTGATAATATCATATCCCTGATTCAAAGGATTATCAATAATCCCTACGGATACCATCTTAAAGATTTTCTGTTTCCATTGTTGAATCGATTTCTTATTCATGCATGTTCCTCTTGGTGAATGAGTCGATCGTAAGCTAGAAGCGCTGCGATGGATTTTCCGTCCTTGATCTCTCCGGAAAAGATCATAGCGATCAAAGTCTCTAAAGGATAGCTCTTTACCTGAATAAACTCATCCTCGTCCAGATTTTGATGAGAAGGAATTAAGTGATCGGTATAGTATAGTTCAATCCGCTCATTGGTGTAAGCAGCGGCAGAATAATAGGTTGCCAGATGATGTGCCTGATCTGTACGAAAACCGGTTTCTTCTTCCAATTCCCGCATGGCACAAATTTCAAAATCCTCCTCCACACTATCTCTCCCTCCCGCCGGAATCTCCAGCAAGAACTCATCCACCGGTCCGCGGTATTGACGTACCATTAAAATATTTCCATTCTCATCTACCGGGACAATCGCCGAAGCACCTTTATGCTCGATCACATCCCAATGGACCAGATTTCCCGCCGGGGTTTTGTACTCATAATCGTACAAATTAATAATATGTCCCTTTACTAACTCTTTTTTTTGTAACAACTCAAACGGTTTCATTTATCTTCTTCCTTTCATTCATCCAATAAGAAAAAAAACAAAGCTTCCACATAATGAATCGCTTTGTTTTAGAGCAAGTGACGGGAATCGAACCCGCGTCCTCAGCTTGGGAAGCTGATATTCTACCATTGAACTACACTTGCTAACAGAGTGTATTATAACATAATTTTTTGAGAAATGCAAATCTTTTGTTATTTTATATTCTGCCATTATAAAACCATTGATCGCCTTCTTAGATCACCTTACCTTACAACTTTTTGAAACATACCATTCGCTTGCTTTAAAATATTCCCAGTAATCGTCCAAAGCATCCGAATCAGATTCAACTCTTACAAGAAGCCGGTATTTCTTTCCACTTTTTAAATTCTTAATATACCTAGTCTGTTTTCTATTAAACGTATAGCATCTACCATTACCGCTAGACATGCACTCAACAATTCCTAACGCCTCTACATCATCCTTCTTAAAATCCTTAGCAAACTCGGCTTTTACTTTCAAAACTCCTTTTGAGGGACTGGATAATTCTATCTTCACCCATATAGGATATGCAATGACCGTTCCCCAATTTCCTCTTGGAATTTCATTACAATTATAGCCAGAAATTCTCATGAAACTTTTATGACTGGAATACGGATCTGTTTTCGTTATCAAATACCAACCTGCCATGAAATATCCCTTTCGCTTTACTTTTTGAGGAATATCGATTTTCTTCATCTGAGTGTAGGATGTAGGAAGTTTTCCCGTTCTTTTCCCTCCTAGAAGATTATATTTGATCTTAAAATGTTCCGTTCTAAGACGTGCCGTACTCTTGGGGGGGATTATGATTTTTGCCTTGTATTTATCCTCGTTAATGATTTTTCCATTACATACCCAATATCCCGGTATGTTTTCACTTTCGTTTCCAGGTGCATTGGTTATCGATATAGATGAGTTATTTTTTATTTGAACCAGATTTCTACAACCAATAAACAGCTTATTCGAACAAGATTCCAAAGATTCTGGGAATGTAATTGTTTTTATACTTTCCACTGTAAAAAAAGCATAAGTTCCAATCTTCTTCACACCTTTGGGAATATCCAGCTTTTTTAAATCATGTTGTCCAAAAAAGGTATATTTCCCGATTTCTTCTAACGAATCCGGCAATTTTAAAGTTTTCATATACAAAACGGTTTCATAACTATCCAAGCTATGGGCACCTAATTTCGTTATCCCTTCGTTAATGATCACATGATCTGCCCGTGACGCTTTTTTATCCTTACGTTGAGTATTCAGCTCCTTTAGTTTTGTTGCCAACTCATCTTTTTTAAGCGTTCCAGTTCCCGATATTGTTAGCGTATCCGTACTCTCTTCATAGTTTAACTCCAATGCTTCCTCCGCATTTACTTTTACACTTATTCCGAGGGGTACAGACAGAATCACTCCCAAAACGATTACAAAACATATATTTTTAATGATCTTTTTCATGATCGATCTCTCTTTGATATTTTTTTATTAATTCTTCAAAATCCTTCGAGGGTAACGGTCTGGAAAAATAGTAACCCTGAATGATATCACAACCGATCTCCTTCAAACGATCCATCTGCTGTTTTTCCTCAACACCTTCAGCGATAACCGGCACATCCAGAAGCCTTGCAATTTCGATCATGATCTCCACCAGACGGGCCGCCTTCCGGTCGGTGCATATATTTCTGATAAATGCCATATCCAGCTTTAACGCATCGATTGCCAGAGAGGTTAACATATTCAGCGAGGAATACCCGCTGCCAAAATCATCCATTTCAATTCTAAATCCCAACTCTCTCAGATTGGAAACAGTATCCGAAATCTGCCGCGAATTCTCGGTATAGGCGGATTCTGTAATTTCCAGAAGGAGGTCATTTGCGGTAATATCATTCTTTCGCACGATCTCCATGAATTCCTCCCCCAGCTGAGGATCAAAAACATCCACCCGGGATACATTTACGGATATCGGCAATGTTATCCCAAATTTATCTTTCCATTCCCGAATCTGAGCAGCCGCTTCATTCCATACAAATCGGTCCAATTCGTGGATCAGTCCATTATTCTCAAACAGAGGAATAAATACTCCGGGGCTTATCATGTCATAATCCGGGTGAAACCAGCGGATTAACGCCTCCGCACTTGCCAACACCGGCACCTCCCCCCGGATGTTGTATTTTGGCTGATAGAATACCTGAAACTGTTTTTCAGCAAGAGCTTTGTCCATATCATTGATCAGTCGTTCCTCAAAAAGCTCTTTCTCATGAAGATCGGAATTGTATAGATTGAATGAATTTGTATACGTATTACGAAGCTTGCGACAGGCAATCCTTGCGCGATCAAACCGCATTTCCATATCAATGTCTGTCTCTACATCCGAATAAATACCGATCCGAACACTGATGTTGTGGTCGTCAATTCCTCTCTCCAGCCTTTCGATGTACTGAGGCATAACTTCTGATAGACGTTCCTCATGAGGGATATAGACCATAAAACAATTGCTGTCGCTGCGACACGCAAGGCCACCATATTCCCGCACCACTTCGTGGATGCCTCTTCCTATTTTTTTTAGAAGAAGATCCCCATAGGCTCTGCCATATAGCTCATTGATAATGCGGAATCGATTAATATCCAGGACAATGGCATCCATAGGCATATGACCGTTTACCTGATCCATCTTCTTCCCATATTCAAAGAAAAATTCCTTATTGAACAATCCGGTAAGACTATCCCGTTCTGTCTCATGGATAATAACACTATCCTCGGCCAGCTCGATGGAACGCCCTACCCTTGCCCTTATGATCTCCGGTGCGTCAAAGGGTTTGGTAATAAAATCCGCCGCTCCATTCTGGAGACACTCCACCTCGGAACCTTTTTCCGATGTAAGGACAATCACGGGAATCCGACGCAGCTCATTGTCGGCGTGAAGAATTTTTAAAAGACTAACTCCATCCAATTCCGGCATATGAAGATCCAGGATCACAAGAGAAAGCAGATGACTGTCACGTTTTAAGATTTCCAGTGCCTTACGCCCATCTTCCGCATAATCAACATCATAGACGTCACTAAGCATAGCGCCTAAGATCTCTCTTGCAATTAGCTCATCATCTACGATCAGAATCTTTCTGTGGAGCCCTTTTTTTCGTTCAAGAAGTTCCTGCATATTCTTATCCTCCTCCTTACATAGTCGTAACCTAATTTTATCAAAATGTGCTATTTATGTCAATCATTACAACATCGCTCAAACCCTGATCTTTTCATGAAAAACCCCGTTTTTTTATCGCCTTATTCCTCGATAAATGTCTCTAATACTTCAAACAATTCCTCCGCTTCCACAGGCTTTGATAAATGAGCATTTAACCCTGCCTGCATACTGTGCTGTACGTCCTCATCGAAGGCATTGGCTGTCAGGGCAATAATGGGAATCCGAACTGCATCCTCCCGGTCCATGCCCCGGATCGTACGCGTTGCCTCAAGCCCGTCCATCACAGGCATACGCATATCCATAAGAATCGCATCATAATACCCTGGCTGATTGGATGCGAATTTCTTAACAGCAATCTGTCCGTTTGACACGTGATCCACCTGCATATCGCGCATGGAAAGGATCATGATCATAATCTCCGCGTTCACGTCCACATCCTCCGCAAGTAAGATTCTCCTTCCTTTCAGATCCACTTTTTTCTCACCTTGGTCACCGCTCACCGCCGTATTCTTCCCGGAACGCATATCCTGATCTGCTGTCCGGTTCCTCCTTCGCCCGGATTCACCGAGGGTTACGGTAACCGTAAAGATCGTCCCCTTCCCCTTCTCACTCTCAACTTCCATATGACCATTCATTAATTCAACAATGCTCTTTGTAATGGGCATTCCAAGCCCTGTGCTTCCGTATTGACTGGTTGATATAACCTCCTCCTGGCTGAACACATCAAAGAGATGGGGAAGATATTCTTTACTCATTCCTATACCGGTGTCCTTGAAAACCAGCTTCAAGACCACCTTACCATTATACCGGGCCCCTTCTTCGACGAAAAGACTTACACGACCACCTTTCGGGGTGAATTTTACCGCATTTCCGAGAATGTTGATCATGACCTGCCGGAGCTTCATCGCATCTCCCCGGTAATAATCGTCAATCTCTCCGGATATTTGACATTCATAGATCAATCCCTTGTCCTGGCACTGACCGTCGATCATGGTATTTACCTGTTCCAGACTTTTCGCGAAGGAGAATTCTTCGTTTTTGATCACCATACGTCCGGATTCAATTCGGCTCATATCCAAAATATCATTGATAATAGCTAAAAGGTGTCGCGCGGAATTCCCCATCTTTGTCAGATATTCCTTCACCTTGTCCGAAGCGGTCGGATCATGATAAGCCAAGTTATTCAAACCGATAATGGCATTCATCGGAGTTCGGATCTCATGACTCATATTGGAAAGAAAGATGGTTTTTGCTTTGCTGGCTTCTTCCGCCACAGACAGGGCATCCTGTAAAGCCTTTCTACTCTCGATCAATTCCTGACTTTGTTCTCGTTCCCGCTGAAGAGATTCCTCCAGCTCTCGACGATACTCACTCTTTTCATTTTCCACGACAAAACTGTGGATCACACAGGTTCCAAGCATATAACCGATGGCATAAAAAGGAAGCAGGGGATAGGCAATCTGAAAGCTGATCAGCAAGATCATCGCGATTCCAAATAATCCAATGGTAAGATGGCGACGCCGGATGATCCCCTCGGATTTAAACATAACCGATAATGTATAGACCGCCGTCAGAAGAAAGATCAATATCTGAACCGCTAACGTTACATAGCGTATCACTCCTGCATGGTAGTCCCCCTTCTCATCAAACCAGAATAAGATGGGAGTAAAGAAATTGATCCCAACCGCCACGATCTCCAGAAACAGAAAAATCATACCGGTTCCCGCAATCAAGCGACTGAATCCGTTCTTTCTCTCCAGGTATAAAACCACATAACGCGTCCACAGCATTAGGGAAGCCGCCATGGCAACAAAATACAAGGATGTGTCCAGGAATTGAAGCCTAGTTAATCGAAAAGCATCAAGAATTCCCCAAAGGGCATCGGTTATATAGTAACTGAGAACCCCATACAGAAACCCACGATAGCTACTTTGTATCGGTGTGAACTCTCTTATTTTTTGACGCCGCAAGATATCCCAGTTTGTAATAAACAGGATCATCGATGCGAGAATTCCGATTATTGAATATGTCATCCGCGGATTCCTTTCTTACACAGATTTCCGTAAGTTGCCGGTCCATGGTTTCGATTCATAGCCAGCATAGGATCATTGCTCAATGAACAGATTGCTGGTCCGAACAAACTCAGACCAGCAATCCTTATCTCTTTTGCAAATCATACGTTCTCTCACACCCCTACTTCATTCCTACCGCTATTTATTGGAAAAGTTATTTTACTTTAATCTTAACCTTCTTCTTACCGGAAAGATAATTTTCATTCCCTTTTGCTTGCACCGTAATGGTAAAGCTTCCTTTTTTACACTTTTTCGGAACCACAACTTTTCCTTTTTTCGATACTTTGATCTTTGCTTTCTTTGCTTTTTTCGTCAACTTATAGGTTACCGTTCCCTGCTCATCTTCCACTCCAATTTTAAAAGATTTCTTCTTCTTCAGATCCTTCTTTCTTTTGTAGATCTTTTTCGAAACTTTTAACGTCATGGGATTCGTTGCTTTTGTAATCTCAAATGTGACCGTGATCGGATCCGTATAACTTCCGATTCCCTGGATCACGATCTGAGCCGTTCCCACATTCTTATTGTTTGTATAGCTAACGGTATAATCCTGATCCGCCACAAGTGTCTTTCCGGAAACCTGCACCACCGGAACCGGTTTCTGTTCCTGTCCTGTATAGACGTAACTGGAATCAATTCCGGATATCTGTGCCTGTGCAAGAGAGACACCACTATCCTTCGATGACGGTGTATCCGGTGTCACACCAGGGGTGGTATCGGGCGCTGTACTGGAAGTATCGCCAGGAGTTGTGCTAGATTCCTCACTGGGAGCGGTGCTTGGTTTGTCATCGGGAGCCGTGCTGGGTTCCTCACCGGGAGCGATACTGGGTTCCTCACCGGGCGCAGTGCTGGATTCCTCCTCAGGAGCGATGCTGGGAGTTGGAGTTTCCGAAGGCTCCGAGTAAAAAATAAATACTTTGAAACTCGTGTCATAATCATGTTCCTGTTCATCCCCGCCAATTGATACAATATTAAAGTTCATCGTCAACACTGCCGAAGAATTCAAGGTTCCTTTTGGAATCGTAATCTTCTCTCCATAAATAGTAGAATGACCGGTTTCTTCTGTAATCGTAACTTCATCACTTGTCATCACCTGATCGGAAAGATCTTCTCCATTCTCATCCCTTAAAGTAAAGGACCGAAGCGAAACACTCTGGATCTTATTCCAGAAAATTATGTCGGATACATCAAAGCACGCTGCATAGATATCCAAATCCTCCTGTCCATCGGTATGAAACTCACTAGCATAGGTGGCGTCACTGACATCTTCGGAAGAATAGATACTAACCTCATTTAATATTGCATGCGTAAAATTCACCGTAATATTATCTTCCGGATCTGGCTTCTTTCCATCATAGGTTACAACATATTCCGCTTGAAATTCAAACTCATCACCGGTATAAGATATTTTGATCAAATCCGAATCATCGTAGGCTTTTTCTGCCTTTATTTCACTTTCATCAGCCGGGGTAAAAACTTGCTTACCTTGTTCTTCATCGTATTCCGAACGATAGAACGTAAGCTTTGAAGGATCGTTTACCGTAACGAATTCCCCATTCTCATCACTATATTTAAACATCATATAAATCGGAGAATACGTGCTGATCCCAATACGATAGGTAGCTGAACCATAATTTGCGTTATTTGCATACGTATACTTGCCATCCTTTACCCTTAGATCCCATTCATACGCCGTATAAAGCACATTCGATTCAGTATAATGGATAAATGCCCAATTATCCGTTTCCCATTCGTCGGACTCCTCCTCCTGATTATACTCTGTATAACGAAGGTTTATGTTTAGCCAGTCATCACTGACTTCTTTCCCTAAAATCGTTATTTTAAAGATTAAATGATGAGGATCGGTATCGGAAACAGGCGTAAATGTCACATATTCCTCTGCTTCTTCACCGGTAAGTTCCACTTCCTCTTCCTTCTCTCTATCCCAGTAGCTTATATTTACAAACGTATCCGGGTCATAACGAAATCCCGCTTCTTCCCAGGAATCCGTCATATGGAAATACAGATCTTTGGACTTTCCTCTTATAACATCCACCGTATCGGTGATCAAAGAATCCAAAGAAAGCGTTTCACTGGTATAAAAACCGGAATGAAGATCGAACTGTAAAATAATGGCATTATTTACCTCTGCGCCCGCATAAGTAATCTTAACCTTTTCCAATGCAGTGGTCTGAAAAACTGCAACTCTCGGATCATTTTCTTGTTCCGTGATCGTAACATCCTCGCATGGCGTGCCGTCTAAATGGGTAACGATAAGTTCCGACGGCTTTACATGGGTTACTTTTCCATCTTCAATATAATCAAACCATTTTTCCTGGTTGTTCTCAAAGCTAAATCCCCACTCTTCCTCGATCCCATTGGTAAGATACTCCGGATTATCCTGATCCATGTAAGGAATACAATTCCCATCCCAGTCTACCGGAACAACATTATCGTTCTCATCTGTGTCCGTCAGGCACATACCGTTCTCATCCCAATTCATATACTCTGTACAATACAACCCGTTCAGCGATGGAAGTGAAGACTCCACTGCGGCTTTTGCTTTTTTTACCGGGCCGCAGACGCCGCTGACGAGAGAGAATACCATAGCCAGCGAAAGAACCACTGCTATATTCCTCCTGGCAGCTGACCGTTTGCGGGGGTATTTTTTCTTCATGTTTTTCATATCCATACTTGTCCCTCCTTTGAGTTTTGTAGGCTCGCTAGAAACATATAGTTTTTACTTCTCTATTATACCATAATCCGCGGGAAAGGTAAATAGATATTACGCGCAGATGGATTCCATTGGGGGACTTGCCAGATACTTTTAACGCGCAGATGGATTCCATTCGGGGACTTGCCAGATACTTTTAACGCGCATGTGTATTCCATTCGGGGAACGCTTGCGCTCAGGTGCGACCGTAGCAGTACAAAATTCGCGCTACGCGCTCATTAAGTGC
>CALGGT010000066.1 GCA_937915825.1 uncultured Eubacterium sp.
CCACCGAGATCTACACTCTTTCCCTACACGACGCTCTTCCGATCTATGTCACCCCTGAGCCTCTCTCCCATACTCTCATACGTATCCGATTGTCTGCCATCACCTGTGCAAATTCAATGTTGGCGGCCGAGGGGAAGCAGGATGCGTGTTCAAGTTTAACACCCGATATTTCCACGCACACAGCTTGTATATCTTCTACGAAAATCACGTAATGAGGATTGCCCATTGACACGAAAGTGCCACGGCTGTCTTCAGGGATAGCCGATTCCAACTCCGGGAGGAATTGCGAAGGTTCGCTGAAGGACGGACGCCCCATCTCAACCGAAATGCTCCCGACACACTCCGGGCTGCCATTCACATGTATATGCCGGAGGCCAGATGCGGTTTCAAGAGATATGTCCGCACTTTCAGAAAGTCCGCGCTCAAACAAATATCTGCCGATACAACGGGCCGCGTTACCGCACATCAAACCACACGACCCGTCCGCATTGAACATCTCCATCTTAAAGTCAGCAATTCTTGAACGTCTGATGAGCACTATGCCGTCAGCTCCGATGCCCTTGTGCCTGTCACACCATGCAGGCGCCTGCCTGGCTGCATCGCCAGCATCAAAGTCCTGACCATAGACATATATGTAGTCATTTCCTGCTGCATGCATTTTGGTAAAATCTACTTGGCACACCATTGCGTTCGATATTTGTCGCAAATATATGGCAATTTATCGTTATTCCAATAATATTTTCATCTTTTTGTGACATGTTATCTCCTTTAGATATCCAACGTTGCGTATCTGGCCTCTTCCATAATAAATTCCCGGCGAGGCATAACATTACTTCCCATTAAGGTAGTGGTGATCTCATCGGCCTCCACCGTATCGGAAATATTGATCTGGGCCAAAATACGGGAATCCGGGTCCAGGGTGGTTTCCCATAGTTGGGTATCGTCCATCTCTCCTAACCCTTTGTAACGCTGCAAACCGCGGATCTTCTTCCCGGTCTTACGGAACTTCTCCAACTCAAAGTCGTTGAATAAATATTCGCTCTTCTTCACTTTCTTCTTTCGTTCCACATCGTCGTATTCCACCTTATAAAGGGGGGGAAGCCCCCGGTATACCTTGCCTTGATAGATCAGCTCCGGCATAAACCGATAGAAAAAGGTAAGCAGCAACGTACTGATATGTGCCCCATCCACATCCGCATCGGTCAGGATGATGATCTTATCGTATCTCAGTTTGTCAATATCAAAATCATCCCCGATGCCACAGCCAAAAGCGGCGATCATGGATTTGATCTCATTGTTCTGAAGGATCTTCTCCAACGGGGCCTTCTCCACATTCAGGATTTTCCCGCGAAGGGGCAGCACTGCCTGGGTTCGACGGTTTCTGGCAGTTTTTACCGTACCGCCGGCGGAATCTCCCTCCACAATGTAAATCTCACATTCCTTCGCCTTCTTAGACGTACAGGCGGCCAGCTTGCTTCGGGTGTCCGTATTCATTAAATCCTTTAAGACGGATCTTCTCGCCTTGTCACTAACGGTTCTGGCCTTAAAGGACTTCTTAACATTGTCCAGAATGCTGCGAAGAACCTCCACATGCTTATCAAAATACAATTGCACTTCCTGGGAAAACACTTCATCCACCGCTGTCTTCGCATCGGTATTTCCCAATTTGTTCTTGGTCTGGCTTTCAAACTGAGGATCCGGGTGCTTAATGGAAACAATGGCAACCAGCCCGTTTCGAATGTCTTTCCCATCGAAGTTATCCTCGTTGTTCTTCAGATACCCCAACTCCCTGGCATATAGATTCATAACCTTGGTCAAAGCCGTTTTAAAACCGGTTACCAACGTTCCTCCATCCGTTACGTTAATGCGGTTGCAATAGGAATTGATCTGCTCTCCGTATTCCTCGGTGTATTGAAATGCCACTTCCACCTCAATGTCCCCGCTGGTTCCTTCTACATAGATCACATCGGAATGCAGCGGCACCTGGTCCCGGTTGATATATTGAATATAGCTTTGAATGCCGTGTTCTTCCAGGAATGTAGCCTCTTCACCGGTTCTCTCATCACGAAAGACCACTTTCAGGTTCCGGTTCAAATAGGCAATTTCCTTTAACTTCTTCTTAATGGCATCGCTTTTAAATTCTACGGTTTCAAAGATGGTATCATCCGGATAGAACGTTACCTTCGTACCGGTATTCTTCTTCGCGCAGGTTCCCACCGCCGGAAGCATTCCCTTCACAAGCTTGGTCACAGGCTTCCCGCCATCTACATACTCATCCCGATAAATGGAACCGTCTTTTCGAACCTCCACGATCATATGGGAGGACAACGCATTCACCACCGAAGCGCCTACGCCGTGGAGTCCTCCGGATACTTTGTATACGTTATTATTAAATTTACCGCCGGCATGGAGGATGGTATAAACCACACGAATGGTAGGTATTTTCTTCGTCGGATGAATATCCACCGGAACTCCTCGTCCATTGTCTTCAATGGTTACGCCCCCGTCTTTGCCAATGGTTAACCGGATCTCACTGCAGAAACCGGCCAGATGCTCGTCAATGCCGTTATCAAAAATCTCCCAGATCAAATGGTGCAATCCACGGCTTCCGGTACTTCCAATGTACATACCCGGACGTTTTCGAACCGCCTCCAATCCCTCTAACACCACGATCTGGCTTCCATCGTATTTACTCATGTAACAGGTCCTTTCTCTAAAGACTATTCTTTCTCCCATTCCTACATTATTTTATTAAAACCATGCTCAAATGTCAAGATTCCCCTTGAAAAAATGCTTGACAACCCCTATCTTACTAGCCTATACTAAAAATTGTCCGACAGATTGAATCCGGAATTTGAGATCGGAATTTCCGATCGAATTTCTTATATAATTTTGGAAAGGATGGTACCCTATGGAGAAAAAAACCATTTTAACATTCGAACAAGTACAGGAACTCGAAAAAAAATATCCTACCCCCTTTCATATCTACGATGAAAAGGCGATTCGCGAGAACGCTCGCGCCCTGAAAAAAGCCTTTTCCTGGAACAAAGGATACCGGGAATATTTTGCGGTAAAAGCCAATCCCAATCCCTTTATTCTTCAAATCTTAAAAGAGGAAGGATGCGGCGTCGATTGCTCTTCCTACACGGAATTAATGATTTCCGAGGCTATGGGCTTTACCGGAAGCGATATTATGTTCTCTTCCAATGTAACTCCTGCCAAGGAATATAAGAAGGCCTCCGATCTTGGCGCTTATATTAACTTAGATGATCTTACGCACATCGACTTCTTAAAAGATGTGGCAGGCATTCCCAAAAACATCTTTTGCCGTTACAATCCCGGCGGTGTTTTTGAATTGGGAACCGATATTATGGATAACCCCGGCGACGCCAAATACGGCTTTACCAAGGAACAACTTCTGGAAGGATTTGTCCGATTAAAAGAGCTGGGCGCGGAAACCTTCGGCTTACATTCCTTTATCGCCAGCAATACCGTATCCAATGACTACTATCCCACCCTGGCTGGTATTTTATTTGATCTGGCCATAGAGATCAAGGAAAAAACCGGGATCTCCGTAAGTTATATCAACCTTTCCGGCGGCGTAGGAATCCCTTATACACCGGACAAGGAGCCCAACGACATTGCGGTGATCGGGGAAGGCGTTCGTAAAGAATTTGAAGCGAAAATGATCCCTGCCGGTCTGGAGGATGTTGCGATCTTTACCGAGCTGGGACGATTCATGTTAGGTCCCTACGGACAATTGGTGACCAAATGCATTCATCAGAAACACATTTACAAGGAGTATGTCGGTCTTAACACCTGCGCCTGTGATCTGATGCGTCCGGCTATGTACGGTGCTTACCACCACATTACGGTTTTAGGCAAAGAGAATGCTCCCTGCGATCATGTATACGATGTGACCGGCTCTCTCTGTGAGAACAATGACAAATTTGCCATTGACCGAACACTTCCCAAAGTGGAAGTAGGGGATTACTTAGTGATTCATGATACCGGTGCCCACGGCTATTCCATGGGTTATAACTACAATGGAAAATTAAAATCTCCGGAACTTCTTCTAAAAGAAAATGGAGAAATCACCATGATCCGTCGTGGCGAGAGTCCGAAAGATTATTTCGCAACCTTTGATTTTTGTGA
>CALGGT010000067.1 GCA_937915825.1 uncultured Eubacterium sp.
AAAGGAGGTAGGCTAAAATGCCAAGAAATCAATTACAAAAAATGATATTTGCATTCATTACCGTTGTCATTACCGTACATGCTTATGTTTTTTATAGCTTATATGTCGTAAACGGCAACGTATTAATGCAGGTGAACGGAACGAACAGTGTGCTCGCGGCCATCAACAAACAAGGTGGCGTATATATGTTTGGAACATATCTTCCGATATGGGCTTGCATATTGATTGAGTTCTGTCTGGCATATTTTCTCGAAAATGTAATGGGAAGTCCCTTATCATTTAAACTTGCCAGCAGAGTGTTCAATCCCGTAAAAAATCATCCGATGATGTTTGAAACAGCCATCATATGCGCGACGGTCGGTTTAATGTGTCCGGCCATGAGTTTTCTCGCAGCGTGGCTGTACTACCCTTATTATGCAGGATTTAACCTATTTACGCTGCTGGCGAATTGGCTGAAACTTGTATGTTTTAATTTTCCGTTCGCATTTTTCACTCAACTTTTCTTTATCCAGCCGTTTGTACGAGTGGTCTTTAAAACATTGTTCCGCAAGGATATCGAAGCGAGAGCAACGGAACCCGAACATTTTGCGGCTGAAAATGAGCAGGAAGCCATTGCAGACATTTTCAACCGGATCGGGGAAATACAGGAAGAACTCGCTCACGAGCATCGTAGAAGAAAGGCATTGGAGAAACACATCGTGAATAAATCCTAAATTTCCTCTTGCAATTCTTTTTGATCCGTGATATAATTCATGCAAATGAATCATCGAAAGGCTACGACGGAAACGAATATCTGGCTGAGAACCGGTAGACAGGAAGAGGTGTCACCGACTGAGAGCATCTCATGGGGATCGCAGATAGGAGAACATTCCTGAGCTTGCATTCTGAACGAGAGGACATTCGGATCGGTTCTCAGTAGGTTTGCACGGTTGCACCGTTATCGCATTTGAGAGGGAAGTTCTTTCAGATGGACTTCCAACGCGGGTGGTACCGCGGATGACTTTGAATTTTCATCCGTCCCGGCAGAAGCTATTGTTTCGCCGGGACGTTTTTTTACATCGTCGATGTAAAACTATATTTCCTGGCTACATCAGAAGAATGGAATGTTTTCCATGTGACAATGGGGTCACAAGGCTTTTTAAGCATACCCTATTGTTGCTTCCAGAGCCTCCCATGGTGGAAAACATCAAAAAGGAGGTTTCTTATGAAATACGCAACCGGACATTTAATCCAAAAATCTCAAACCATTGCCGCTCTGGCAACCAAAGCCTGTGAACCGGACTCCATTTCCTCATGCGAACCCTGTTACATTGAGGGGGCCATTCATACCATTCGAAAAATGGGTAATATTGCCTTTATCCTACTGAGAAGGTATGACGGTTTATTGCAAACGGTTTACGAGGAGGGAAAACTGTCGGTTTCCCTATCGAACTTACATGACAACACCATTGTCGGTATGACGGGAATCCCGGTTTTAGAACCCAAGGCCCCTCAAGGCTTTGAGGTACATCTGACAAACATTCAAATTCTGGCAACTCCAAGTGCTCCCCTACCCATTAATATTTCCAAATGGAAGCTCCAAACTTCCCTGGAAACCAAGTTAAATCTGCGCCCCATTACCTTGCGAAACATTCGTGAGCGGGCAAAGTTCAAACTCCAGGAAGGTCTGGTTCGGGGCTTTCGGGAATACCTGTCCTCTCTGGATTTTACGGAAATTCATACGCCGAAGATCGGAGCCAAGGGTGCGGAAGGCGGCGCGAATATTTTCAAATTGGAATATTTTCACCGTCCTGCTATCCTGGAGCAAAGTCCCCAATTTTATAAACAAATGATGGTAGGCGTCTTTGACCGCGTGTTTGAAGTAGGCCCTGTATTTCGGGCGGAAAAACATAATACCAAACGCCACCTGAATGAATATACTTCCCTGGATTTTGAGTACGGGTATCTCACCGGATTTGAAGATTTAATGGAATTAGAAACCGGGTTTTTGCAGTACAGCATGGAACTCCTTCGTAAAGATTATGCCAGGGAATTGGAACTGTTAAACGTGGAACTCCCCAACACTGAAAAAATCCCTACCGTTTCCTTTGCCAAGGCTAAGGAGGCCGTTGCCGAACATTTTCACCGAACCATACGAAATCCCTATGATCTGGAGCCGGAAGAAGAATTCCTGATCGGAAAATATTATAAAGAACAATACGACGCGGATTTTGTTTTCGTTACACATTATCCTTCGAAAAAGCGTCCGTTCTACGCCATGGATGATCCGGAAGATTCCACCTACACCTTAAGTTTTGAC
The DNA here is from genome assembly GCA_937915825.1 of uncultured Eubacterium sp. GTDB lineage: Bacteria > Bacillota > Clostridia > Lachnospirales > Lachnospiraceae > Eubacterium_F. Next base: position 2,300 of record CALGGT010000067.1, read on the forward strand.
CTTCTTTTCCGAGGCTTGGAAGTTACCACCGGTGGTCAGCGTATCCACGATTATTCCATGCTTTTGGATAAGATTCAGGCCCGGGGAATGTCCACCGAGGGCATGGAGCACTATTTGGAAATCTTCCGCCACGGAATGCCCCCGCACGGAGGACTGGGCATTGGATTGGAACGGTTGACCATGATGCTGCTGCAGGAAGAAAACGTAAGGGAAACCACGTTGTTTCCCAGAGATTTATCCCGATTGGAACCCTGAAAAGCAAAATATTTGACCGACATAAGCGACCGAAAAGCAAAAATGTTTGATCGGCATGAGCGACTGAAAAGCAAAAAGATTTGATAGGCATAAATGCCTGGAATGGAGGAACAATGGAACCTTTAATTACCGATGAAACCATTGAAAATGTAAGTATTCTAGCGAAATTGGAGTTAAGCCCCGCCGAAAAGGAAGAGGCGAAAAAAGATATGGAGAAAATGTTAAGCTACATCGATCAGCTGAACGAATTGGACACCTCCCAGGTGGAACCAATGTCCCATGCTTTTTCCCTTCACAACGTGTTCCGGGAAGACGTGATCACCAACGAGGACCGGAAAGAAGAAATATTACAGAATGCACCGAAACAAAAAGACGGCACCTTCATGGTTCCGAAAACATTTGACTAGAAGGAGGAACGCCATATGGAATATTCTGCCGTGACCCTGGGTCGCATGATACAAGAACGCAAAGTATCCGTAGCTGAGGCTGCAAAAGCGGTTCTTCAGACCATTCAGGAAAAAGAACGCACCTATCATTGCTATGTAACCGTTTGTTCGGAAGAATCGATCCTGGAACAAGCGGAAAAGATCCAGAGGAAAATTGACGATCATACCCTTACTTCTCCTTTGGCGGGCGTTCCCGTTGCCATTAAAGATAATATGTTAACAAAGGGAATTCCCACAACCTGCAGTTCTAAAATCCTGGAACATTTTATTCCCACGTACACCGCCACCGCCGTGCAAAATCTGGAAAAGGCAGGGGCCTTAATCCTGGGAAAGACCAACATGGATGAGTTCGCCATGGGATCCACCACCGAGACATCCGCCTTTGGTGTAACCAAAAACCCCAGCGATCCCTCCCACGTTCCCGGAGGTTCCTCCGGCGGTTCCGCGGCCGCCGTTGCCCTGGATGAATGTACCTACGCATTGGGAAGTGATACCGGCGGTTCCATTCGCCAGCCCTGTTCCTATTGCGGTGTTACCGGCATAAAGCCTACTTACGGCACCGTATCCAGAAACGGTCTGGTCGCCTACGGATCTTCCCTGGATCAGATCGGTCCCATCGCCAAAAATGTTACAGACTGTGCTACGATCTTACAAACCATCTCTTCCCACGACCCTCTGGATTCTACGTCCTACCCCCGGGGAGATTTGAACTTCACGGACCATTTGACCTGTGACGTAAAGGGAATGAAGATCGGTATTCCCAAGGATTATTTCGGAGACGGTCTGCAAGAGGATGTGAAGGAGAAAGTTTTGCAGGTTGGAAAAGAATTGGAAGCGAAGGGGGCGATCCTGGAAGAGTTCGACTTGCGTTTCGTAAAATACGCCGTTCCCACTTACTATGTCATCGCCTGCGCCGAAGCAAGTTCCAATCTATCCCGTTTTGACGGCGTAAAGTACGGATACCGGACGCCAGAGAATACAGACTTACATACCATGTATAAGCGCACCCGTTCCGAGGGATTCGGCTCTGAGGTAAAACGTCGGATCATGCTGGGATCCTTTGTGCTCAGCAGTGGTTACTACGATGCTTATTATTTGAAAGCGTTAAAGAGCAAAGCCCTGATCAAGCAGGCTTTTGACCGGGCATTTGAGACCTATGACATGATATTGGCTCCGGTAGCCCCCTCCACCGCACCGAAACTGGGAGAGAGCTTACAGGATCCTCTGCAAATGTATCTTAGTGATATTTATACCATTTCGGTGAATCTGGCCGGTCTTCCCTCCATTGCATTCCCCTGTGGATCCGATTCCAAGGGGTTACCCATCGGGGCCCAGCTCATTGGTAATTGTTTCGAAGAACATAAGATAATTCGCGCCGCCTATACCTACGAATGCGAGAAAGGATGATGGTCATGAAGAGAGAATACGAAACCGTAATCGGACTGGAAGTCCATGTGGAGCTTGCGACGAAAACCAAGATTTTCTGCGGTTGTACCACAGCTTTCGGCGGTGCGCCCAACACTCACACCTGCCCGGTTTGTACCGGGATGCCGGGAGCGCTTCCCGTCCTGAACAAGAAAGTACTGGAATATGCCATTGCCGTTGGACTCGCCACCAATTGTGAGATTACCAGGGATTGCAAGTTTGATCGCAAGAACTATTTTTATCCGGATAACCCGCAAAACTATCAGATTTCCCAACTCTATCTTCCGATTTGTCGAAATGGCCATGTGACCATTCAGATCGGGGATCAGACCAAGGACATCGGCATTCATGAAATTCATATGGAAGAGGATGCGGGAAAATTGGTACACGATGATTGGGAAGATTGCTCTCTGGTGGATTACAACCGCTCCGGTGTGCCTTTGATCGAAATCGTTTCGGAACCGGATATGCGCAGCGCGGAAGAAGTGATCGCCTATTTGGAAAAACTTCGCATGACCATTCAATATTTAGGCGCCTCGGATTGTAAATTAAACGAAGGCTCCATGCGTGCCGACGTAAACCTTTCGGTAAGGGAGGTTGGTACGGATCGAATGGGAACCCGTACGGAAATGAAAAACTTAAATTCCTTTAAAGCTATTTCCCGAGCCATTGCCGCCGAACGGGAACGACAGATCGAGTTGTTAGAGGAAGGGAAACCGGTGATTCAGGAAACCAGACGTTGGGATGACAACAAAGAGTATTCCTACGCCATGCGTTCCAAGGAAGACGCCAAAGATTATCGCTATTTCCCGGATCCGGATTTGGTTCCCATCCACGTTTCTGAGGAATGGATCGCAAAGATCCGCAAAGAGCAGCCGGAATTACAGGAAGAGAAGATCCTGCGCTATCAAACGGAATATGACATTCCCGATTATGATATTCAGATCCTTACTTCCAATCGCCATTTGGCGGATCTTTTTGAAAAGGCAAGCGCCCTCTGCGGATCCCCTAAGAAAGTTTCCAACTGGCTAATGGGGGAGACCATGCGTCTTCTCAAAGAGAAAAATATGGATCCGGAGGACCTGACTCTCACACCTGAAAATTTATCGGATCTGGTTACTTTAACCGATGAGAATGCCATAAACTCAAGCGTTGCCAAGGATGTCTTTGCCGTTATGTTTGACACTCCCATTGACGTCATGAAATATGTGGAAGAAAAGGGGTTAAAGAACGTGAACGATTCTTCTGCCCTGGAAGAAACCATTGTAAAAGTCCTGGAGGAGAACCCCAAATCCGTTGCCGATTACAAAGCCGGGAAAACCAAGGCTATGGGATTCCTGGTTGGACAGTCTATGAAAGCCACCGAAGGGAAGGCGAATCCCCAAATGATCCGTACACTATTGGAAGAAAAATTAAACAGCTAGTGGCTCTCTACGTTCACCAAAAAACAAAGAACGAGGATCCACCTGGATTCAAAAATAAGCTCTGCAGCAAGCTGCAGAGCTTATTCCTATGGTCTGTTAAGTTCCTCTCCTACCTTCTAGCCATTCCCTCCTCCTGTAAGAGATGCCGCGTATTCATTGATCACATACTCCATAACAGAGGATGTCTGTACAATCTCGCAGCCATATATCCATCCGTTTTCCGCTTTCTGTTGCCTTATGATGCGGATCACGCAGTTCAAAGCGTCATTTTCCATTAATACGATCTGGGCGTTAAAATAATACCCCAATGGAAGCGTCGCCTTGGATCGGAATCCAATCCCACTCTTCGAGATGTCAAAGACCTCAATGGATGCATTGACATTCTTGATCTGTTGATTGTCCTGCCGGAAAAGAGTGCTTATCTCTAAATATAGGTTTACGGGCCACCTCTTCTCCTTCCTCATCTCATACATGATTCGTCCTCCACAAGGTTACACGATGGATAGGTTCTTAACAACTATATTCCCCGAGTCATAAACGATTACCTTGATCTTCAAACCTTTTTGAATGCTTTTCGCTTGAATCTTTACCTTTCCGGTACGGTTGTTCTTCTTCGCGATAACCGTTTTATTAACATAATTCTTTTTTGCCTTTAGAATCTTACGATTAACCTTCACCACAACCTTCGTGGCTTTCTTGGTCGAAACTACAATCCTTTTCCCTTTAACTTTAATCTTCGTAAGATTGAAAAGACCCTGCAATGTGGAACTAACTTCCTTTACTTTTCCTTCTTCTTTCTTACTTTCTACACGGTCGGTTTCCTTCGTTTCGCTTGCGGAATCCGAAGATTTCTCCTGAGAAGCGGGTATGACATCAACGGCACTTGTAGTCGTTTGTGTCGTCTCTTTTGACGGATCGTATTCCTCCGCGGGTTGAAGATCTTCGATCTCTTTTTCCAGATCATAGAGTCCGGAATAAACAATCCCATATTCAACGCCAGAAGATCCAAGGTTGATCTGTCCGGATTCACAAGCCATCTCTTCATACGTTCTCTCCAGAGAAAGGAACAGATTGGAATCCCTCCGCTGACTGTAGCAATAGATCACACTATCTGCTTCCTCTGCGGAACAGCAAAGGATCTCATTGGGCGAATTAAAATATACATCTCCGTTGTAATACACCAAACCACTTAATGCTTTGCTAAGATAGCTTCCGCTGCCATCCGCTAATTTCCAAGCTTCCGAAGTGTAAGAATTAAAATCAGTACTCTTTCCCGTTTCCGGATCCCACTGGAAGATCAATAATTCCGCCGATCCGGTTCCCGGTAGGATGGAACCCTGCAAATACAGCCATTTACTTCCCGTATAAACAAAGGGTGCACGAACTTTACTCCATGACTTCTTGTCATACGTCTTATCTTCACAACCATAGATCGAAACTTTGTCAGAACGCTCCGGACTTAACGCAAACAACGCATCGTCACTCAACAGAAAGTACTCATGTCCCACGCCGATGGGATGATCCAGGTCATCCCAGGTGGCATCCACATTGTACCATTTGCCGTCCACACATACCACATTCCAAATGTGATTTAAGGTTTCGCTGGACGCCGGTACGCTTAGGACTCCCAGTTTCTCCAACAGATAACTGTAAGCCAGCGTATATCCCTGACAAACGCCTCGGCCCTCCACCAATGTGTGATAAGCGTCGTGGTATTCCAATGTGTCATCATAAGTGGTCAAATTCAAAAGTTCCTCGTGAACATACAATGCCTTCTCCAGATCGCTGAAGGATTCATCTGCCCCCTCCACGATGTAAGAAACCACTGCATCGAACTCGTCTTTCATCTTTTGAATCTTCTCCTGATCCGGAATTTCTGCTCCTTCTTTTTCGATCACATAAGTATATTGAGGTAAATAGCACGAAACCATGCCGTCCCGGTGCTTATATCCCAAATAATTCATGTCCCAATAGAATAGCTCTGCTTCCGAATCTGCAATCTCCGAGTGGATACTTTTGATATCATCGATCGTTATGGATAAGTCCGAAAGGTCGATCTTATCTTCAATCTCCTTCATTCCTTCTACGATTCGTTCCTTGGCTACAAGATAATCCGACGAACTTTGTTTAATTTTGGAAGGACTCCGATCCGTGGAATCAGTTTGAAACCACAACTCAGAATCGCTCATTCTCTCCACACAAAATTCTTCACTTTTAGCCTGAACCGCATTCTCTATACTGATCCAAACAACGGATCCTAAGATCAAACCAAGTGCGATCGCCCAAGCGATAACAACGCTTGTTCTTTTCTTACTCATAGAATCACGTCCTTATCGTAAGAACTCAGCAACCGTTTCGATGTTATCCATTATGCATCAACTTCTATTCATCCAACACCTCGTACGTAAATTCTTTAAAATCTGCATAAGAAGTTCTATCCTTCAAGTCATACGCAGCCATACCTACAAAGGCACCGGTAAATCCGTATACATAATCATCCGAAAGTATCGTTGCATCAATTTCCATATCTATGTCTTCATACTGCTCTCCATCCAGAGAATACGAGAACTTCCCGACCGCACCGTGGACGGTAACACGAAGCCAAATCTTGTCGGTGTCTACCGGGATTTCGTTCTCTCCTAATAAATTCTCAAACCTGGCCTTATCATACTTATAAATCGATACCGTATTGGAGCCTACTCTCTCATCGTATGCCATCTTGAAGATGTATTGTTGTTCTTCATCGTAACGATAAACCAAAGCAGCAAACTGTTGAAAGGCTTTGAACTTAAATTCCACACAAGTGGTCGCGCGGAAATTCACATCCGTCTGACGTCTGGCATACAATGCCTGATCCATATTGGTAAAAGGAGACTCCGCTCCGTAAATCCTTAATGTGTTGTCCGGTGCCAACGCGTATTCAATTGGCCCCCGGAGTGTCTGGAAATCCTGGAAGAATTTGGGGCTGCCAAATTCATAGGAAATCTTCTTCAGTTGCTCCTTTTTCTCTCCATACCCCTCAAAATATTCGTCGGCAAGCAACGTCTTATTCTTCAAATACGGCCAATCATCTTCCCAGACCATTTCGTTGATCGCGGTTTCACGGCCTAAGATACAGCGTCCTGTATCACCAACCGGTCTCCCGCATAAAAATGCCGTAAACCATCTGCCATCCGGCCCCTGTGCCCAGCTGGAATGTCCGGTCTTTTGCAACGCGTTCTCCGGATGTCCCCAAGCGGACATAATATGCTGCTTCGGATGCAATTCATACGGTCCGAAAATATTTCTGGAACGACAAACGGTAGCCGCATGTTCATAGAATGTGCCGCCTTCTGCCGTAAGCAAATAATACCATCCGTCTTTCTTGTAAAGATGAGGACCTTCTACTAATTTACGGTCGGTTCCCGTAAAGATCTTCTTCGTTTCTCCAATGAACTCAAATGTTACGGGATCCACCTCTGTTAAGAGGATACCGGTAAAGGTATCTCCGTCCGGCTGTCTGAAATCCCATTCCATATTCAGAAAATATTTTCTTCCATCATCGTCGTGGAATAAAGAAGTATCAAATCCGATGCTGTTCATGTAGACCGGTTCCGTCCAGGGTCCCTTTATGTCCCGAGCGGTGGTGATATAGTTGTGGCAGTCCTTGAAAGGATGGAGCTTCCAGGTCTTCACATCGGTGAATACCAGGTAGAAGATCCCATCACAGTAGGATAGGCAAGGTGCCCAAATCCCACCACTGAACACATTCCCTCTCATATTCAGATAATCGGTACGATCCAAGGGAGTACTGACAACCTCCCAGTTTGCTAAATCCTTAGAAGCACTGATCCGTACCCCGGGAAAATATTCAAATGTCGAGTTCGCTACATAAAATGTTCCATCTACACAGATCATGGACGGGTCTGCGTGAAATCCTGTTAATACCGGATTTTTGATCATAATAAAATGTCCTCCAAATGTTATTTTTGCTCCGGATTGTTTTCAGAGCCGTTCCCGAACCGTTATTATTTTTCTTTAAGCAGCTTTTCCATAACTGATTTCGGCACCGGATCGTAATGATCGAAAAACATGGAGTAATTGCCTCTTCCCTGTGTCTTTGAACGGAGATCAGTAGCATATCCGAACATCTCCGCCAGCGGAACGAAGCCCTTTACAAGGCGTCCGTTACCGACATCATCCATGCCTTCAATACGCCCTCTTCGTCCGTTGATGTCGCCGATAACATCGCCCATGTATTCCTCGGGCATCGTTACCTCGACCCTCATGATGGGTTCGAGCAGGATAGGATCGGCTTTTTTCATT
>CALGGT010000068.1 GCA_937915825.1 uncultured Eubacterium sp.
GGTAAATCAAATGGTTTTAGAGTCATCTATTACCTTGCTACAAAGGAAAAAATCTATCTTGTGACGATCTACTCGAAGAAAGATAAAGGCAGAAGCGGTGAAATTCCAAATGACAAGCAGATTGAATTGTTAGTGAAAAATATTATTTCTGAATGAGTAGTTGATAGTGCTGCTCATTTTTTATCTAAAAATTGATGATTTTGTGATATAATAGTTGCGAGGTGACTGAAATGAATGAGAATAAAAATAAGCACAATGATGGTGAATTTTACGATGATGACGGCGATCGTTACATTTCCGTTGAGCAGTCGATTATTGGAGCTTGCAAGGAAGTCAAAGATATTCGAGCAGGTAAATCGAAGGGTATTAAATTAGATGAGTTTTTGTCTTGGCTTGATGATACTATAAAAGAGGAGATGGCAAAAATTACAAATCGTAATCATGAAAAAGGCAGTCTTTCGGATGTTATAAAGGGTGCGGATGTGTTTATAGGTGTATCGGCTCCGGGCACGCTGACTCAGGAGATGGTAAGGACGATGGCAAAAGATCCGATTATATTTGCATGTGCCAATCCTACTCCTGAAATATTCCCTGATGAGGCCAAGGCGGCAGGCGCAGCGGTTGTTTCTACGGGAAGAAGTGATTTTCCGAATCAGGTTAATAATGTACTCTGTTTCCCAGGAATTTTCAGGGGAGCACTTGATGTCAGGGCTTCCGATATAAATGATGAAATGAAGATTGCCGCGGCAGAGGCTATAGCCGGGCTCGTTTCAGGTAAGGAACTTAACGCAGATTATATTCTTCCGAAGGCTTTTGACCCAAGAGTTAAAGATGCGGTGGCAAAGGCAACAGCGGAGGCTGCAAGAAGAAGCGGAGTAGCAAGGATTTAAGGTATTTCAATCCGGTTGTCAGCCAAAAGCTGCACCGGTAGAGAAGTATGCTACGGGAAAAGTATGAAGAAAGGACTTGACAACAATGCAGTTTGGGGGGTTACATTTTCACAGCACAGCACAGCACAGCACAAGGCAATAGTTCTGCCGTATTTAGTTTCATAGGAAGTACATTTCGTCATGTGGGAGAGTATTATGCTCTTTTACATGACTTTTTTATTCTTTAATGTCCGGTTTCAACGCATGATGAAAGTCATGCATATAAGAGTTTTTTTAGGCGGAGGTGCCGATGCTTAAGTTAAAAAAGGCAGGCTATGTATCGAATAAACGTAATGTTGCAGCAGTCATTATTTGTCTGGCAGGAATTGCAGTTAATGCGATTTTTAGTGTTCTTGTGTCTGTATTTGAACTTCCCTTTTATCTTGATACGGTAGGAACGATTGCAGTTTCAGTTATGGGAGGATATCTTCCCGGAGTGCTTGTTGGTTTTGCGACAAATATCATAAAGAGTCGGCTGGTCTCTACCTCAATATACTATGGTATCCTGAATGTTCTTATAGCTGTAGCTGCGGCGTTTATGGCTCACAGGGGATACTTTGATAAAATCAGGGGAATCATTAAAGCATTCTTTGTCTTCGTTTTGATTGGCGGAGGGATTGGATCAATTATCCCCATGTTTATTGAGGAACTGTCGTTTGACAGTGAAGTCTTAAGTGGAATTATTTATGAAACGGGATATTTTAATCAGGCGGTATCCCATATTATCTCAAGCCTTGTCATGGATATTCCGGACAAGGCTGTCACGGTCTTGCTCGTTATTATTATATTGAAAATAATTCCGAGGAAGTATTACAAATTATCCAGATTTGAATATTGGGCACAAAAGCCGATAGAGTATGAGCAGATTTCCATAAATAGCAAAAAATGCAAAAAAGTGAATCAAGGAATATCCCTAAGGGACAGGACACTCCTGATTTTTGGCTTTGTAATGGGAATGCTTACTTTTGTTGCTACATCTATAGGAGTCTCTTTATATCAAAATACGATTATGGCAGAGTATGTCAGGGTTGCACAGGGAACGGCTGAAATTGCTGCTGCACTGGTTGATGGCGATGCGGTTGATGAATGGCTTTCAAATGGCGGGACGAGTGCAGAATATGAAAAGACAGCACAGATGCTTACGAAGGTATTGCATAGTTCTGTAGATATTAAATATTTGTATGTGTACAAGATTATGGAAGATGGATGTCATGTGGTTTTTGACTTTGATGCAGAGGATACTCCGGCTTCGGAGGTTGATAGTATAGTGTCTTTTGATGAAGGCTTTGATGGATGTGTACCGGATCTTTTGAATGGAAAGAGAATAGATCCCATTATTACAAACGATCAGTACGGATACCTTCTGACGGCATATGAACCGGTTTATGATTCAGAGGGAGAGTGTGTATGTTATGTTGGGGCGGATGTGGATATGGGCACGATTACGAAAATGAGAAGAAGTTTTCTTGTGGAAATGGTTTCGGTATTTTTGGGCTTCTTTATTCTGTTGGCGGTTTTGGTAGTCTGGATTACGGATTATCGTATGACGATTCCAATTAATTCGATTACTAAGGCTGTTGAGAATTATGAAGGTGTCGGAGATGATCAGGATGAATTGGATGACAAGGTGAAAAGCTTGCGTGAGCTTGATATATATACAGGAGATGAGATTGAACGACTGTATAAGGCAATATGCAATATGGCCTTAAACCAGGCTGAGCAGATGCGGAGTATCCGGAGGCTGTCTGATGCTACGGCAAATATGCAGGACGGACTGATTATTACAATGGCGGACATGGTGGAAAACAGAGATTCAGATACAGGAGAACATGTTCAAAAGACTTCGGCATACGTAAAAATTATAGTAGAGGGCTTGAAGAAAAAAGGATATTACGCAGAAAAAATAACACCGAGGTTCATGTCCGATGTGGTTCGTTCCGCACCTTTACATGATGTCGGAAAGATAAATATTCCGGATGAGATATTAAAACAGATAGAAGCTTCATCGAAGAATATCGTTGAGACAATGCAGCGTGCAAAAGATTACATTGATGAACACCCAGAGCCTCAGCCGCCCGAAGGAGAATTCGACTTCAACCATAATCCGTATGATGATTACGACGAGCTGCGCACAAAGCTCGTGGAATTTATACCGGATTTTAATATGAGGCTTAAGTTCAACGCTGCTACCGGCAGATTTGATTTTTCGGCGGATATCGATTCCGTGTTTGATATCGCATGGTATACGCTGGCGCGGATGATATCCGAGGATCCTGCCCTTGAAAACAGGCAACGAGAAGAAACAAGACCGGAAGGGATCATGATCTGCTGCCGGCATTGCGGGAAGTTCCTGATCAGGAAAAGCAACCGGCAGGAATTCTGTGATTCCGAGGAATGCCAGAGAGCAAGAAACGCAAGAAAACAGATGGCTTACCGGAAGCGTAAAGCCGGAAATGCTTCGGAAAAGAAGCGCAAACAGCGAAAAACGAAGCAATAACCCAAAGTGTCAATGATAATGACACTTTTTGATTTCGTGTTATTTTGTATTGACATTGTTGCACGAGATGGTATACTTATTATTTGGAGGATTGTACCATGGCTAAAAACATTTCCATAAGTATACGTGTTAGTGATGAAGAACTTAATCGTTTCAAACAAGCAGCAAGATTAGAAGCCTACGCGTCGTATAGTGAGTTCATAAGGCGTACTGCTTTGTTAGAAGCATCACGAGTATTGGGAGACAATAAAAACGAAGGAGATGCTAAGAATGGCGACACAAATGACTAATGTGTGGGATTCAAATGTTCCTGTTGAGAAGAGTTCATACCTTCAAGATGAAGATATTGAATTCTATAATATAGACAACTTCAGCCATGATAAGTCGAAGCTGACAATGCTCGACCTGTTTTGCGGTGCTGGAGGTTTTTCGGTAGGATGCAGTTGGGCGGGATTCGAGTCTGTTTTTGGCGTTGATCACTTAGAACCGGCTATGAAAACCTGGGTGCGTAATCACCCTCACGCAATCGGGTGTCTTGGTGACATTGCCAAGGTTGATCCTAAAGAAATTAAAACAATGCTTGTTCAAAAAGGTATTGATCATATCAATCTAATAACGGGCGGCGTACCTTGCCAAGGCTTTTCTATTGCTAACAGAAAACATAATGACAACGATGAACGAAATTACCTATTCTTAGAGTATATGAAGTTTGTTCAAGTATTTGAGCCTGATTATATTATTCTTGAAAACGTATCTGGAATGAGAAGTACTGCAGGCGGAAAGTTTGAGAATGATATTAAGGCTTATATGGATTCCTTGGGATATGAAGCAACGGTGATGCTTGTAAATGCTGCAGATTACGGTGTACCTCAGGTTAGGCAAAGACTGCTTTTTGTGGGTGTACGTCGTAACATGAATCTGAATATTCCATACGTTTTTCCGGTCGGAAAGTATAAAGGGCATTATAGAACTGTAGAAGACGCTATAGGGGATTTGCCATCTCTTGGAAACAACGAATCGTCGTCTACATATGATGACGGAGAATTATGTGAGTACCAGAAATTAATGAGAGGATATGGACCTATCAAGGAGATTCCCGTGTCTAATGTCCTGTTTAATCATGTGGCACCTAATCACCCAGAGGAAACAATAAAAAAGATAGATGAAACTGTGCCAGGGAAACCCATGTATTCAAAATTTAAGCAACGAATAAGGTTACGCCTTGACTCCCCGAGCCCTACACAATTGGCAGGCGGAATAAGACCACAATTTCAGTTTGGGCACCCTAATCAGCCACGAGGTTTAACAATTCGTGAGCGTGCTAGGATTCAAAGTTTTCCGGATTCATACGTTTTTGAGGGCGGCATAGTACAGGAGCGAGTACAAACGGGGAATGCTGTTCCACCACTACTAATATATAATATTGCCACACCCATTGCAGAAGATATTATAAAGAAAGGAGGCTTGCAGAGTGTATAGAGTTTGGTATAGTACAGAGAGTTTTGCAGACTTTATAATTGATCATACATTATTAGCGGGATTGCCTCATACAAAGAAAAAGATGTATGAAAGTGATGCTAACAATCCTAACAACTTTCATACAATGCCTGACCATATCAGAAAGATATTATACCTTGATGCTCCTGATGCAATTATAGAAAAGGATAATGAACCTGTATTTTCCATAGAAGTTACAACGGAAGCGGGAACGGGGCACAATGCGTTCCAAAGATTTGCCAGAATTGCCGCTGCGGTAGAGAATAGTGTTCCTGCATTCTACATATATCCAGAGGGAAAAATCATTTCAAGAAGAGCCGTACCAGACAAGTGGGATGAAATCAATCCATTGATTTTTAATGCACTAGAAGCTGTGATGAGCATATATGGGATTCCGGCATTGTTATATTATTTTCCTACAGATGATATTAGTATCTATCGCAACAATGTAAATGCGTCCCCTCATTTAACAACTAAGGGATTATGCTATGATGCTGACGTAATTAGATACTCAGGATGCCCTGACTCTACTGCCGATAGTATGCAGAATATGTTTGCAGCCCTCAATGAAATCATTACTGCAACAGAATCAAGTGGTGTTATTCCTGCAAGAATCAATCTTCTTAGGAATCTTGTCATCAGAGATCAACGCAATTTCATGCAAGGAGAGTTTGCTGTCAAGGCAGCCGGGAGAACTGCAAGACAAATGTCTCCCCTATCGGCTGTTATCGAAGTTCCTACTTCATATTTGATGAACTACCTTTCTCAATTCGAGACCGGAGATTATATTATCGGTGATCTGCTCCGATCTAGAGAAATCACCTGCTTATATCAAGTAAATGCAGGTTTTAGAGGAGATCCATATCCGGGATGCTTAGCGGCTATAGATTATTTGGTCTGTAGACAAGGACTTACTTTTGAAGACAGACGCAAGAACCTTGTAATGGTTTGGGGCAAAGTTGAAGTTGATGATGATGAAGAAACAATTAGCATTACTGATGAACACGGATCAACAGTAACAGACTTCTTTTCTGCTGTTCAGGGCAGTTCCCGGCTAAATCTTCTTACAAAGTATTACTACGAACTGCAGAACAAAGAGAAGCCTCGTTATTTTATGCAAGTACGTTATGGTTCAACATATTCAAAAGTCAAGCATATCAGAGTGTATTCCTATTTCGCTGATGCTATTTTGTTCCCTGATGGATCGTTATGGAGGGATGCATGATGACAGAAGAACAGGTTACAAAAGCCATACTTCAATGGCTGATTGATAATGGCTGGGAAATAATATGTTATGATTTCCCGCAAAGCGGAACTGGAGTATTTCTGCATCCTAATGGCTCTACTGAAAAGAATAAAGATACGATCAATCCTGATATAGTTGCCGTGAGGGATAATAAATGTTTGTTTTTTGAAAACAAGAGTTTTTTCTATTATCCGGATTTTGAAAAAGTTCAGTATTTAAGGATGACTAATGATTATTCAGAAGCAATAAATAATCTTTTATCCGACCATCACATATCGTTAATTAGATACGGAATAGGATATCCTACAACAGTTCATAAAGCCAAAGCAAAAGAATCGCTTCATATGGTAGATTTCGTCGTGGGTGTTTGCGAAGATAGAAGCATTGATATCTTGTATAGCAAAGATGACGGCAAGTTGTAATCAATATGTATAAGTTGAGGATTAAGAGATGTCTGAAAAGGCTGGTTACATATATGTTCTCACAAACGAGAGCTTTCACAGAGATAACTGGATAAAGATTGGATATGCTGAAGACGTTGATAAGCGAGTAAGAGAACTTTCTGGTACAGCGGTTCCTCTTCCATATGAGGTCTACTGTACCTATGAGATTCCCAGAATCCACGGTGTTAAGGATCCTGATAAGCTACTTCATGATCTCATCACAAAGCTTAATCCGGGTTTGAGAATATCCCCTAACAGAGAGTTCTTTGAAATGTTGCCCTGGGATGCATATGATATGCTCTTTGCCATTGCCCAGATGCACGATAGAACCGATAAGCTCAAGAGAAATGATGCTAACCTTTCTGGTCAGGATGATCCTAATGATTCGGAATATTCTGTTGATGCACTATTTCCTTCGAATTCAGAGGTTCGCAGCCTGTATGACCGAATAAAGCATCTGATTCTTTCGCTGGATTCTTCACTCGAAGAGGCTCCAAGACAAAACTATGTGGCTTTTAAAAAGGGAAAGAGCAATACTGTTTGTTTATGGCCTAAGGATGGATGGATAGAAGTTGTTCTGAATGCTAAGTTAGGGCAATTATCCGATGAAAACGATATTATATACGATATTTCCAATCGAAAATGGTCGGCTGCTCAATATGCCTTCAAGTATTATGATACGGCGGAGATAGAATATGCTAAGGATATCATTGAACAAACGCTGGCTTTGAAAAAATAAAATCAGCCGATGGAGTAACGATTTGCTACTCCATCGGCTTTGTTTTTAAGCATTGGCTGCTTCTTTGTCGGTACAGATGATTATCTTTCCGTTGTCATAGTCCACACGGAGCTTATCTCCGACAGAAAAGCCTATGGCTTCGAGCCACTTGCCCTCCATCTGAATCTTTGGTACTTCCGAGCACTTTCTGCCGGTGTATCTGGTGGAATACTGAACTTTGATTGTCTTTGTCATAGGTAACCTCCTTCAAACGAAATGGGGATATAAAAGCCGCTCCGGCTCGCTATCCGATATCAAATTGTCATTTCCGCTTGAAGGCTGTCTGTCAAATGCCTGTAAAATCAATGTTTCTCAAAAATCCCTATGACGCACCGGCAAAGTCCCGGGGGATGTTTTCCCCGGGGAGTCCCGGGGGATGTTTTTTCAGAAAATCATGCTAATGTGAAAGTGTCAGATCCCTCCCATCACGCCAAAGAAAATTCTTCGGTGGATCTGACACGTGAATCACCATCTCAATCGTCATCGTCCTCATCATCATCGTCATCGTCAATATCATCAACGTCATATACATATACCGTTAATTTCGCAGTTTTCTTTCCAAGGGTTACGCTGATCACGGATTTCCCTTTGCTTACTGCTGTAAGATTTCCATCCTTATCAACGGTAACTACTTTTTTATTGGAACTGGACCAGGTTAATCCAGAAGATAATTTAATCGCCTTCGATTTACTGATCTTTTTCCCATTTAATTTGGCTGTAAAAGAAACGGAAAGTTCGTAGATTTCATCGTCATCATCATCGTCGTCGTAATCTTCGTCTTCGTCGTCGTAATCTTCGTCTTCTTCATATTCATCATCATCGTCATCTTCTTCATCTACATACAGAATAAGATTGCCACTCTTATCCAAGTCATCTTCATCATCGACTTCAATGGAAAGGTTACTAATGTTCACTTCGTATACGGTGATCTTATAACTGATCGCCTTTTTCCCGGACTTGCAAACAACAACGGCCGATCCTGCATCTTTCGCCTTAAACACTCCGCCTTTTACAGCCACAACACTACTGTTCGAAGAGGTATAACTGTATTTATTTCCTAAATTGGAATCAAAACTTTCACCCTGGATCATCGTGAGTTTTTTAACGGTACCTTCCACCTTTACGTTTTTATTATTTTTCTTTGATGCGCCGGAGGCTTTTGCCTTCGATTTACTCTTCTTATTCTTCTTTTTGGATGCCTTACCTTTTTTGGCTGTAGAACTGCTTTTCGCGGATTTCTTCGCCATCACATAGTTATTACACGGAATACAATAATTTAACATCAAACTAAATGAAAGTATCAGGATTAAAAACACATTCGACTTCTTCATATGAATAACCTCCTCGCACCATTCGGATAAAAAAAACACACTGACCATAAAATATAATAGTACAAGTGTGTATACTTACAAAATTGCAACTGGCTGACATTTTACAGTCCCTATAGCTTTGCGTCACAGAATTTCTTCTGCTTTGCCGAACGATATTTATTTATACGTTTATTTTACCATACCCCATCATGGAATGCAAGCATTTTTTTGAAATATACGGTGGAATTTCGCAGCCCCGATCCCCTCTGTCATGCGGCCCAAAAGAACCGTTTCCATATTGGTTCCATGTTCTGCCACAGAATCCAGAGGGGATACCTGCTCCTAAGTCCCCCAACCTTACTTTATGATACCTTTCGATAATTTAAGTTCAAGTATTCGCTGCACAGACTCATTGATCCTGCTTTCTTTAATCTTGCCTTTTCTTACTGCCTTTAACACCGCTTCATACTCTCCCTTTGCACTCCCGGTACAGATAAGGTCATTTCCCGCAAGAACCGCCTGCACAGCAGCCTTCCCATTGCTTCCTGTCCATTTTTGAGGAGCTTCCATTGTTAACGAGTCTGTCACGATCACGCCTTTGAAACCGAGTTTTTCACGCAGATATTTATGGATTTTAGGAGAGAGGGACGCGGGCCATTTGGGATCAATGGAAGTAAGCACGGTATGTTTGACCATGACCATCGGCGCTCCTGCCGCAATCCCGGCTTTGAACGGAATGATATCATGTTTTTCCAGTGTTTTTAACTTTCTTTTATCATATACCACTTCACTATGTGAGTCAGCATTGCCCGAATATCCCGGAAAATGCTTGATCGTAGATATTTCACCTTGTTTTTCAAATTCCTTAACAACAAGTCTGACAAATTTGGAGGTCTTTTTGGCATTGGTAGAAAAAGCCCGATTATAGATATAACTCTTACGATTCTTTGGTAGATCGGCAACCGGCGCCAGGTTGGTATTAACGCCCAGCGATTTCAAAAGTTTTGCCTTTTCCTTTGCCTCCTTCTTGACAAGCTTCCATCCTCCTGCGGCATAGGTCTTACTTGGGGATTTAAAAGGGGTTTTACGAAGTTTTTTATTCCCTGAAACACGAATAACCGTTCCCCCTTCTTCATCCACAGGGATCAGAAGCTTAATATCCGATGCCTTTTGAATCTGGGATATCTGTTTTTTAACCCCCGCCTTCGTACGCCCATCAAAGGAATTCTTATAAAGCAACACGCCGCCTAAATGATATTTTTTTACCATTTTCTTTGCGTCGCCGGTTGTCCACGCCCCGCTAAAGAACATCTGTCCCACCTTTTCCTTTAACGACATTCCTTCCAGGATTTCCTTGGCGCGACTTGATACCTTCTGGGTCGACGCATCCCGATTCGTACCAACGCTTTCATCCGATGCGGCAGCACAGATCCTTCCCGTATCCGGCACCAGCACCGCCACCAACAACATAATGATCATCATTCTTCTTAATTTCATTTCAACTCAATCCCTTTCGCATAAAGATGTAAATTCCTCACTTACATCTTATGCGATCCCCGTCTTCATGTCAATCCATTATTACTGATATTACTTACATTCCTCCCATTATGGTATGAATACTTTTTTGTTTATCTTTCTGCCATTCTATTTATGGTAACGAATACTTTTACTGTTGATCTTTCTGCCATTGATCTTATTATATTTATGGTAACGAATGCTTTTATTGTTGATATTTTGCTATTGATCTTATTATGATTATGGTAACGAATACTCTTATTGTTAATGATGCTGACTGCTTTTCTCGCTAAGATGGATTCCATGAAGGGGCATATGCGACCGTCAGCACTTAATGAGCGCGTAGCGCGAATTTTGTACTGCTACGGTCGCATTTTTAGCGAGAGCGGGCCCCAAATGGAACCATCTTGGTGGGAAAAGCGTTTTTGCAACTCATCTTTATAGGATCATTATAGTATCTTTATAGTATCTTTATAGTATCTTCATAGAACGATTCAATCATAAAAACCACTCATTCCCCTTGACAGAATTTCATTTTTCTTCTATTGTTATCTTGTAAAACCTTAATCCATATAAAAGGAGAAACAGCAAATGGCAGATATTCAAACCACCGGAGGTCTTTTCACCGAAGAAATCCGGAGCACGATCTTAACCCATATATGTGAAGTATTTCATTGCCAGCCGGAGGATGTAGAGAATCTTACACCGGTTCAGGCCGGTATGACCAATATTGTATTATCGTTTGAATGCAATGGAGGAAAATACATCTACCGACATCCCGGATTGGGATCCGAAGCCCTGGTGGATCGTGGACGGGAAACCATTATGCAAAAGGTTGTGGAAGATGTCGGGATCGACACCACCCTGATCGCCATGGATGTCGATGAAGGATGGCGGATCGGCCGATACATCGAACATTACGATTTTGATTATCACAACTTGAACGACATGGTGCGGGCCGTCATGCTCTTTAAACGCCTTCATGAAGCACCGGCACGCGTTCGCTGGAACTTTGACGTGATCCAGAAAGCCGAGAGCATCCAGGCGCAGATCGCTCCGGAACACTATGGAAATTTTCCGGAATTCGCGGAAATACGCCATCGTTGTTATGCCCTGTATGAGCTGGCAAAAACCGATGGCATTCGTAAATGCAACATCCACGGAGACGCCAGAGACGTAAATTTCCTGATCAACAAAGATGAGATCTATTTGATCGATTGGGAATACGGCGGCTACGGGGATCCGGGATTTGATATCGGTTCTTATATTTGCGGGGGCGATCATTCCAGAGAGGAAATTGATAACATATTATTTACCTATTTTCGGAAGAAACCTACTCCCGTTCAGAAACGACATTTCTACGCGTACATCGCCGTGACCGGGTGGTTTTACCTGCATTGGACCATGCTGAAAGAGTCCAAGGGCCAGAAGGTCGGCGTTAACAAGGATTTGTGGTACCATTACGCCAAAGATTACAGCTTGATCGCCTTAGATCTGTACGAAGGAGGTTCTTCATGCAAATAACTTATCTTATCCTGGCTGCCGGAAGGGGAAACAGCTTGCAGCCTTTAACTTTAAAATATCCCAAAACATCCTACAAATTAGACAGTTCCACCACGGTTTTGCAGCGCATGGTCCGAAGCATAAGACTCTTCGATAAGAAGGCGGAGATCGTAGTAGTCACAGGCTACTTGTGGGATAACATCGCAAAAGAACTGGAAGACGATAATGTAAAGATCGTAAAGAACCCCTTCTATGAGGTGACCAATTCCATCTCCTCTCTCTGGTTTGCCAGGGATTATTTGGAACGGGAAAATGTTGCCATCGTTCACGGTGACGTGGTTTTTGACGATACCCTGATTCAAAACTTCCTAACAAAGCCCACCGACCATCCCTATGTTCTCGTAGATAAAGATTACGTAAATCCCGGCAGCTACAACGCCGTGATCCGGGAAGGAAAGGTTCTGGTCATGAGCAAAAAACTGGAAGATTTTCATGCAAAATATTGCTGCCTGACAAAATTGGATGCGGTTTCCGCACGTCTTCTTAAGGCAGAGGTGGATGACATGATCTACTCCAATATGTACGATCAATATTTTGAAGACTCCCTGGTCCAAATGATCATGTTTCACGATTTTGAACTTTCCTGTGAGGATGTGGGCGGCGCTTCCTGGAGCGAGGTAAATGGAGTCGATGACTTGTTAGCGGCACAACGCATTCATTTAAACTCTCTCCTTTCCGAAGAAGACAAAGCTCCAAGAAAGGAGTTAAATCCATGAATGTAGCGATTCTTTTGGCCGGGGGCGTAGGCAATCGCCTGGGCGCCAACATCCCGAAACAATTTATCAAAGTCATGGGACGTCCGGTTTTGGCCCATACCATTGATAAATTTGAAAAACATGAAGAAATCCATAAGATCCTGATCGTCTGCGTGGAATCCTATCTGGATCAAATGAAGGATTTCATCCGGGAATATGACTTCCATAAAGTTGCCTGGGTGACTGCCGGTGGAGCGGATTTTCAAAGATCCGTTCAAAATGGCGTAAATTTCCTGAAGGGAAAAGTTGCCCCGGATGACGTAGTTTTGGTACATTTTGGCGTATCTCCCTTCGTGGAAGCGGATATTATCTCCGACGCCATTCGAGTTTGTAAAGAGAAGGGAAACGCCATTTCTACTACGGATTTTTACGTACTAAGCGGCCTCAAGGAAGACGATGCCAGCTCGAAAACCTGGATCGACCGGGAAACCATTGCCTGCATGAACTCACCCCATGCGTTTCAATATCAATTCATCTACGATCTGTACCAGGAAGGGGAGAAAACCGGTGCCATCCGGGAGGTAGAGCCTCATACCACAACTTTGATGTACAAGCTGGGAAAGACCATTTATTTTTCCAAAGGTTCCCAAACCAACATTAAGATCACAAGAAAAGAAGATCTGGACCTTTTTGAGGGATATCTCCTCTTACAGGAAAAAAGAAAAAATCAATAAACCTTCTTTTTTATCTTGACAGATGGGAAAACTTTCAGTATAATAAAACTCGATTACATAAGACAAACCGTTGAGACGGAGATAAAAACAGGATATGAGCACACAGAGAGCCGGATGAGCTGAGAACCGGTTGCCAACAGCTTGTTAAATGGACCGTTGAGGGCGCAGTCAAAGGAAAGGGTCCCTCCTTTCTGAGTATTCTGCGACGTGAAGGCATACGTTAGTTGCCATGGATATAATTTCTTCGGAATATTTTCAAAGATCTTAAGAAACGTATCCTGCAGAGAGTGTGGATCTCCACAAACCAAGGTGGCACCGCGATTGATTACCAACCGTCCTTGAGTAACACAGTACACGTGTTAGGAAAGGGCTTTTTTTATTGCCTTTTTTTACACACATCTTAGTTGGAATGGAGGCGATTCTATGTCCCTTACCTTTGAAGATTTTTTGCAATACCGTAACGACTACCAACTGGTTCCGGTTAGTTGTGAGATTCTGTCTGACTGCCGGACTCCCATTCAGGTATTGCGAATCCTGAAAGGCGTCAGCCATCATTGTTATGTATTAGAAAGTGTGGAACGTCAGGAAAGTCTGGGACGCTATACCTTCTTAGGGTATGACCCCAAGCTGGAGATTTCCTGCATCAATCATGAACTGACCATTCGAAATGGCAAAACGGTTCAAAAAACCGTGGCGCATCCCAAAGAAGAGATCAAGAAAATACTAGCTGCCCACAGAAGCCCGAAAATCCCCACTCTTCCTCCCTTTACCGGTGGACTGGTCGGATATTTTTCCTACGATTATACCAAATACTCCGAACCTACCCTGAATCTGGATGCCAGGGATGTGGAGGGATTTAAGGATATTGACGTAATGCTGTTTGACAAGGTCATCGTATTTGACCACTATCGTCAAAAGATCCTATTGATCGCAAATGCGTCCACCGTAGCAGAAACCGAGGAAGGATTGCGTAAAAACTACGAAAATGCCCTGGCGGAACTGGATGAGATGAAAAAACTGATCACGAACGGGAAGGAGAAGATCGAGCCTTCCGGGAAAGTCACTTCCCCCTTCCGCCCGTTATTTGAAAAAGAAGCATTTTGTGAAATGGTCCGCAAGGCCAAGGAATACATCTACGAGGGGGATATTTTCCAAGTGGTTCTGTCCAACCGCCTGGAAGCGGATTACGAGGGAAGCTTGTTAAATACCTACCGCCTGCTTCGCACCATTAATCCGTCCCCTTATATGTTTTATTTTTGCAGCGACGATATGGAGGTGGCCGGCGCTTCTCCGGAAACCCTGATCAAAGTGAAAGATAACGTTTTGCATACCTTTCCCTTAGCCGGCACCAGACCCCGGGGGAAAGACGCTGCCACGGATCAGGCGTTGGAAGAAGAACTGCTGCAGGACGAGAAAGAACTGGCGGAGCATAATATGTTGGTGGATTTGGGGCGCAATGACATTGGAAAGGTCAGCAAATTCGGAAGTGTGTTTGTGGAAAAATACCAATCCATTGAACGCTTCTCCCATGTAATGCACATCGGTTCCACGGTTCAAGGTACGTTGGATGATTCCCACGACGCTATGGATGCCATGGACGCCATTCTTCCCGCCGGTACCCTGTCCGGAGCCCCCAAACTTCGGGCCATGGAGATCATTAATGAATTGGAAAATAACAAGCGTGGGATTTACGGAGGCGCCATTGGCTACCTGGATTTTACCGGAAACCTGGATACCTGCATTGCCATCCGTCTGGCTTTTAAGAAAAATGGAAAAGTCTTTGTAAGAAGCGGGGCCGGGATTGTAGCCGACAGTGTTCCGGAAACGGAATACACCGAATGCATTAACAAAGCAAAGGCAGTGATGGAAGCCGTGGAACACAGCGAAACGGAGGTGAGCTCATGACACTTCTGATTGATAATTATGACAGTTTTTCCTATAATCTGTATCAGCTTATTGGATCCATTTCCCCGGAGATTCAGGTAATACGAAATGACGCCTGGGACCTATCCCGGATCGAAGCGTTTAACCCGGATCGTATCATTCTTTCACCGGGACCCGGTTATCCGAAGGATGCCGGCATTTGCGAAGAGGTGGTTCAGAACTTAGGAACGAAATTCCCCCTATTAGGGGTTTGTTTGGGACATCAGGCCATTTGTGAAGCCTTTGGCGGAACCATTGTTCATGCGAAGAAGCTGATGCATGGAAAACAATCCAAAGCCCTACTGGATGGATCTTGTCCTCTATTTCAAGGTCTGCCGGAAGAAATTCTTGTGGCACGATACCACTCCCTGGCGGCGGACGCTGCTACGCTTCCTTCCTGTTTAAAGGTGGTTGCGGAAACCTCCGACCATGAGGTTATGGCCGTGCAACATGAACACCTCCCGATCTACGGGCTTCAATTTCATCCGGAATCCATTCTGACACCGGAAGGAACAACACTCTTACAGAATTTTTTAAACATCCATTGAACAAAGAAAGTGAGGATACCATTATGATCAAAGAAGCAATTATTTCCCTGTACCAAAAGAAAGACTTAGAACCGGAAACCATGGCCGCCGTTATGAATGAGATCATGTCCGGTGAGGCAAGTGATGCTGCCAAGGGCGCATTCTTAACTGCCCTGGCCATGAAAGGTGAGACCATTGAAGAGATCACCGAAGCCGTGAAAGTCATGAGAACCCACTGCGTTCGGTTTGCTGAAAGTTCCAACCTGTTGGAAATCGTAGGCACCGGCGGGGACCGGGCCAACACCTTTAACATTTCCACTTTGTCTGCCATTGTTTGCGCCGCTGCCGGACAACCGGTTGCCAAGCACGGCAATCGCGCCGCTTCCAGTCGTTGCGGAACCGCCGATTGCTTCGAAGCTTTAGGCGCCAATTTAAATATGGAGCCGGATCAGGCCTTTCAGGTTTTACAGGATACCAATATTATTTTCTTATTTGCGCAAAAATATCACCCCGCCATGCGTTTTGTCGGCGGCGTTCGTAAAGAAATCGGGATCCCTACGATCTTCAATGTATTGGGACCCTTAACCAATCCCGCCGGTTCCGACATCCAGCTGATGGGTGTTTACGCTCCGGAACTGGTAGAGCCCCTGGCAAAAGTTTTACATAACGTGGGGGTAAAGAGAGCCATGATCGTATATGGCACCGACTGTTTGGATGAAATCTCCTTAAGCGCTCCCACCAACGTGGCTGAGTACATTGGTGATTCGTACCGGACCTACACCATCCAGCCGGAGGACTTCGGCCTGACCCGGTGCAAGAAAGAAGACCTGGTCGGCGGCGATCCCCAGGAGAACGCCAAGATCGCCATGGATATCCTAGAAGGGCAAACCGGTCCCAAACGTGACGTCGTATTGTTAAATGCCGGCGCCGCTCTCTATCTTTCAGGGCTGGCTACTTCCATTCAAAAAGGCGTGGATTTAGCTGCTCAAACCATTGATTCCGGTGCTGCCAAAAAGAAACTTTTGGAATTTGTAGCCGCCACCAATGCATGAAGAAAGGATTCAATATGACGATTTTAGACACCCTGGCCGACTTAGCCAAACAACGGGTTGCCCAGGCCAAACAATCCCTCCCCACAGAAACCCTACGGGATAAAGCCTACACGCTTTATGAAACATCCGGCTCCCAAAGGGATTTTCCGTTTGAGAAAGCTTTAAAGAGCCCCGGTCTCTCCCTGATCTGCGAGGTCAAGAAAGCCAGTCCTTCCAAGGGCGTGATCGCCAATCATTTCCCTTATGTAGACATTGCCAGAGAATACCACGCCGGCGGCGCGGACTGCATCTCCGTTTTAACGGAACCTGCCTATTTTATGGGAAACCTCTCCTATCTGACGGAGATCCACCAGGAAGTTCCCACTCCCTTGCTGCGAAAGGATTTTACCGTAGATCCCTATATGATCTACGAAGCCAAGATCAGCGGTGCTTCCGCTATTCTGTTGATCGCCGCTATTCTAAAGGACGACGAATTAAGGGAAATGGCCCGGATCGCGGAGTCCCTTGGTTTATCCGTACTTTTCGAAGCCCATGATCCGGACGAGATCCAACGCTGCCTGGCAGCGGGCGCCCGGATCTTAGGAGTAAACAACCGGAATTTAAAGGACTTCACGGTCAATCCGGAAAACAGTATTTCCATGCGGTCTTATATTCCGGACTCCGTTACGTTTGTGGCAGAATCCGGCGTAACCGGTTTAGAGGATTTAAAACGTTTGCAGGAACATGATGTAGACGCGGTTTTGGTTGGAGAAGCCCTTATGCGTCAGGAAAATCCATGTGAGGTTTTGGATTATTGGAAACAACAATTGTCATAACGGGATTTGTCTTAGAGATACTTGTTAGAGAGATCAAAGGAGGAACAACATGAGTAAAGGAAGATTTGGAATTCACGGAGGTCAATACATTCCGGAAACTCTTATGAATGAAATTCATAAACTGGAAGAGGCCTACGAATTCTACAAAAAAGATCCCACGTTCCAACAGGAGCTGCAGGCTCTGTATCACGAATATGCCGGCCGTCCCTCTCTGCTTTATTACGCGGAACGGATGACGAAGGATCTAGGTGGAGCCAAGATTTATCTAAAACGGGAAGACCTGAATCACACCGGTTCCCATAAGATCAACAACTGTTTGGGTCAGGCACTGTTAGCTAAGAAAATGGGCAAGACCCGTATCATCGCTGAAACCGGTGCCGGACAACATGGGGTGGCTACGGCTACGGTAGCCGCCATGTTAGATATGGAATGTGAGATTTTCATGGGAAAATTAGATACGGAACGTCAGGCTTTAAATGTATACCGTATGGAATTATTAGGTGCCAAGGTTCATCCGGTGGAATCCGGAACCGCCACCTTAAAGGATGCTGTAAACGAATGTATGAGAGAATGGACTACACGTGTAGACGATACATTGTACGTCTTAGGTTCCGTAATGGGCCCGCACCCCTTCCCCACCATTGTTAGAGACTTCCAAAGTGTGATCGGCAAGGAAGCCAAGGCTCAGATCCTGGAGAAGGAAGGTCGTCTTCCGGACGTAGTGATGGCCTGTGTCGGCGGCGGCAGCAATGCCATGGGGCTTTTCTATGACTTCATCGAAGAGAAAGACGTAGCATTGATCGGCTGCGAAGCTGCCGGCCATGGCGTGGATACCAACAAAACCGCCGCTACCATGGCCGTAGGTTCCCTGGGGGTATTTCACGGTATGAAGTCCTACTTCTGCCAGGACGAATTCGGTCAGATCGCTCCGGTGTATTCGATCTCTGCCGGCTTGGATTATCCCGGCATCGGCCCGGAACACGCCAATCTGAAGGATACCGGAAGAGCTACCTATGTCCCCGTTACCGACGAGGAAGCCGTTCAGGCCTTTGAATACATTGCTAAAACCGAGGGGATCATTGCCGCCATCGAAAGTTCACATGCGGTTGCTCATTTAATGAAGATCGCACCAACCATGTCCAAAGATCAGATCATTATCTGCAACCTTTCCGGACGTGGCGATAAAGACGTGGCCGCTATTGCAAGATACAGGGGGATTGATATTCATGAGTAGAATTAAAGAAGCCCTACAGGGGAAAAAGTCATTGATCGGGTTTTTAACCGCCGGAGACCCTTCCGCGGAGAAAACCAAGGAATACGTATTGGAAATGGTCCGGGCCGGAGCATCCCTGGTGGAATTGGGAATCCCCTTCTCGGATCCCATCGCGGAAGGCTCTGTGATCCAGGAAGCCAATGTTCGAGCTTTGTCCGAGGGGATCACCACCGACCAAATCTTTGATCTAGTCGCAGACATACGAAAGGAAACAGAGATTCCACTGGTGTTCCTTTGTTATTTAAATACAGTTTTTAAATATGGTTACGATAAATTCTGTAAAAGATGTAAGGAAGTGGGAATCGATGGAATGATCATTCCCGATCTTCCCTACGAAGAAAAGGGAGAATTGCTTCCCTTTACCAGGGAAAATGACCTGGATCTGATTACCATGATCGCGCCGACCAGCGCCGATCGAATTCGGGAATTAGCCAAAGATGCCACCGGATTTATCTATGTGGTTTCTTCCATGGGCGTCACCGGTGTACGCAATGAGATCACAACCGACCTTTCCTCCATCGTAAAGGAGATCAAAACCGTCACCGATGTTCCAGCTTGTATCGGTTTCGGCATCAGCAAACCGGAGCAGGTCGCTCAATACACCGAGATTGCCGATGGCGCCATTGTAGGCAGCGCCATTGTAAAGCTCATTGCCCAACATTCCCATGAGGCAGCCGCCCCTCTTTATGATTATGTAAAGAGTTTGGCCGATGCCGTTACCAATTAATGCGCTAATACTTATTGTCTGATAATTTGCAAACCGACCGCCAGGTTCTCTCCCCGGCGGTCGGTCTCCTTTTATTGATCTTACAACATTTCTTATATCTCATTCTTCCATCCTCAAACTCCGATGGTTCTTGGTTTCATTTGCTGCAGCAGGAGGCATGGGGGCGGTATCCCGCTTTTTCAGCTTCCTTAACCGTCTTAAAATACATGCGGTTTTTCTCATCCGGCAGCATGGTACAGCGTTTGGAATGGTATACACGGCTGTTGACATTTCCAATGTATGTTCCTTGAAAGGTAAGTGTCCCCTTTACAAATTGATACGTTAGTTTCGTTCCATTGGTGGTAAAAACAATGGTTCCTTTTTCGTCGGTCCGAAAAATATTCTTGGTAAAATATCCCAGTCGCTTTAATACCGTTGCCTTGGGATGACCGTAGGAATTATTCTCTCCTACGGAGATCACCGCGTATTTCGCACGAACCGTATGTAAGAACATCACGCCGCTTGCTGTATCGGACCCGTGATGCGCCACCAGTAAAACATGGGCCGCCAGTTGTTTCTTCGAATAACGTTCCAACAAAATATTTTCTATTTTGGCATCCACATCCCCGGTTAGTAAGAACACCCGTTTCTTTCTTTGCACGCGAAGTACCAGACTATTCTCATTGCTTTCCTCATAATTCTGATTGGGCGATAAGACGGTTATTTTCAATCCCTTCGGCGTAGGAATCTGATCTCCGGCTATTTTTTTTAAGGTTTTTACATGGTACTTTTTCAGGTTTTTTTCCAGTTCCGCGATGGTGCTGTTCTCCTTTACTTCCTGATACCCGGCACGCACCACCTTCTTCACGGAAAAATCCCGGATCACTCTCGCGGCGCTCCCCATGTGATCCGAGTCGTTATGGGATAAAAACAAGAGATGGATCTTCGTAATGTTCCGGGAATTTAAATACAAGCGAAGTTTCTCATACTCCGATTCTTTTCCGCAATCGTAAAGATAATTCTTTTTTTTGTAACGAATGAGCGTGGCATTCCCCTGCCCCACATCGATATAATGCACCGAAAGTTTTGGGGCCGCTTTCACCTTCTCCGGTGGATTCCATAAAAAAAACAGCACCGAAAGAAAAAACAAATTAAAAAACAAACATCTTTTTCCATAAGTTCTTTCTTTCATATGCTGTCTTCCTTTTTCTTTTGCAACGTCGCTTCGATGGACGATTTTTTACAATGCTTTTACGATCGCATCGTATAGATCCTCATACGCTTCAAACGCAGGATACTGAGGATAATCTTTCTTGATCTGCTCCGTGCTTCGGAATAAGAATCCTGCTTTACTTGCTTGGATCATTCCCAGATCATTAAAGCTGTCGCCGCTGGCAATGGTATCATAGCCAATGCTTTGTAATGCTTTTACGGTTGTTAATTTGGATTGTTCAATTCGCATTTTATATCCGGTAATCTCTCCATCCTCTGCCACTTCCAAACTGTTGCAGAAAATCGTCGGCCATCCCAATTTCTTCATCAAAGGCGATGCAAATTGTGTAAAGGTATCGCTGATAATGATCACTTGTGTTTTCTCACGTAAACGATCTAAAAATTCTTTGGCTCCGGGTAAGGGATCAATGGTTGCAATGGTATCCTGGATTTCTTTTAATCCTAAACCATGCTCCTTTAAAATTTTAATCCGGCCCTTCATTAATATATCATAATCCGGTTCATCTCTGGTTGTTTTTTTTAGTTCTTCAATTCCGGTTGCCTCCGCAAAAGCAATCCAGATCTCAGGTACCAGAACACCTTCTAAATCTAAGCAAACAATATTCATTTTTTCATCCTCCACATTTTTACTCATTTTTTTGCCAAAATTTTTACTGAATTTTTTTCTGATAATTTCACGGAAATGATCCCTGAAATATCACCAAATTTTGTTTTAGTATAACATACATTTAAAAAAAAGAAAATGCTTAATTTATAATTCATTTTTATTTTTTATTATTTTTTTTAAAAAAAAGCTTGCAAATTCTTTTATTCTATTTTATATTATATTCAAAGGTAACTATTATTTATTTTATAAGGAGAGTGTGTCATGACAGAAACAAACACAAAAGCAACTGCTAAAAAAGAGGATGCTGTAATTGCTAAGAAAGCTCCGGCTACTAAGACTGCTGTTAAGAGTGCTCCGGCGAAAGCAACCGCTGCTAAGAAAGCTCCGGCCAAAGCAACCGCTGCTAAGAAGACGACAGCTAAGAAGGCAACAACAGCTAAAAAAGCTCCGGCTAAGACTACTGCTGCTCCCAAGAAGAGAAAGACTGCTAAGAAAAAAGTAGAGCAGATTCAAGAAACTTTCTTTGAGATCAACGGCCAACAATATATGGCTGAGGATGTAGCGGCACGTGTGAAAGAAGCATACAAGAATGCCGGACATCGTATTGGTGCTATTAAGACTCTTCGTATCTATGTAAATGTAGACGAGAATCGTGCTTACTATGTAATCAATGATAAGCCGGAAGATCTCTACATTGAATTATAATTCATCTTTGAATGAATTATTTATGTTTTACAACATAGTGTGAAAGAGGATTAATGGGAAAGATTATCTTGACAATTCCATACATATGGTAGATTACATCAAGAAGCAACGGTGCTGATTATTAGATCAGCGCCGTTTTTTTTACATGAACCAGTGACAACCGTCCGTTGCACTTTGTAAGGAGGAATTTATATGGCGGCCTTTGATAAAATATACTCCGGTATCCCTGAGATGGACACAGCATTGGACTACATTCGATTGGGCGACAATGTTGTGTGGCGGGTTTCCGATTTATGGGAGTTTAAACTTTTTATGGATCCTTATATTGCTCAGGCAAAAAAAGACAAACGAAATATTATCTATTTTCGGTTTGCAAGTCACGAACCCCTGGTCGACCCATGCCCGGAAGTAAAAACCATTAAGGTTCCTCTCTCCCATCTTTTTGAAACCTTCACCTTAGATATTCATACCATTATCGAACGGGAAGGGCGGGATGCGTTCTATGTCTTTGATTGTCTTTCCGAATTACAGACGGCCTGGGCTACCGACTTAATGATGGGAAATTTTTTCCGGGTTACCTGTCCGTTTCTTTTTATCCTGGATACCGTTGCTTTCTTCCCTATTATCCGGGGAAAACACTCGGTCCATTCCATTAACAAGATTCTAAGCACCACCCAATTGTTTTTTGATGTATACTCCAGCGGCAAAAACATTTATGTTCGACCGGAGAAAGTTTGGAATCGTAATTCGGATACCATGTTCCTCCCCCACACCTACCATCCGGATACCGGGGAATTTCGCCCGATCCTGGACGGGGTTAACGCCAGCCGATTCTATCAGGTCCTGGGAAATACCCAGCGTTCCGCCAACGAACAATTCTCCGACTCATGGGATCGTTTCTTTAACCGGGTAAAGATGCAGCACGAAAATGGAGATGACATAACCGATGCTTGTTCTTATATGTGCAACATTATCATGACCCGAGATCCTCAAATGCGGGAGATGGTAAAGAAACATTTTACACCGGAGGATTATTTTGCTGTCAGAGATCATATGATCGGTACCGGGATGATCGGCGGAAAATCCTGTGGCATGCTCTTAGCCCGTGCCATTATTCGGAATCAACAACCGGATATTAACGATGTATTGGAACCCCACGATTCTTTCTACATGGGGTCGGATCTATATTACACCTACATTGTGGATAATGATTTCTGGGACATCCGTGTCAAACAGCACACCGAGGATGGATACTTTTCGCTAGCGGAAACCTTTGCAAAGAAAATAAAGAACGGAACATTTTCCGAGGATATGAGAGAACAATTTCTACGGATCATCGAATACTACGGACATGATCCCTATATTGTCCGTTCCAGCAGTATTCTGGAAGATGGCTTTGGAAATGCTTTTGCCGGCAAATATGAGTCGGTTTTCTGTGCCAATCGCGGTTCCCTGGATGAACGTCTCCAGGAATTTGAAAATGCGGTTAAAACTGTTTATGCCAGCACCATGGGGTTATCGGCTCTGGATTACAGAAAACGCAGGGGGCTGGACAAAATGGATGAACAAATGGCTCTGCTGATCCAGCGGGTTTCCGGCTCCTATTATGGTTCTTACTATATGCCGTGTGCAGCCGGTGTCGGGTATTCTTACAGTCCGTACCGGATTATGAAGGAATCCGACCCTACATCCGGAATGTTACGTTTGGTGATGGGACTCGGGACGTCTGCGGTGGATCGAACCGAAGGGTCCTATCCCAGGATCGTGAATCTGGACATGCCGGAAAAATCCCTTTACTCCTCATCCGCGGATAAACACCGGTTTTCTCAGGGAAAAATTGAAGTGATCGATACGGTTTCTCTTCAGCTTGAGCAACTTCCCTTTGAGAAAATTGAACCGGTGATTCCCGGTTTTTTGGACAAACTTTTATTGGAACACGACTTCGAGGCGGAACGCCGATTGCGGGAAATGGGTCGTGACCGACCGGTAAAATTTGTTTCCTGCAAAGGCCTGGTCGCCAACCAAACCTTGATGAAGCAGATGCAAACCATGCTAAAAACCATTCAAACCGAATACAATTATCCGGTGGATACGGAGTTTACCATTAATATTTCCGACAATGGGGATTACTCCATTGATCTTTTGCAGTGCCGTCCCCTCCAGGTTTATAAGGCCACCTCCAAAACCTTTATTCCAACGGATATCTCTCAGGAACACATTTTCCTTCATAGCGTCGGCACATCCATGGGACTTTCCAAGTCCTCCACCCTGGATCTGATCGTATATGTAGATCCAGTAAAATACTACGAGATGCCTTACAACGACAAAAAATCCGTGGCTGATTTGATCGGTGAGATCAACTGGTTCTACCGGGACCAAAATAAGAAGATGATGTTGATCGTTCCGGGACGCGTGGGAACCTCCTCCCCGGAGTTAGGGGTTCCTACTGTATTTTCGGACATTAGTGAATTCTCCGTTATCTGTGAGGTGGAAGAATCCACCGTCGGATATAATCCCGAGCTTTCCTATGGAAGTCATATTTTCCAGGATCTCGTAGAAGCAGAGATTTTCTATACCGCCGTATTTACATCCACCTTTCATAAGGATAAGGTTCAAACCTACGCTCCTGAGAAATTAAAAAAACTGGAACGGATTACCGATTCATTTAAGGATGGTCAGAGACTAAGAGACATTGTTCAGGTTTATCAGGCCAAAGAGGGACAATGCCACCTCTACCACAACATTGAAAATGAAGAATTACTAATATCTGTTTTATAAATCTCTCTTACTTTTAGAAAAGCCGACGAGGATTTCCTCGCCGGCTTCTGATTTTACATTCCTTTATTCAACTGCTTCCCTTAATTTACGAACAGGGTATCCTTTTCGATAAAATAATGTTTCCAACAAAGAACAATATTTATCCACCATACATACCAGCATTGCTTCCCTGCATAGAGGAACCTTTGTAATCGTTAACGGCCACATATGCGTACGTATGATCTGCTGTTCTTTCTCTCCGATTTGAAAATACCGAATCGCGTTCTCACAGGCATACCCCGGATGATAGAATCCGTGCAGCTCGTGTCCCTGTCCCTTCTCATGCCAATCATACAGAAAAAAGTCATGTAAAAATGCTCCCACGATCAGGGCTCTTAGGTCCATTCGAATTCGTAAACGACGATACATCCACATGGTCATTCTGGTTACATTCTTACAATGTTCATACGTGGTAATGTCCCCATGCTGGATGTATTCCTTCATTTCCTGTGTTTTCTCATGGCCTAAAATATCCTTTAAGACGTTCTGGATCATACGCTCTTCCTTCTCGGAAAGATTCACAAAATAGAAAGAATCTTTCCCGGGAAACTTTGGAATTTCCATGTTCTCTACCTCATTCCATATTTTCTACATCAATCCATGTTCTAGTCTTACCATAATTATAAAACATTTTCTGTGGGATTTCAATTCCTTAATTTTCAATTCTTACCTCTGACTTCTTACTTCATACTTCTTACTAGGGACGCTTTTACGCTAAGATGATTCCATTCAGGGGTCGCTCGCGCTCAGGTGCGACCGTAGCAGTACAAAATTCGCGCTACGCGCTCATTAAGTGCTGACGGTCGCAAATGCCCCTCTCATGGAATACATCTCGGCGCTAAAAGCCAAGCAATCCAAATCAAGTGATCCAAGTTAAGTAATCCAAATCAAGTGATCCAAATCAAGTGATCCAAATCAAGCAATCCACACCAAGTGATCAAAATAAGCAATTCAAAACAAGGAACCTAAGCTAAGTGATCCAAAGTAACCACATCAAACAAGGAATCGGATGGCGATTACGGGAACCCAAGGTTTCTCAATTAGAATTTGCCTTTCCATTTGTCAAGTTTCTCCTGTATGAAACTCATTTTTCTATGGCATAAAATCCATGGATCAATCGCTATGCAATAGTCCTTTGAGGGCACAACCGGGTGTAAAATACGGTTCATGTTCCCGGCTTCCCAGCTTTTTGTGTTGGATCTTTCCATTTTTGAGATAATAATAATCAATCGCTTCGTAACCCATATGACCGAGAGCGGTAAGCACACCATTGTGTTTGGGATAAGCGTGTATCATGGAGTGTCCTGCTGGAATTGACCCAAGGTATTTAGCTTCTCCATTCCAGAATCTAAATACCTTAAATGTGGCATCTGCCTCGCATGTTCCCATGTGTAAAATCAAATCTGCCTTACCATCATTATCAAAATCTGTGTAGTAATAATCCCACAGGTTTTTCTTGTTGCTCTTTACTGTTTTTTTGTAGGCCTTTTTCATATCCACACTCATATTTTTTACGCATTTCTCATTCGCGTAGGTTGGTAATTTCTTGTTGTATTTTTCTGCTTTTTTATATTTTTGGGCTTTATAATATTTCATAACCATCTTCATGTTTTCCCGGTCACTCTTTTCGCTTGCATATGCGAAGGTTACCGGTATAAGAATAGCAGAAAAAGCAATCAAAAACGCGCACAATAGAATCCTTTTCATCCTCTTATTTTCATTTAAATTGTTGATCATGGATCGTATTACCTCCTTTTTGTTTCTGCATCAAAAACGGTTGATGCGAAACCTATCATATGAATTCATTTCGTAATTATTATATAAGATTATGCTGGTTTTTTCAATCATTCGATTATCATCATCTCATGAAACATCGATCGATCCTTTATCTTTTGAGTAATTTTTATCCAGATGTGGAACGTGTTGGAAATCTTAGATGCTATCGTTGGTGCTTTTACATCGGAGATGTGTTCCATGAAGGGGGATTTGCGACCGTCAGCACTTAATGAGCGCGGAGCGCGAATTTTGTACTGCTACGGTGGCATTTTAGCGAGAGCGCCCCCTGAATGGAATACATCTCCGATTAAAAGCGATAAGCATGTTCGTGTGATCCCAACGATTTCCCGATCATTTCCAAAGAAAAGACGTTGACAAGCCTCACGGATTCAGGATATACTTGAAATACACAGATGCGAGAACACTTACAGAAAGAACAGGGGGTTTATCTATGTACGTTGATGATAAAATTTGGATCGCTAATGACAGCCAGGGAGAGAAAATATACATGCTGCCGAAATACGCCAACCGACATGGCTTG
The DNA here is from genome assembly GCA_937915825.1 of uncultured Eubacterium sp. GTDB lineage: Bacteria > Bacillota > Clostridia > Lachnospirales > Lachnospiraceae > Eubacterium_F. The sequence goes on from CALGGT010000068.1 coordinate 27,183, forward strand.
GTAGCCGGCGCCACGGGAACTGGTAAAACCGTTACGTTAAAGGTAATGGCGGAGAGCTTCTCGGAAATGGGCGTGCCGGTATTTTTGGCGGATGTTAAGGGAGACCTGGCAAGCATTGCCATTGCGGGCGAAGATACGGAGGACATGCAAAATAGGATCCAGCGATTTGGCTTGACGGATACAGGCTTTCGTTATCGTGGGTATCCGGTAAACCTTATGGATCTATATGGGCAGAATGGAATTCCTTTGCGAACTACCATTTCGGAAATGGGTCCCCTTCTTCTGTCAAGAATTATGGAGTTAAATGCCCTGCAATCCGATATTTTGACCATCGTTTTTAAGATCGCCGATGACAACGGTTTGCTTTTGATCGACACCAAGGATCTGAAAGCGATGTTAAATTATGTGTCGGATCATCACAGCGAGCTTGAGGCGGAATACGGAAAGATGAGTCCCCAATCCCTGGCGGCAATCGTGCGGGCGGTAGTGGCTCTGGAGCTGGCCGGTGGAGAGCAGTTCTTCGGGGAACCCGCCTTTAACATTCAGGATCTTCTAATGACCGGACCGGATCGAAGAGGTATGGTCAATATTCTGGACAGCAGCAGTTTGATCAATAACCCCAAACTCTATTCAACGTTCCTCTTATGGCTTCTATCGGAGCTTTTTGAGACTCTTCCGGAGGTGGGGGATTTGGAAAAACCGAAGTTGGTATTCTTCTTTGACGAGGCACACTTGTTGTTCCAGGATGCGCCGAAAGCATTGTTGGATAAAATCGAGCATGTAGTGAAATTAATTCGTTCCAAGGGCGTCGGCGTCTATTTTTGCACGCAAAATCCCAGGGACATTCCGGAAGGTGTATTGGCTCAGCTGGGAAATAAAGTGGAACATGCTCTTCACGCCTACACCCCGGCGGAACAGAAAGCGGTCAAGGCCGCAGCGGAGAGCTTTCGCATCAACCCTGAATTTAATACCTATGAGGCGATTATGTCGTTGGGGATCGGGGAGGCGGTCGTATCCTTTTTGGAAGAGGGAGGAATGCCCGGTATTGCCAGGAAAGCCTGTATTTTACCACCGGAATCCAGCTTTGGAGGCGTGGATCCGGATGTGCGAGCCGGCTTGATAAATGAGAATATCCTGAATGGAAAATACTACGAATCCTATGACCCGGATTCGGCCTATGAGTTCTTAATACGGATGGGAATTGAGAAGGAGCAGATGGAAAAAGAGCAAATGGCTCAGCTTGCTATGGAGAAAGAAGAGGCGGCCCGTCAGAAAGAGCAGGCCAAGTTAGAGGAAGCGCAGCGGAAAGAACAGGCCAAGTTAGAGGAAGCGCAGCGGAAAGAACTGGCGAAGATCGAGGCGGCGCATCAAAAGGAACTTTATAAAGAAGAATTGGCGAAGATCAAAGCAGAGCAAAAGGAAAAAGAGCGTGCCATGAGAGAGGAGGCAAAACGAAAAGAAGCGGAAGAGAGAAAACAAAGAAAAGCCATGGAATCGGTGGGAAATACCATGGCAGGAACCATTGGCCGTGAAGTGGGGAAACAAGCCATGTCCGGCATGGGGAGTTTCGGGAAACGTCTGGGAGGAAATGTGGGTGCCAGCATTGGCCGCGGGATCTTTGATACGCTGTTTAAGAAGTGATCTTGTCTTTTCGGAACAGAAGAGCTACAGATGAATGTAGAGTTATGGTTAAAAATTGATATAAGGAGTTGCCGGAATGAAACAAACGTCCATTACAAAATTTAAAATTATCTGGAACTCCCCGGTGGTGTTGGGGTTTGTTATGGTGTGCCTGCTGGCTACGATCTTGGATCGGATCACCGGAGGGTGGGCCAATGCCGCAATCTTTTCCACGTACCGTTCCTCTCTGTTAAATCCTCTTACCTATCTCCGCTTATTTACCCATGTATTTGGACATGCGGGATTTGAACATTTCATCGGCAATGCTACCTTTCTGCTTTTGATCGGGCCGATGTTGGAAGAAAAATACGGTGGCAATACCCTTTTAACGATCATGGGGATTACTGCCTTTATTACCGGGCTCGTGAACAGCCTGTTATTTTCCAATGTGGCTTTGTGTGGAGCCAGCGGAATTGTATTTGCCTTTATTATCATGACCTCATTTACCAATTTCAAGGATCATGAGATTCCGGTTACCTTCCTGTTTGTGGCAGTGATCTTTATTGGGGAACAGGTGTTCCAGGGGATTTTTGTGAAAGATCAAGTGTCCAACCTGACACATATCATCGGCGGGATGGTAGGAGCCTACCTGGGATATCAACTGGGAAAACGCGGGAATCCCAAGGATATTTTGAATTCGCTTTGAAGAAGTCCCGTTGGACATCTACTTATATATATGGTAAGATGTAGCAGGTATGCGAGATGCGATGGGACAGGTATGCGAGATGCGATGAGACAGGCGTGCGAGATGAGACAGGTGTGTGAGATGAGAGATAGCAGGAAAAGGGGGATTTAATGGATTTATTTCAATATATGAATGAAAAAAATAATAAGAACGAATCGCCCTTGGCATCCCGTATGAGGCCGACGACGCTGGAGGAGATCGTAGGGCAGGAACATATTTTGGGAAAAGGGAAAATGCTAACCAGAGCCATAGAAGCGGATCAATTGGGCAGTGTGATCCTGTATGGGCCGCCGGGAACCGGGAAAACCACCCTGGCGTCTGTGATAGCCCACACAACCAAATCCGCGTTTCACCAGATCAATGCCACGGCGGCAGGCAAAAAAGATATGATGGAAGTGGTGGAAAAAGCCAAGGAAAATGTGGCGATGTTCGGAAAAAAAACGATCTTGTTTATTGATGAGATTCACCGGTTCAACAAGGGACAGCAGGATTATTTGCTTCCCTTTGTGGAAGAGGGAACCATTGTTTTGATCGGAGCAACCACGGAAAATCCGTTCTTTGAGGTAAATGGCGCGCTTTTGTCCCGCTCCACGATTTATGAGTTGAAACCTTTAACGGAGGAGGACGTGGCAAAGATCTTGAAAAGAGCCGTTACGGATCCGGAAAAAGGTCTGGGTGCCTATCATGCCCAACTGACCCAAGAGGCGTTGGATTTTCTGGCGGAAGAAAGCAATGGAGATGCCCGGGCAGCCTTAAATGCCCTGGAATTAGGTGTTTTAACAACCAAAGCGGTGGATGGTAAGATTCTAATTGATTTGGATGTAGCACAGGAATGCATTCAGAAAAAGCGGGTGCGATACGATCGCGTAGGCGATAATCACTACGATACGATTTCTGCCTTTATTAAGAGTATGCGGGGGTCGGATCCGGATGCGGTGTCGTATTATTTGGCAAAGATGCTGTATGCCGGTGAGGATATAAAATTTATTGCACGAAGGATTATGATCTGTGCGTCGGAAGATGTATCCAACGCGGATCCCATGGCACTGGTGGTTGCCACATCAGCGGCTCAGGCGGTAGAGCGGCTGGGGATGCCGGAGGCAAGGATCGTACTTGCCCAGGCGGCTCTTTATGTAGCCTGTGCTCCGAAGAGTAATTCTTCGATCATGGCCATCGACCGGGCGCTGGATTATGTGAAGACTCATCCGCAAAGTCCGGTACCGCCTCATTTGCAGGACGCCCATTATGGCGGGTCTAAGAAGTTGGGCCATGGAATCGGGTATCAATACGCCCATGATTTTCCACATCATTACGTGAAACAACAATATTTGCCGGATGATGTAACAGGCGAAACCTTCTTTGAATTATCGGAGGAGGGGTATGAAAAAGAATTGGGGGAACATTTGAAAAAAATAAAGGGAGCGGAAGAATCGTAGGAACGAATGGGAGAAGCGCGGCGTATAAAGGAATGAGAGGAAAAAGTGCGGCGTATCAAAATTGGGAGGATCAAGCAAAAGGATCAATCGGAAGGAGACCGGCAACGGTATGGATGAACAAAAAGAACTTAAAATAGAGAAGGAAGAGAAACGGCAGGCAAATGAGGGCGAGAATCGACAGGAAAATAGGACGTCCTATCCCCCGTTTGTTAGAATCGTGGCCTTGGTGGCTGCTGGTATTTTACTGGTGCTATATTTCGTGACCCTTTATGCGGGGCTTACCACATCACCTGCTTCGCCTACACTTTTTAAGGCTTGCATCGGAGCGACCATATTGGCTCCTATTATCTTGTGGTTTTGTATACGACTGGCCGGACATTTATCCGGGAAGAAATAAAGGAGATTGAAAGATGGGGCGATTTACAATCAAGAACCGGGACGGGCGAAGTAAATACGGGGAATTCCAAACCCCACACGGCGTGATTCAAACGCCGGTATTTATGAATGTGGCCACGGTTGGCGCGATCAAAGGAGCGGTTTCTACGGAGGATCTGGAGGGGATCCACACCCAGGTGGTGTTGTCTAACACGTACCATTTACATGTAAGACCGGGAGATCGGGTGGTGCATGATCTGGGGGGACTGCATTCCTTCATGAGGTGGGATCGGCCGATCCTTACGGACTCCGGCGGTTTTCAGGTCTTTTCTCTGGCGAAACTGAGAAAGATCAAGGAGGAGGGGGTTCACTTTCGCTCTCATATTGACGGGCGAAAGATTTTCATGGGGCCGGAGGAGAGCATGCAGATCCAGTCAAACTTAGGTTCCACCATCGCGATGGCTTTTGATGAATGTCCGCCGCATCCGGCTACGGAGGCCTATATGGTGGAGTCGGTGAATCGAACCACCAGGTGGCTGCAGCGTTGTAAGGATGAGATCCAGCGTTTAAATGCCCTGGAAGATACCGTCAATCCAGAGCAATTATTGTTTGGGATCAATCAGGGAGGAACCTTTTCTTCTATTAGAAAGGAGCATGCGGCTCAGATCCGGGAAATGGATCTGGATGGGTATGCCATTGGTGGCCTTGCTGTAGGAGAAAGTCATGAGGAGATGTACCGAATCCTGGACGAGGTAATTCCGGAATTGCCGGAGGATAAACCGGTATACCTGATGGGCGTGGGAACTCCAGAGAATATTCTGGAAAGTGTGGAGCGGGGGGTGGATTTCTTTGATTGTGTATACCCGGCCAGAAATGGACGACACGGACATGCGTACACCAACTTCGGGAAGCTGAATCTGGCCAATGCCTGTTTCGAGCGGGACAACCGGCCGATTGAGGAAGGATGCCAATGTCCTACGTGTCGTAGATATTCCCGGGCGTATGTGCGACATTTGCTGAAGGCGAAGGAAATGCTGGGTCTGAGACTTTTGGTGTTGCATAATCTGTATTTTTATAATATAATGATGGTTGAAATTCGTGAAGCGATCGAACGTGGTTGCTTTCAGGAGTATAAGAAGAAGAAATTGGAAAACATGAATTCAGATTTATGGAGGTAAGAAGATGACACAGGGATTTGGTGCATTGGCTTTGTTGGCGAACTTGGCCGGCAGTGCCATGGGCGGCGCTTCCGGAACGGTTATGATGATCGTGATTTATGGTGCGATTATTGTGGGATTTTATTTTCTCTTGATCCGTCCCCAGAAAAAGGAAGAAAAAGCCCGTCAAGCTATGGTCTCCAGCGTGGAGGTTGGAGATAGCGTTGCGACAACCAGCGGTTTTTACGGAGTTGTGATCGATGTGGACGAGGATATCGTTATCGTAGAATTCGGAAATAATAAGAATTGTCGGATTCCTATGAAGAAAGATGCAATCTCGGAAATCGAAAAACCGGAAGATAATTAAGAGATACGCAGCCGCTGTCCTAAATCATGTAGGGCAGCGGCTGATTTCCAGTCGCTCCACCACAACACTTCGTGTGCCCGGTGCTACGCACCTCTACTGCCGCTATCGCGGCAGCTCACTCAGTTTGGATGGAGGTTCCTGCTGTGAATCGGGATGATCTTCCATCACTTGAAGTTACGATTCACCGCCCCCTGCCCCAATTCTTGGGGCCCGCTATGCGCTCTAGGTCGTGTTCAGCTAGCTGACACGACGCTTCAAGCGCAAGACTTTACCGCCGCTATCGCGGCAGCCCCAATCATTTGGGGGCAGGTTGCTGATTCGACGCATATGGTATGACATCGCGCTGGAAAGCAAGCTTTCCGTCGATGTCATACCATATGCGTCGGTGAATCGTAACGCCTTGTAAAAAAAAGTAAAAAAATATCTTGCTTTTTGCAGAAATCTGTTGTATAATAATTTTTGCTGTGACATTGATAGCGTTGAAGCGTGAGGTTGCCACGAGGTTTTCGTGGGTTTTCCGTGGAGCGAATGTCAAGAGGTCGACATTGTATCATGGGTGTCCGACCGGTAAACCTGACGGCAAGTCACTGTACTAGCATAATTTCTGCCTGTGAGCAGATAAACGTGTGTGAAAATCAGAATGTCAAATCCAAAGCAGCCGAGCGGAGGGATTTGGCAGTTTCTTATCAGCGATTATGACACACACGGATGAGTGTACAGTCACCACTTGTCGTACTCAAAAAAATTAAGTACGAAAAGGAGGCGGCTATTTTTATGGCAAGTCAACAAACCATGAGAATTATTTTAAGAGCGTATGACCACAAACTGATTGATCAGGCTGCGGGCAAGCTCGTGGAAACCGTGAAGAAGACGGGTGCAAAGGTAAGTGGACCGGTACCCTTGCCCACGAAGAAAGAAGTGGTAACGATTCTTCGTGCGGTACATAAGTACAAGGATTCCAGAGAGCAGTTTGAACAAAGAACACACAAACGATTGATTGATGTTAACAAGCCATCTCAGAAGACCGTAGATGCTTTAAGTCGTCTGGAGATGCCTGCCGGTGTAGCAATTGACATTAAGATGAAGTAAGTTTCCCTCGTGGTATTTTACTTATTAGAATGAGAATTGATGCATCAGTGGAGTTCAGACACTGTAAAACTTAGGAGGTTTGAAAGATGAAGAAAGCTATCGTAGCTAAGAAAGTTGGAATGACTCAGATTTTCAACGAAGATGGCGTTTTGACGCCGGTTACCGTGCTGGAAGCCGGACCTGTTTATGTAACACAGGTAAAGACAACCGAGAACGAGGGCTACAGCGCAGTGCAGGTTGGATTCGGTGATATTCGTGAGAAATTAGTGAATAAGCCGGTCAAAGGACATTTTGCAAAAGCAGGTGTTGATAATAAGAAGAAATTAGTTGAGTTCCGTTTTGAAAACGCAGAAGAATATGAGCTTGGTCAGGAGATCAAGGCTGACATTTTCGAAGCTGGAGATAAGATTGACGTAACTGCTACCAGCAAAGGTAAGGGATTCCAGGGCGCCATCAAGCGTCATGGACAGGCGAGAGGACCTATGGGACATGGTTCCAAGTTCCACCGCCATGCAGGTTCCAATGGTTCCGCATCCGATCCCAGTAAAGTGTTCAAGGGTAAAAAGATGCCCGGACAGATGGGACATGAGAAAATCACCGTCCAAAATCTGGAAGTAGTGAAAGTAGATGCTGAAAATAATCTTCTTTTGGTAAAGGGAGCGGTTCCCGGACCGAAGAAGGCCACTGTAATTGTTAAAGAATCCGTAAAGGCTTAACTTTCGGGAAGGAGGAAATGCAGACATGGCTAATGTATCTGTTTATAATATGGAAGGCAAAGAAACCGGAACATTAGAATTAAAAGATTCCGTATTTGCTGTACCGGTTAATGAACATTTAATTCATAAAGCAGTTGTAGCGCAACTTGCGAATAAGCGCCAGGGAACACAGAAGGCAAAGACTCGTTCCGAAGTTCGTGGCGGAGGTAGAAAACCTTGGAGACAAAAGGGAACAGGTCATGCAAGACAAGGTTCCATTCGTGCTCCTCAATGGAAAGGCGGCGGCGTAGTATTTGCACCGGTTCCCAGAGATTATTCCGTTAAGATGAATAAGAAGGAGAAAGCGGCAGCTTTAAAATCCGTACTTTCCGCAAAGGTTAGTGAAAGTAAATTAAAGGTTTTGGATGCCGCTGTGCAGGCGGGCTTTGCGAATGCGGACTTATTCCCTAAGAGGGGAGCGGAGATAGCTTACACTATAAACGGTGATAAGAGAGTCGTGCGCGGCGAGATAGGAGAAGGCGCGGTTATCGTGCTTAATGGCGATGAAGGCTCGCTTAACACGCCGATAAAGGCAGGAGATTCGATAGAGGTCACGCCGTCTACCGCGGGAGCGCCTGCGCATCTGACTATAGAAGAGCTGCCTGAATTTACTGATTCGCTGAAGGTCATATTCAACGGGAACGAGGTTCGGATACCGAAGTACGCAGAAGTGAACGGCGAGCTGCAGAGCGGATATTATGAGGTGCAGGACGGCGATGAGATAGTTATGAGGAATTATGTCACGGTAGAGCAGCTTTTAAGCTTCCTTGACGTGAAAGCTGAGAAGGACTCCGACATAATGATAAATAACGCTCCGGCGGATAATGATACGAAGGTTTACGAGAACTTCACGGTAGAGCTTCTTATAGACGATACGCCGCATTATGAGGAAGTGGAAAATGACAGCGAGCTTTCTTCTGAATCAGATGAGGCTGAAACGGACGCTACGGCAGCGGATGATACGATGACAGACATTACGCCGGATAGCGCTTCAGCGGACATGCTCACATCAGATGCGGATAATGCTTCAGAGCATGGAGCGGAAGCCGGCAAGGAATCTGATATAAATAAAAACACGAGTTCAGATGGTGCATCCGGTACAGATGGCATACCAGGGGGCTGCCCGCAGCATGCCCTGGGCCTCCGAAAGCATATAGCCAAGGGACGAATCGGGAGGCGTTACTCCGATCCCCAGGAAGCTCATACTGGCTTCTGCCAGCACAGCGTTATTGAAGCC
>CALGGT010000069.1 GCA_937915825.1 uncultured Eubacterium sp.
TAAATTTCACGATTCCGGCCGCCTCGTCAAAGAGCTCCCGACGTTCCTCCGGCTTACCGCTTAAGATCTTATCGATCTGTCCCTGTCCGATAATGGAATATCCTTCTTTTCCAATACCGGTATCCAAAAAAAGATCCTGAATATCCCGCAAACGGCACTCATTGTCATTGATCTTATATTCACTTTCTCCGGACCGATACACACGACGGGAAACCCGCACCTCATCGTAGGGGACATCTAATTTATGATCGTCGTTTAAGATCGTTAACGCCACATAAGCTGAGCTTTGAGGTTTTCGAATTTCCGTTCCGCTGAAAATAACATCCTGCATGTTCGAACCTCTTAACTGTTTGGCGCTTTGCTCCCCTAACACCCAGCGAACCGCATCCGCCACGTTACTCTTCCCGCTTCCGTTCGGGCCTACGATTCCGGTGATCCCGTTATGAAATTCAAATACCAATTTGTTGGCAAATGATTTAAAGCCGTTTACTTCGATACTTTTTAAATACATCTCTTTGTCCTTTATTGTTTCTTTTCGTTCTTTAACATCAGCAAGGTTTCATACGCCGCGTTCTGTTCCGCTACTTTCTTTGACCTTCCCTCACCGATTCCATATCCCTTCCCCGTAATCCGGCATTCCACGCGAAATACCTTGCAATGATCCGGCCCGCTTTCGGATAACAGCACATATTGAACACTGCGATCGTGTTCCTTCTGTACTTCTTCCTGCAACGCAGTTTTGCTGTCATAAAAGATCCGATGTTTCTCCACATCGGACAACAACCACTTCATAATAAACGCCTCTGCCTGCCGGATCCCTCCATCCAAATACATAGCGCCGATCAGTGCTTCAAAGGCGTCAGACAGCAGGGAATCCTTCTCACGACCGCCGGTAACGTCCTCCCCTTTTCCAAGTTTTAAATACGCCCCTAAGCCAATTTCCCTGGCAGAAAAGGCCAGGCTTCGTTCGCAAACCAGGCCTGCCCGCAATTTTGTCATATCCCCTTCCTTATCTTCTTCTCTGGTGTGATAGATAAAGTCGCTGGATATCAACTCAAGTACCGCATCTCCTAAAAATTCCAGGCGTTCATTATTCTTCTTATACGGTAAATTCATCTGGTGCGCGTAGGAACTGTGAGTTAAGGCATTTTCCAATAATTCCTTTTTCTGAAAGGTATAGCCGATTTTTTCTTCTAGGGCATCCCATTCGCGGTTCATGGATCATATCCTCTCTGAGATTTTCTCATTGATCTGTTTCTGCTTAAAGGTTACACATTGGAACAGCGCCGTTTTGATGGCTTTGGCATTGGAGTTTCCATGAGCCTTCACCACAAGTCCGTTTAATCCTAACAAGGGAGCGCCTCCCTGACTTTCCGTATCAAATTGCTTCAAAAGATTCTTAAAGGCAGGCTTTGCCAAAGCCGCTCCCACCTTGGTCCGGGTGGTGGACATTAACTCTTCTTTTAAAAGACCGAATAAGGTCTTGGCAACCCCCTCGAAGAACTTTAAGACCACATTTCCTACAAATGCGTCGCAAACGATAACATCACAGGCCCCTTCCACCAATTCTCTGGCTTCCACACTGCCGATGTAATGAATCCCCTCGCAATCTTTGAGCAAAGGTTTGGTGTCCTTCACCAGCTGATTCCCCTTTTCTTCTTCCGTTCCAATATTTAAAAGGGCGACCGTGGGATTCTTCTTTCCCATCATGTTCTCGTAATAAATGGATCCAATTTGTGCAAATTGCTTTAAATTCTCAGGCTTGGCGTCCACGTTGGCACCGCAGTCGATCAAAAGAGAAAATCCTTTTTTCGTGGGGATGAACGGGGCAAGGGGTGGTCTCTTTATTCCTTTTAAGCGACCAACCAGGACCTGACCGCCTACCAACACGGCGCCTGTGCTCCCGGCAGATACGACAGCGTCAGCTCTTTGGTCTTTTACCATTTTCATAGCCACAACCAGGGAAGAATCCTTTTTCCCTTTGATCGCTGCCGTGGGTACATCATTCATATCAATCACTTCCGTGGCATTCTGAATCTCAATCTGATCCTTCGGATAAGACAACCCTTGTAAAACCTTCGCAATGCCTTCTTCCTTCCCTACCAGGATCACCTTAATATCCTTGGATTCATTGACAGCCTCCACCGCGCCTTTCACGATTTCTTCCGGTGCATAGTCCCCACCATATGCATCCAACGCTACCGTAACTTGTTGATTTTCAGCCATTTTGTATTGTCCCCTTTCTCACATTAAGCCACTTATCATAATCAACCGATTACATAAGTGGCTTAACATATCTTAAGACAGATTGTCTTATTCTTCCATATTTACTGGCAGTATTTACTCTTCTGCAGGGGCTTGCTCATCTGCAACGGGTGCCTCCTCCGCAGGTGCTTCTTCCGCAGATGCTTCTTCCGCAGGAGCTTCCTCAGCGGGTGCCTCTTCCTCTGTAGATGTTTCCTCCGCAACGGGTGCTTCTTCTACCGCCGGGGTTTCCTCTGCCGCCGGGGCTTCTTCTGCAACGGGTGCTTCCTCTACCGCCGGTGCCTCACCCTCTTCTTCTTTGTCTTCGCGCTCTTTCTTAGCTTCTGCTCTCTGCGCTTCGATTTGTAAGGACTTAATGCTTAGGCTGATCTTCTTGGTCTCTTCGTTGAAGTCAACAATCTTTGCCGTCACTTCCTGACCAACGGATAATACATCCGAAGGCTTGTCCACATGCTCAATGGAAATCTGGGACACATGAAGAAGCGCATCGATTCCTTCTTCCAATTCTACGAACGCACCAAAATCCGTCATACGAGCAACCTTACCAACGATCACATTGCCCTTGGCATACTTTTCAGCTGCATCTTTCCAAGGATTGTTGGAATCCAGCTTCATCGTCAATGCGATCTTGTTGCCGGAAATATCTTTGACTTTTACTTCTACTTCTTCGCCTACTTTAAAGATTTTTCTCGGATCATCCACACGGCCCCAACTCATCTCGGAAATATGCAACAAGCCGTCTGCGCCGCCTAAATCAATAAAAGCACCGAAATCCGTTAAATTCTTAACAACACCTTTCACCATCATACCCACTTCAATACGAGCAAGCAATGCTTCCTGGGCTGCTTTCTTCTCTTTTTCGATCAATTGTTTGCGATCCCCGATAATTCTGCGCTTTCTGGGATTTACCTCCGTCAGAACGAATTGAATCTCCTGATTGTTGTATTTGCTTAAATCCTTCTCATAGATATCGGATACAAGACTGGCCGGAATGAATACTCTTCCTTCCTGATAAGCAACACTAAGACCGCCCTTTAAAGCTTGAATAACGGTACCGGTCAGCACTTCTTGTTTCTCGAAGGCCTCCTCAAACACCTTATTCATCTTCTCTTGTTGAAGTCTCTTGTAAGTAAGAATCACCTGACCATCCTTGTCATTGACCTTTAATACCTTAACCGTAATGGTATCGTCAACATGAATCTCATCCTTAAGGTTAACATCAGGATTGTTGCTATATTCATCTTTTGTCAGAATACCGTCGGCCTTATATCCAATATTAACGATGATCTCATCTTCCTTAACATCGATGACTTTCCCTTCTACAATCTCGTTATTCCGGATTGTGACTAATTCCTCGCTATTTAGCATTTGTTCGAAACTTTCTTCTGACATTCCTCTAGAACCTCCTGAATTATGTATTTTGGGGTCGATGCCCCTGCCGTGATCCCAACTTTATCGCTATCCAGTAATTGGCTGATATCCAGGTCCTGAACCGTCTGGATAAAGAACGTACGCGGGCAGTAGGATAAGCAGATATCATACAGCTTTAGCGTATTGGAACTGTTCTTTCCACCAATTACGATCATTACGTCCGACTCTTTGGCCAACTCCTCTGCTTCTGTCTGACGTTCTGACGTGGCATTGCAAATTGTATCCACAGCAATTATATCATACCCTTTTTTTGAAATAATTTCAACTAAATTATTGAATTTTTTGTGATTAAATGTTGTTTGTCCTACTACACATACCTTTTTTTGGGGATTTTTCGGTGAAAATTCCTGGATTTCTTTTTCATTTTCCACGGCAATTCCCCGTCCGTGACACCATCCAAGGATCCCCTCCACCTCCGGATGAACCCGATTTCCGATGATCACGATGTCGTAACCCTGTAACGCGTAATTTTCAACGGTTTTATGAATTTTTGTAACAAAGGGACAAGTGGCGTCCAGGATGGTACAGGAACACTCCTCTAACGTATCAAACATATTTTTAGCCACGCCATGAGCCCGAATGACCACCTGTCGTTGTTCCAACTGATCCGGATCCATGGTTTTGGTATCCAGAACGTCCACGCCTTTTTCTTCCAGGTCTTTGACCACTTCTTCATTGTGAACAATGGGGCCGATGGTATAAACCCCCTTGGAATCTTTTGTTGCGTCGTAGGTCATATCCACAGCTCTTTTTACGCCAAAACAAAAACCGGCGCTTTTTGCCAATCGGATCTCCATGCTAACACTCCTCGATCATCGTAAGAATCTTCTGGATCACTTCCTCGGGGGAAAGCCCGGTGGTATCTAACTCCACCGCATCCTCCGCCTTTTTTAGAGGAGAGATCTTACGATTCATATCCTGGGTATCCCGTTTTATGATTTCCTGTTCGATCTCATCCAGATCGCAATCCACACCCTTGGCTTTTAATTCCAGATATCGCCGCTTCGCCCGCTCACCGGATGAAGCCGTTAAATAGATCTTACATTCCGCATCGGGCAAAACCACGGTTCCAATATCCCTGCCGTCCATAATGACATGTTCCTGATCCGCAAGACGGCGCTGGAGATCCACCAGTTTTTCTCTTACCGCCGGATATTTGGCGACAACCGACGCGCCTTTCCCCACTTCTTCCTGGCGAATGGTCTCACTGACATTTTCTCCGTTTAAAAAAATATCCGCCCCTTCCGTTCCATTGCGAAAGGTGATATCAATCTCTTCCAGTCTTTCTTTGACCGAACTTTCATCGGTCAGGTCCACCTGTTTTTTTAAGTAAAATAAAGCGATGCCCCGATACATGGCTCCCGTGTCAATATAGACAAAGCCTTTTCTTCTGGCAACTTCCTTGGCAATGGTACTTTTCCCGGCTCCGGCCGGTCCATCAATGGCAATCTTCATACATACGATTCCTTTCTGTTTTCCGATCACTCCCGCCCATCTTTCCTTTCAGTGATCACAGGATGCCAGCGCCCTCCCGCAGGCAACGGCCGTTGACCAGGCGATCTGCAAGTTATAACCGCCGGTTACGGCATCCACATCCAACACCTCTCCCACAAAATATAACCCCGAAACCTTTTTGCTTTCCATGGTTTTCGGGTTGATCTCCTTCACATGAACCCCACCGGTGGTTACGATCGCCTCCTGGAATCCTCCGGTTCCAACGATGTGAAAGGAAATCTTCTTTAAGAGAGCGCTAAGTCTCCGGATTTCCTTTTGATCCAGGCTTTTGGCCTTTCTCTCTTCTGCCAGATCTCCCCGCCTTAGTAACACTGGGATCATGCTGGCAGGAACCAGGGCTCTGAGCCAGTGTTTTAAGGATTTTTCAGGATTCATTTGAATTTCCTTTTCCAAACGTT
>CALGGT010000070.1 GCA_937915825.1 uncultured Eubacterium sp.
TCAATCTGCTGCAGGAGGTAGTCGAACAGGGGCGGGAGTTTTCTAAGTTTAATAATGATTTTATATGGTATATCAGAAGCGTGATGCTCGCCAAAACCGACACCGCGCTGGAGGAGGTCATAGATATCAATTCCGAAGATATGGCGGCGCTTAAGACCACTGCCGAACGCATAGATATGGACAGTATCATGCGTTATATCCGCGAATTGTCCGAACTCACTTCACAGCTTCGCTATTCATCGCAAAAAAGGATACTGCTTGAGGTTGCGCTTATCAGACTCTGCAGACCTGCGGCGGCAGGGGAGACCGTGGACGTATCCGCCGCGGCTTCATCAAATAAAGGCCCCGAAACGGCAGGGCGTCCGGAATATCCGATCAATCCAGAGTACGAGCTGGCTTTGGATAATCTGAAATACCGGATAGAAGCGCTTGAAACCAAACTTACATCCGGCAGTCCCATATCCGCCGAAGCACCGGTCAAAAAAGCGCCGCTTCCCAAGGCGCTTCCCGAGGATGTGCAAAAAATAAACGAACAGTGGTCACAGGTCTTAGAGGCGGTAGGTTCTCCGCTTGCGGAGTATTTGGGCAAGGCAAGGCGCTCAGTGACCGGAGACGGCAGACTTGAACTGGTATGGGAAACAGACGGCGTAGAATACAAAAGAGCCGGGTCTGACGCCAACAAAGAGATGCTGAGCGCGGCTATCGGCGGTATACTCGGTAAGGAGATGGAGGTGCTTTTTGTATATGCCTCCGACAGACGCGATCTTGAAGAGAATTATCCGGACATCTCCATGCTTTTACCCGGTGTTGAGATAGATACGGAGGATGGTCCGGCTTTGGGGTATTTTGATCTGCAAACAGATAAAGGAGAATCAAATGAAAGATCAGAAAATCGGTACAAAATGCGTTCAGGCCGGATATACTCCCGGAAACGGGCAACCGAGGCAGATCCCTATCATACAGTCCACTACTTTTAAATACGACACAAGCGAGGACATGGGAAAGCTCTTCGATCTGGAGGCCAGCGGCTATTTCTATTCCAGACTGCAGAATCCCACGTGTGACTATGTGGCAGCTAAGATCGCGGATATGGAAGGCGGTACAGCAGGAATGCTTACTTCTTCCGGACAGGCAGCATCCATGTTATCGGTATTTAACTTAGCGGGAGCCGGGGATCACGTAATTGCGTCTACGGCTATTTACGGCGGAACGTACAATCTGTTTCATGTGACCATGCGACGCATGGGGATTGACTTTACATTTGTAGATCCTGAGTGTTCCGATGAGGAGCTGGAACAGGCGTTTCAGCCCAATACCAAGGCAGTATTTGGTGAGACCATTGCCAATCCGGCCCTGATCGTATTGGACATTGAGCGTTTTGCGAAAGCGGCTCACGCCCATGGGGTACCGTTGATCATTGATAATACCTTTGCAACGCCCTACCTTTGCCAGCCGATTTCCTTTGGCGCGGACATTGTGATTCATTCCACGACCAAATATTTAGATGGCCACGATGCCACCGTAGGGGGATGTATCGTTGATTCCGGGAACTTCAACTGGGATGCCCATAAAGATAAATTCCCGGGGCTTACCACGCCGGATGAGTCCTATCATGGGATCACCTATACGGAGCGTTTTGGACAGGGCGGCGCTTACATTACCAAGTGTGTTGCTCAGCTGATGCGTGATCTGGGATGTTGTCAGGCACCGATGAACGCCTATTTGTTAAATCTTGGAATAGAGTCTTTGGCCGTTCGGATGGAACGTCATTGTGCTAATGGTTTGAAAGTGGCGGAATTCCTGGAAAACCATCCCAATGTATCCTGGGTTAATTATGCAGGGTTAAAAGGAAATCAATACTACGAGCGTGCTCAGAAGTATTTGCCAAAAGGCACCTGCGGCGTTGTATCGTTTGGCGTAAAAGGGGGAAGAGCCGGCGCGGAGGAATTTATGAAGCACTTAAAAGTGGCCATGATCGCTACCCACGTAGCAGATGCCCATACATGTGTGTTGCATCCGGCTTCTGCTACCCATCGACAGATGAACGACGAAGAACTTCTGGCTGCCGGCGTACAACCGGATTTGATCCGTTTGTCCGTAGGAATTGAGAACATTGATGATATTATTGGAGATTTGAAACAAGCATTGGAAACTGTGAACGATCGATAACAATTAAGGGAGAGATGGAAAGATGAATCGTGATATGAAACGTAGGATTGCAGGAACTTTGGCTTTGGCTCTGTTGCTAAGCTCATTTTCCGGAATGACGGCAAAAACAAAGTTGTACGCAAAAACGATGAAACAAGGAGCCATTCGTTTGGAAGATGCAGGGGCATCAGCAAGTGCCGGTGCAAGTGCCGGGGCAAGTGCCCAGGTCTCTTCTTCCCAGGAGCCTCAAAGCAGTGCGGCAAGCAGTTTGGATCCGTCCGCTTCCGCCGGTGTATCCGCAAGTCCTGCATCTTCGGCAGCCTCGTCGGCAACTCCTGCGGGGACATTTTTCGCTACTTTGAAGGTAGCTGGAAGTTCTTCCAAAGCGAAAAGAACCACAACCTTGTCCATGTCGGATGAGTCTTACAAAGGATTGGGAAAAGTGGGGATCTATATTTGGGCGTCCAATACCGATGAGAGTACGGCGGTACTAGCCTCTGAAGAAGTAGAGGTTACAGGAAAGAGTATGACCTTTACGTTGGATGTGAAAAAAGGAACCAATGTGTATGGAACCTGGAATGCCAAGGCTGTATTTACCCCTGCCACCGGGAAGAAATCCGTGTTGGCAAACACCGAATACAAACTGGCGCCGACCTGTTCCAAGTTTTTAGTTGTTAAGAACAAGAAGCTGGAAAAGGCAGCTGCATTCCGTGTGTCGTTACAAAAAGCAGCCAATGCCTATGGGATCAAGAAGGTGGTATTTCACGTTTATAACGAGAAGAATGCCGATGTGTTAACGGAAACCGGTAAGCTGAATGACAAGAAGACCAAGTATATCGCGGATATTTCCCTGAAGAAATTAAAATATCGATTGGTGAAATACACGGTAAAAGCTGTGATCACCGATTCCACCGGAAAAGATTTTACGTTGGTGAAGAAAGTGACCGCCGATGAGAACATCCAAAAGGGGACCATTCGTGTGAAGAAGAAAGAGGCGGTTGGAACCATCTCTCTTCGCGGGGCTTACATGCCCGGAAACATTAAGAAAGTACAAATGGTCGTGTATCATATGGTGAAAGGAAAATATAAGAAGAAGGGCACCTATGATGCGAAACTGGATCAGAAAAAAACCAGCTATGTGGCCGATATTACCCATGAAGATCATGGAAAGTACCGGGTGAAAGCCATTGCTTATACAGCTTGGGATACGCCTTATTATATGGGTAAGGAAGAATATACGTTTAAGAAGAGTGAAATGGGAAAGAACGGCTGGAAGTTCATTAAATACGCAGGGAAGAAATATAAGGTTTATTACAAGAATAATCAGATCGTAACGGACCTTACGAAGATCCTGAATATTAAGGAAAGCAATTCTTCCAACGAGAATCATTTTTACATCGAGGTAAACCGAGCGGCCTGTACGGTAACGGTGTATGCTTATGATTCAGAGACTAAGAAATACGACATTCCCGTTCGCTGCTTCGCAGTTTCCGTGGGAAGAGATACTTCAACGGTAGCCGGAACGTCCGGATTGAATGAGAATTCGTCTTATACGCCGGTGGGAACGTATTCGATCTGTTCCAACGGTCAAACGGTGAAATATACCTTAAAGACCATGAATGAACCGGATGGAAGCGTTTGCTATGCCCGTTGGGCGTCTCATATTGTGGGAAATGTATATTTTCACGCGGTTGCGGTAAGCGCTCAATCCCATTATGCATTAAGCGCTTCCAATTATAATCGTTTGGGAAGTCCTGCCAGTGCCGGATGTATTCGTATGCAGGTGGCAGATGCCAAATGGATTTACGATTATGCTTCCAGTGGAAGCGTGGTTAAAATTGTAAAGGGGAATTCCCAGAAGCCCGGTCCTTTGGGAAAACCCACCAACTTTAAGATCAATGGAGTGAGCTACGATCCGACGGATCCGGCGGTTCCTTTGTCCAGAAAGAAGGCGGATTTTAAAGCAGGACGTATTAATGGATATTTAACCAAGAGTGGGAAACGAGTAACGAAGTAAGAAATTTAACATTCATGAGTCGGTGAAGGGGTCTGGATTTGTGAAGGATCCCTGAATCTTTGGAGGGAACCATCCTTGAGGAAGAGTACTGGAATTCGTGAATGAAACATAAATTGTGAACTGGAGGGGTTTCTGCATGAGTGTAGCAGGCATTGTGGCGTCGATTATTTTTCTTATCATGTTTGTATTGATCGTTATGGATAAGATTGAGAGACAATACGTTACGTTAGGGTGTGGATTTGCCATGCTGGTTATTGTGTTTGGGTTGATTCTTCAGGATGCCAATGGAATCTGGGAAATCCTGAATTTGAAAACCTTCGCAACACCGGGTTTCTGGTATTCTAAGTCGGAAGCGGCAGAAAATGGAGGAATCAACTGGCAGACCATTGTGTTTATCGCTGGTATGATGGTGATGGTAGAGGGAATGGCCCGTGTGGGATTTTTCCGTTGGTTGTGTATGAAGATCGCCAAACTGGTAAAGTATAAGACCATGCCGTTGTTGATCGCATTTATGATCATGGCAGCGGTTTTATCCATGTTCATTGACAGTATTACCGTGATCTTATTCTTAGCCGCGGTAACCATTGAGTTATCCCAGATCCTGGAATTTAATCCGGTATCCATGATCATTGGCGAGATCTTTTGCGCAAACTTAGGAGGCGCGGCCACCATGTGTGGAGATCCGCCCAATATTATTATCGGAACCTCCCTGGGCTTAACGTTTTTTGACTTTTTATTAAACACGGGATTGATTTCCTTGATCTCCATGGTGTTGATCATTTATTATTTCTATTTGATCAACCGTAAGAAATATGGAAATGCGGAAACGCCGGATGTAAACAAACTCCCGGATATGGAACAATTGATCCTGGATAAAAAGGGATTTGTTCTCAGCTGTTTTGTATTTGGAGTTGTGGTTGTCCTGTTGATCACCCATGCAACCACGGGAATCACCGTATCTACCATTGGCGTGATCGCCACGGTATTAACGCTGATCTTTGCCGGAAGAAATATTCCTCAGGTGCTCCTGCGTGTGGATTATCACACTCTGACTTTCTTTATCGGGCTTTTTGTTGTAGTTGGAGGTTTGGAAAAAACCGGAGTACTGGAAGCGATTGCCGGCCTGATCGAGAAGATCAGCGGGGATAACTTAATCTTTATGATCTTGATCATTATATGGTTCTCAGCGGTTGCCAGCGCGTTTGTGGATAATATTCCTTTCTCGGCAACGATGATCCCCATTATTGAAACATTGTCAACGGCCACGGGACTTCCCCTTGAAACTTTTGCATGGGCCTTGTCCATTGGTACCGATATTGGTGGAAATGCTACGCCGATTGGTGCTTCGGCGAATGTGGTGGGGATTTCCGTATCGGCAAAGGCCGGTCATCCCATTGGATGGAAGGAATATTGCAAGGCCGCGGTTCCTGCTACGGTGATCGTTCTGGCAACGGGAAGCGTGATCATCGTATTGCGGTACCTGATATAGGATGATTGCAAGAAAGTTTGATTGCAAGGAAGAATCTATGTCATTGAGAATGATATAAGATAAATCGAAAAGCTCTCTAAAAGATTAGAGAGCTTTTCATAAAGTGAAAATTAATTGAACAATCGAAAAATCGGCGTGACAGGATTTGAACCTGCGACCTCTTCGTCCCGAACGAAGCGCTCTACCAAGCTGAGCCACACGCCGACAACAAATTGATTATATCACGGTAAATTAAAAAATGCAACAACAAATTTAGAAAATTTTAAATAAGCGTTGCGATTCACAGTTGATTTGGCATGGCATCCCACGAAAGCTCGCTTTCGAGCGCGACGCCTGACTTAACCGTTGAATCGCGATGCATCCGCAACAAATATTTTGACATTTGCCGGAAAATGATATATTATATTTGAGAAGATGAAACGAAAACGTACGAAACGCGAGAAGGAGATGGAAAAACATGACGAAGATTGATATTTTTTCCGGTTTTTTAGGTGCCGGTAAAACGACATTGATTAAGAAACTGATCCAGGAAGTGTTCCATGGTCAGAAGATCGTATTGATTGAAAATGAATTTGGGGAAATTGGCATTGACGGCGGATTTCTGAAAGATTCCGGCATTCAGATCAATGAGATGAATTCCGGTTGTATCTGTTGTTCTTTGGTAGGAGATTTTGGAACGGCGTTGAAACAGGTTTTGAATGAGTATCATCCGGATCGTATTTTGATCGAGCCTTCCGGCGTTGGAAAATTATCCGATGTCATCCGTGCTGTCTTGGATGTGAAAGAGAAAAATGCGGATATGGATATGGAATTAAACAGCTTTGTAGCTGTAGCGGATGCCACAAAGTGCGATATGTATATGAAGAATTTCGGTGAGTTCTATAACAATCAGATTGAACATGCCGGAACCATTGTGTTAAGCAGAACGGCCGGAATGTCGGTGGAAGCTTTGGATCAATGTGTAGCCACATTAAAAGAGCACAATACCGAAGCAAATATTATTACCACACCTTGGGAGCAGATTACAGGAGAACAGATTTTGTCGGCCATTGAGCATGATAATACGTTGATGGAGGAATTGCTGGCAGAAGAAGCAAAGCACGATCATCACCATCATCACGACCATGACCACGAGCATGAGCATCATCACGACCATGACCATGACCACGAGCATGAGCATCATCACGATCATGACCATGACCACGAGCATGACCACGAGCACGATCATGAGCATGACCACGAGCACCATCATGACCATGATCACGACCATGATCACGACCATGATCATGAGCATCATCACGACCACGACCATGATCATGAGCATCATCACGACCATGACCATGACCACGAGCATCATCACGATCACGACCATGACCATGAGCATCATCATGATCACGACCATGATCATTGCCACCATCACCATCATCATGCGGATGAGGTATTTGCCAGTGTGGGAATTGAAACAGCTCATGCTTACACAGAGGAGGAAATTCAGGAGATCCTGAATCAATTGGCCGTAGTGGAGAACAATCCCTTGGGAATGATCCTTCGTGCTAAGGGAATTGTGGCATCCACGGAGGGAGAGTGGATTCATTTTGATATGGTTCCCGGTGAAACGGAAATACGAAGAGGACCGTCAGACTACACGGGTAGAATATGTGTAATCGGTTCCGAGTTAAAGGAAGACAAAGTGAAAGAACTTTTTAAATAAGAGGTTGATTACATGTTTGGGAAGAAAGATATTCCGGTTTATTTGTTCACCGGATTTTTGGAAAGTGGAAAGACCACCTGCATTCAGGATGTGATTGATGAGGGGAATTTTTCCGACGGAAGTAAGACGTTGTATTTGTCCTGTGAAGAAGGGGCGAAAGCCATTGACGATCAGGTCTTAATGGCCAATCGTATGTCCTTTGCCACATGGGACGAGGAGCAAAGTTTAACCGAAGATGTCTGCACGAAATTGGAAAAGAAATATAAGCCGGACCGGGTTGTGATCGAATATAACGGATTATGGGATATCAAGCGTTTAACCGATGAAGTTCTGCCGGAACATTGGTTTGTGGTACAAACCTTTACAACGGTGAACGCGTCTACCTATCAGCTGTATTCTCAAAATTTCCGGGCCTGGCTGACCGCTCATTTCCAGAATGCGGATCTGGTGATCTTTAACCGATGTCAGGAAGGATTCGATAAACCGGCAGCCAGACGCAGTGTGAAGGCGATCAATCGTATGGCCCAGGTTTTGTTTGAGGCGGAGGATGGAAGTGTTATTACCGATATCAATGAGGAATTGCCCTATGATATTCATCAGGATACCATCGAATTGGAAGACGATGATTACGGGTTATGGTATCTGGATATTACCGAACATCCGGAAAAATACGAAGGAAAGACCATGGTGTTTAAGGGGCAGGTATTTCGTAAGCCGGGATTTCCACCTCGAAGTTTTGTGCCGGTTCGAAAGGCGATGACTTGCTGTGTGGAGGATATCGCGCCCATAGGATTTATGTGCTTTTCCAACGATGAATCCAAATATAAGACCAATAGCTGGGTTCGGGTTACGGCGAAGGTAGAACTCCGGAAGGTTCCCAATGAGCCCAGGTACTATCCGGTTCTGTGTGCCACCTCTCTGCAAGAGGATCAACCGCCGAAAGAAGAGGTTGTATACTTTACCTGATTATGGTACAATTAGGGTAGAAAAGTGCGTTTATAACGTGTAAGATCAAGAAAGAATAAGAGGAATGAACATGAACAAGATTCAAATGCAAACTCCATTGGTGGAGATGGACGGCGACGAGATGACCAGAATTCTGTGGAAGATGATCAAGGACGAGTTATTAACTCCCTACATTGATCTGAAGACAGAATATTATGACTTAGGCTTGGAACATCGAAATGAAACCTCCGATCAGGTAACGGTGGATTCCGCCAATGCTACCATGAAATACGGCGTGGCTGTAAAATGTGCCACGATCACTCCCAACGCGGCCCGTATGGACGAGTATGATCTAAAGGAAATGTGGAAATCTCCCAATGGAACCATTCGTGCTATGTTGGATGGAACCGTATTTCGTGCTCCCATCCAGGTAAAGGGGATCGACCCCTGCGTAAAGAACTGGGAATTACCGATCACACTGGCTCGTCATGCCTATGGGGATGTGTATAAGAATACAGAGATCAAGGTGCCGGGGAAAGGTACGGCTGAATTGGTATTTACCGCGGAAGATGGTACGGTAACCAAGGAAACCATCCACGTATTTGATGGTCCCGGAATCATTCAGGGAATCCATAATACGGATAAGTCCATTACAAGTTTTGCTAAGGCATGTTTTAATTATGCCTTGGATACCAAGCAGGATCTATGGTTTGCTACGAAGGATACGATCTCCAAGAAATACGATCATAATTTCAAGGATATCTTCCAGGAAATCTTTGATGCGGAATATAAGGAACGTTTTGAGAAAGCGGGAATCGAATATTTCTATACTTTGATCGATGATGCGGTGGCCCGCGTTATGAAAGCAAAGGGCGGATTCATCTGGGCATGTAAGAATTATGACGGCGACGTTATGAGCGATATGGTATCCTCTGCCTGCGGTTCTTTGGCTATGATGACCTCCGTATTGGTATCCCCGTCCGGTGTCTATGAGTATGAAGCAGCACACGGAACCGTGCAGCGCCATTATTACAAACATTTAAAAGGGGAAGAAACCTCTACAAATTCCGTAGCGACTATTTTTGCCTGGACCGGTGCTCTTCGCAAGCGCGGCGAGCTGGATGAGATCCCTGTGTTAGTGGATTTTGCGGACAAATTGGAGAAAGCGACGTTAGGAACCATTGAAGAGGGAAAGATGACCAAGGATCTGGCGCTAATCACTTCCATGGAGAATGTAACCGTACTAAACAGTGAAGGATTTATTCAAGCTGTGAAAGATAAGTTGGAGGAGCTGTTAGCATAAGATGGTGCAGTATCATGTTTTAAAATTCTACTTTCACGGAACGTTAAAAGGGGAGGACGGAGAAAAAAACGCTCATACGTATCGGGTAACCTTGTATTTGGAACCGGATCAGGAGCAGTCCTTTCAGAGAATGGAACAAGCGGTGAAAGATTATTTAAAAGAATTTGAAAATATGCCGCTGGAAGATTTCTTTGCTGCAAGCAGCAACAAACTTCCTTTGATCGAATGTGTGGGAGAGTTATTTTACAGACAATTGCAATATATTTTGGCAGGGGAGCATACCACACTCTATCAATTGGAAGTGTCGGAGGATCCCTTGCGAACCTATATTATTTCGAATCAGATTTTAATGCCTATGGCTTCTTTGAAGCAGGGCGCAGAAGAAATCGACCAAATTTTGGAGTATAAGAAACGATTGTTGGGAATTACCAATCAAAGCTATTTTTCCCAATGATGCAGTCGGAAGATTTTGAAAGGAGATGATCCATATGAAAACAAAGAAAATCCTGGTTTTTGTATCGTTGATCTTTCTTTTGGGTGCCGTGATTTTTCCGCAAAATATTGCAAAAGGGGCAGAATCAGGTTCGGACATCGTGATTGACGGATATTTTGATGATTGGGAGGGATTCCCGGAACAGGAGATCACCTACGGAAATAACAACAAAGAAAGTAACCATGGAGGAAATATTTACAGCGATGGGGATTATTTGTATGTACATGTTGCCATGGATGAAGACTATGGATCCTACATGCAAACCCATTCGTTTTATCTGACAGTGAATGGAACGCGATACAATCTGATGATCGGAGCGGTAGATGATAACGGGCAACTGGATTATGGAAATACGTATAATGTATATCGCCCGGAAGGAATCCATCAGCAATTTAAAGTTTATATCTTAGCGCAGGGCCAAAATCCCTATGTAAATGAGACAGAAAGCGAAGTCGCCCTTTGCATCTATGACGCCTCCCACCAGTCTGGAACCAAAGGAGACGAGATTGAATTTAAGGTGAGCATGAAAGACATTTGCCGGATCTATAACATTGAGGAAGATGCCATTCAGACCATTTCCATCGGAAACCCGAATATCGGGGGAGAAATGCTGATCATGTCCGGAACTTCCTCCGGGCCTTATGTGGCGGCCGGATTGGGATTTGTTGTAGCCGCTGCGTCCCTGGTATTGGTACTGAGAGCAAATAAGAAACGGAAGATGATGGCGTCATGAATTGGTTATCCATAGTATTCTTTCTTGTATGGATTTATGTTTTATCCGTATTAAAACGGACAAAATTGGATTTCTGGTTTTACATCGTTGGCAGTGTAGGGTTCTTTCTCTTAATGTTGATCTGGGTTGAGCCGTATTGCGTTGGTTTCTTACAACGGATGGTAGCCATGGTAACCGGTGTTTTAGGTCGATGGACGGGATTGTATGATTCCTATTTTCAAAAAGGTATGCTGTTTATTCAGAATGGAGGAAACAGCTTATCTTTGTATGTGGATTTTGAGTGTTCCGGTATCATTGAGATCATGGCGTTCTTGTCCTTGTTATGGTTTTTCCCTGTATATCGAATCATTGAAAAAATAGTAGTGAGTATCTCCGGTGTTCTGGCGATATTCTTCTTTAATGTGGGTCGGATTTTTTTGATTTGCCTTTTGGTATATTATTTCGGAGACGGCATTTATTTTTATGCCCATACCATTTACGGTCGAATCTTTTTTTATTTTTGTACCGTTGTTTTATATTTCCTTGTATTTACCAAGGGGCACATTGTTCGACAGAAAGTAGGTTCGTTCCAGTATGAAAACGATGATGAACTTGTTTCATAGTTCGGTGATCTTTTGGTTGGCGTGGATCATGATCCCTTTGTTAATGGAGATCATTCCTACCATTTTTAATTTTTTTATTCTGATCAAACGGAAATTTTTTGCCGGGAAATTAAAGGAATTAACTTATTTACCGGAGATCACCCTGATCGTTCCGGTTTACAATTCGGAAGATTCTTTATATAAATGCATTGAATCCGTGTATCGCTCCAAATATGACGTGGAGAAGATTCACATTATGTTGATCGACAATGAGAGTAAGGATAACAGTTATCAGGTGTATGAAACCTGCTTAACGGATTTTCCGGAGCTTACCATTCACTGGATGAAGTCGGAACAGGGGAAGTCCAGGGCGTTGAATCTTGCTTTATTTAACAGTGACGGCAAATACATTCTTCACATTGATTCCGATGGAATTCTTCATGAGGATGCCATTTACAACATGGTAAGAGAGTTTGAGAATCATTTGGATGTAGATTGCGTGACCGGCACGATCTTAACCAACCCGGATGAGATTGATGAAACCAGGGGATTCTTTCGGCGTCTGTTTTTGAAAATGGAATTTTTTGAATATTGTCAGGCGTTCCTGGCCGGACGAAATTTCCAGTCGGAATTCAACAGCATATTTACCATGTCCGGGGCTTTTTCGGCCTTTCGGAAATCCTCGATCTTAAAGAGCCAATTGTACAATACGGATACCCTATGTGAAGATGCCCATGTTACCTTCCAGATCCGTGATACCATGAAAGAGAAGGTGGCGTTGTGTGATTCGGCGTTTTTCTTTGTAAATCCCATTGAAAGCATCAATCGTTTGTACATTCAGAGACAGCGGTGGCAGCGAGGGGAGTTGGAAGTTTTGCATATGTTTATGCGGGACAAGATGAAGCCGGTGCGCGGGTTTTTATCCAACTTCCTGATCCGTATTTTAATGTATGACCATACCTTCGCGTTTCCCCGAATGATCTGGTATTTTGCTTTGATCTTTCTGATCTTTGTAAATTATCCGCTGAAGCTGGTGGTTGAGTCTTTGATATTGATCTATTTGCTGTATGCGTTTAGTTCGTTGCTGCTTTATTTATCCAATCTTTTATTCTTAAACCGATATCGGGATCTGCAATGGTATTACGCAAGAAAATGGTACCAGATCTTTTTACTTCCCTTGTTTAATTTTCTGGTATTTTGGTTTCGTTTCGCGGGGATCATTAATTGCATCCGGGGAAAACAAAGCTGGAAAATGCGTGATTTCAACGGGGAATGGAAGGCTTTTACCAAGCAGATAAGAAACGATTTTGCGTGGTTTCTCATACGATTGGAAAAATGGCAAAATGAGGTGAACGAAGAGGAATCCGAAACATAGAAAATGTTAGAATCACATAAGGTAAGGATGTTAATATGAACCAGAAGAAGCAAGCCATGGAGCGTCATGGAAATCATACAAAGGATCGGAATCGTTTCCGGATCCGTTTGGGAGTGTTGGGAACGGGGATCGTTTTACTCTTCGGCGTATTGATCACCATGATCGTCTTAGAATGCAAAGAAAATGAAAAGAATTATAACGCGTTCTATCAATCCCAATTGTCAGCGTTATCCCGGGAGATCGATCTCCAATTAAATCAATTATTGGAAAAAGGAAGCACCGAGGATGAGATCCTTGAATATTTTAAAGAAAATTCCTTTGTGTCCGGCAGTCGTTGGATCTTTCTTTCCAGAAATGAAAAACTGATCTTCGTAAAAGATGAATCTACCACGACACATTTGAAAGATCGCAGCTGTGGTAGGTATATTACCAAATTAAAGGCCGATGACGCCATTGTATCGTATGAACGGATCCAGGAAGGGGCGGATGAATGGGGGATCGGAATCATGACCAAGAAAGATTATGCCATGAACCAGGCCGGGGTGTTAGGCCATACCATGCATGTCATTCTTCTGGTTGGGCTTTTTACATTGGTTCTAACCGGAATTTCCCTTTATCTTTTGTTGCGATATCTCATGGAAGGAACGAAAAACATTCGTTTGCAGGAGCAGAATCGGGAAGCGAATGTTCGGTTGGAGGAAGTAAGAAACGAAATATTTTCCTTACAATATGTGGACCCGGAAAAGAATGTTACGGAAGATCCGGAGAAAGAAATGGTCTATGACCGGATCTTTATTCGAAAGATCCTGGAGGATTCTAAGAATTATCAGTTAGCTCCCATGCAATTAATGTTTGTGGATCTGGAAATGGCGGACCGGTATTATAGGAAAGAAGAGATTGACCGGATCACCAACTATCTTAGGAATTTCCTGGATAAGAAGCATTTGCTGGGTGAGGTGCAAAAAGGCCGGTTTGTAGGAGTTTTATATAAGACGAGCCCGGAGGATGCCTTGCAGTTACAAAAACGGTTAATGGATTATTGGAAAGAGGAATCCCTACCCATTCACATATCCGTTGTTGAGGTGAAAGATTTGGAAAAAGCCGTGGAAGTATTTGAAGAAAACTTTCAGAAAGGAAACCTATGAAAACCTATCGTCAGTATCGTTTTAAATTCTATTTAAATGCCCGACACGCAATTTTTATTAACGGAAAGCAGGGGGAGATTCATCCCCATACCTGGGAAATTACGTTAAATGTGATGAAGGGCCGGGATGATTTTATGGCGTTTGGAACCTTGGAGCGTAAGATGGAAGAGATGTTGAAACCGTTCCAGGATAAGATCCTGAATGAAGTGGAACCCTTTGATCAGATCAATCCCACTCTGGAAAATTGCGCCGTTGTTTTTAAAAAGATGATCACCGGGATCTTAATTGAGGAAGGGTGGATCTTTCTATCCATGGAAATGAGTGAAACCCCGTCCCGTTCTTTTGTGATCAATATTACGGATGAGAAAGAGACGGAACGAGAGGAAAATATGGAACGTTTCATCCACAATGTGTTGGAGGATATTGAAAAATATGAATAAAAAGACTCTTTCTATCATCCTCAGTTTTGTGTTTTTGATCGGCGCCGGGGTGTTGGTGTCGATGTATCTGATCCACATAGGTTTTGATCCCTCCGGCAATGATATTTGGAGCCACTTGTATAAAGGGGACTTTATGTATCACCGTATGAAGGAGGGGCATTTTTATGCCCTGTATTCCCCGGATTGGTACAATGGCATTCAGATCTATCGCTACTGGGCGCCTTTGTCCTACTATGTGTTAGCATTCCTGGAATTTTTAACCGGCGGGGATATCATTCTCGCCTATCAGTGGTTTGCGGCCTTTTGCATCATTGTAGGAGGAATTCCCTGGATCCTGTGGGGGATTCAGCGAAAGGCTCCCTTCTTAGGCCTTATGATCGCGTTCATCTGGTTTTTTTTACCGGAGAACATCCGGGTTTATTTATGTGAGGGGAATACTCCCCGGATCATGACCATGGTGGTGATCCCCTATGTGATCTATTTTATCTGGCGCTATTTGCGTAAAGACGATACGAAGGCCCTTTGGGGCATCGGGATTACCATGTGTCTCATGGTGTATTCCCATTTAATGATCACGGCCATGTTAGGCGTAGGAACCTTCCTTTTTCTTCTCTTTGACGGAATCGGACAGAAGAATTTTAAGAAGGGATTGTGGGTGCTTTTCACCATGATCGCGGGATTGTTGATGGCGGGAATCTGGATGATGCCGGCTCTTTCCGGCGGGATCATGTCCATGGAAGGAAATAATTCCGAGGCGGTTATGTCGTTCTGGATGACCGACCTTCTCACCTTGATCAATCCCATGAACCGGATCAACGGAGTAACGGATTCCTTCTATTACGGCGTATTGGTGCTGCTTTTGGCAGTGCTCGGCCTCCTTTTGGCAAGGAAAGGAAAGAAGGCAGGCTTCGTAGTATTTATCCTGCTTTTGGTGACGACCGCCTCAACGTTTTTGCCGATCTTATCCAAACTCCCTTTAAATACCCTCTTCTGGATGGCCAGGTTTTCTGCCATCGCGTATGGGTTTTTCCTGTTTTCTTTTATGGATTGGGAGAGTTTGAAGAAAAAGTATTTATACATCGCGTTGGCGATCTTAGTGGTGGAATGCATTCCTTCCCTGAATCTTTCCCGTTATCAGGTGCAGACTTCCCAGGAAGTCAAGGAAGAAATGGAAATGATCAAGGAAAATACCAAAGACCGGGTTAATTTAATGGATCTAAGCTCCTTTGGTTCTTACCCTTCCTGGGGCCTGTGCCGCGGGGGAAATACCATTAAGTCCACGTTTGGCTGGGCCTGGCAAGGGGCTTCCACCGCGTCGAATATCGTAAGATTAAATACAGCCCTGGAACAGAAAAATTTCTTATATTTGTTTGATCGTTCCCTGGAAATGGGGGACGATACCGTCTACATTCGAAAAAATACATTGGAAGAAAATGGTGTTGTGCCGACCGGTGCGATTCAGGATCTGATCGAGGCCGCGAATGCGTTGAAGTTCCAATTGATCCAACGAACGGAAACCGGATTTTTGTTTCAATATCAGGATTCTGCCAAGGCTCCCTTTGGGGTAAAAACCCGATATTTAGGACTGGCGGTAGGTGCTTATGCGGATATTACCACCATGTTCTATCCCGGATATAAATTGGGAGATTCTACTTATGTAGACGATTACGAATTAGAGGATTTTAAGCAATACCAAACTTTGTTCTTTAGCGGGATCCATTATCATGACCGTAAGAAAGCGGAACAATTGCTGCGGGATGCTTCCGACGCCGGCTGTAAAGTAGTCATTGACGTAACCCACGTTCAGGAAGACGGGGCGACCAAGAGAATGTCCTTTTTGGATGTGACCACGCAAAGCATTACCATCGACGATCATTTCCCGGAATTAACCTACAAGGGGGAAACGTTGAAAACGTCGGATTTTCCGGAAGAGTATGAGGATTGGTTTACCGGCTACGTCAACCAAAGCGATGAGGCATTGGGAACCATGCAATACAACAACCGGACGATCACCTGGTTAGGAAGAAATCAGGACAACCCTAACATCTATTATCTGGGCTTGAATCTTATGTTTTTTGGCATTGAAACCGCGGATCCGGATGTGTTAAATATGTTGGATGATCTGTTGGGGATCGGACGGGAGGATCTGCCGGAACGAAAGGTGGTTCCCCTGGAATTAACCTGGGATGAGAACCATTTGCACATTCACAGCGAAGAGGAGAATGTTACCACAGGCCTGGCTTTCCAGGATAACTTCGTAACTTCCCAGAACGTGGAGGAAGAGGATCACCTGTTTAAAGTTTGTGAGAAAGATACGGATTTTGAAATGGTTTATCCTAAAAAAGGCTTAGGGATCGCCACGACCATCCTGGGGATCTTCCTGCTGATCCTGCTTTATCTCTTTACAAGGATTGGCACAGGACGTCGGTTTTTTGGTATGGTAGATGATGGAACGCCCTAGAATCGGAATTCCCGGAGCATGCAGGAAAATATGGAAAAAGCATGGGATTTTTGATCATTTGTGAGAAACTTAGAAATAAAATATTGTATTCTCGCGGCTTTACTGGTATGATTATAATATGTTTGAAGGCAAATACAAGGAGGCAATTATGTATAACAAAGTAAATACGGATATGAATTTCGTAGAAAGAGAAAAAGAAGTTGAGGAATTTTGGCGGGATGAGAAGATTTTTGAGAAAAGCATCGAGAATCGCGAGGGATGTCCTACCTATATGTTTTATGACGGTCCTCCTACGGCAAACGGACAACCTCACATTGGGCATGTTTTGACCCGTGTGATCAAGGATATGATCCCCAGATATCGCACCATGAAAGGATTCCAGGTGCCCAGAAAGGCCGGATGGGATACCCATGGACTTCCGGTGGAGTTAGAAGTAGAGAAATTATGCGGATTGGATGGAAAAGACCAGATCGAGGAATATGGTTTGGAACCGTTCATTGAAAAATGCAAAGAATCGGTTTGGAAATATAAGGGGATGTGGGAAGAATTCTCGGATGTTGTTGGATTCTGGGCCGATATGGATCATCCCTATGTTACCTATGACGACGACTACATTGAGTCGGAGTGGTGGGCATTAAAAGAAATTTGGGAGCGGAAGCTTCTCTACAAGGGCTTTAAGATCGTACCTTATTGCCCTCGTTGCGGTACGCCCTTATCCTCCCATGAGGTAGCTCAGGGATATAAAGAGGTGAAGGAGCGTTCAGCGATCGTACGCTTCAAAGTGGTAGGAGAAGACGCGTATTTCCTGGCATGGACCACCACACCCTGGACCCTGCCCAGCAACGTGGCCCTTTGTGTTAACCCGGATTTCACCTATTGCAAGGTTTTAGCAAAGGATGGATATACCTATTACATGGTAAAGGACCTGCTGGATCCGGTATTGGGGAAATTAGCCCAAGACGGAGAAAGCGCGTATGAAATCTTAGAAGAGTATAAGGGACAGGATTTATGCGGCAAAGAATATGAGCCGTTGTTCTCCTATGTGAAGCCCATTTGTGAAAAACAGCATAAGAAAGGGCATTACATTACCGCGGATTCTTATGTAACCATTTCCGACGGTACCGGAATCGTTCATATTGCGCCGGCGTTTGGTGAGGACGATGCCAGAGTGGGAAGAGAGAACGACCTTCCCTTCGTTCAGCTGGTGGATGACAAAGGCTGTATGAAAGAAGAATGCGAAGGTATTCAAGGGCTTTTCGTGAAAGATGCGGATATGCCTATTTTACAAGATCTGGAAGACCGGGGATTGTTGTATGACGCCCCGAAATTTGAACATGATTATCCCTTCTGCTGGCGTTGTGACACGCCGTTAATCTATTACGCAAGAGAATCCTGGTTCATTAAGATGACGGAAGTTAAGGATGAATTGATCCGCAACAACCAAACCGTGAATTGGATCCCGGAAAGCATTGGAAAGGGACGTTTCGGAGATTGGTTGGAAAATGTGCAGGATTGGGGAGTTTCCCGGGATCGTTATTGGGGAACGCCGTTAAATATTTGGGAGTGTGAGGACTGCGGTCACATGTTAAGTGTGGGAAGCCGGGAGGAATTGGCAAAGCTGAGTGGAAGAGAGGACGCGAAGAAGATCGAATTGCACCGTCCGTACATTGATCAGGTAGAGATCCCCTGTCCCCACTGCGGCAAGACCATGCACCGTGTGAAGGAAGTGATCGATTGCTGGTTCGATTCCGGAGCCATGCCCTTCGCACAGCATCACTATCCGTTTGAAAATCAGAAATTATTCGAAGAGCAATTCCCGGCTCAGTTTATCTCCGAGGCTGTGGATCAAACTCGTGGATGGTTTTATACCTTGTTGGCCGAATCCACCTTGCTTTTCCACAAGGCTCCCTATGAGAATGTAATCGTATTGGGCCATGTACAAGATGAGAACGGTAAGAAAATGAGTAAGAGCAAAGGCAATGCCATTGACCCGATGGAAGCGCTAAAGCAATACGGAGCCGATGCCATTCGGTGGTATTTCTATGTAAATTCTCAACCGTGGCTGCCCAATCGTTTCCACGGGAAGGCGGTTGTGGAAGGACAAAGAAAATTCATGGGGACTCTTTGGAATACCTATGCATTCTTTGTGCTTTATGCCAATATTGATGAATTTAATCCCAAGGATCATAAGCTGGATCCGGAACAACTGTCCATGATGGACCAATGGCTTCTGAGTAAATTGTACTCCACCGTGAAAGAGGTGGATGAGGATCTGGAGAATTACCGGATTCCGGAAGCTGCCAAATCCTTACAGGGATTTGTAGATGATATGAGTAATTGGTATGTTCGCCGTTGTCGAGACCGTTTCTGGGCGAAGGGGATGGAGCAGGATAAGATCAACGCTTATATGACCCTTTATACGGCCCTGGTCACCATTTGTAAGGCGGCAGCCCCGATGATTCCTTTTATGACGGAGACCATTTATCGAAATCTGGTTTGTTCCGTTGATCCGGAAGCACCGGCCAGCATTCATTTATGCGATTTTCCGAAGGTGGAAGAATCCATGATCCAGCCGGAATTGGAAGCGCGCATGGAAGAGATCTTAGAAATCGTTGTTTTGGGACGCGCTTGCCGGAATGAGGCAAATATTAAGAACCGCCAGCCTTTAGGCAAGATGTATGTTAAGGCGGATGGCGCGCTGCAAGAAGAAGATTTCACCATTATCCGTGAGGAATTAAATGTAAAAGACGTTGTATTTACCGATGATGTAAGAGATTTTACGACCTATTCCTTTAAACCTCAATTGAGAACCTTAGGGAAGCGTTTTGGTAAGAAACTCAATTCCTTAAAGGAAGTTTTGGCCGGCCTGGATGGCAATGCTTCCATGGATCAGTTAAAGGAAAATGGCAAGATCACTGTATCGGTAGAAGGTGTGGCGGAGGATCTGGCCGAGGAAGATCTTTTGATCGAACGGGCACAGAAAGAAGGCTTTGTTTCCGGTGAAGACAAGGGAATCACCGTTGTGTTAGATACCAATCTGACCGAGGAATTGATTGAAGAAGGATTTGTCCGCGAGATCATCAGTAAGATTCAGAATATGCGCAAGGATACCGGTTTTGAAGTAACGGATCACATTCTTGTGCGTGTGGTGGCATCGGAGAAGATCCAGAATATCTTTGTGGATCACGCAGAGGAGATCAAACGGGATGTGTTAGCTGAAAATATTATGATGGGAGAGATGAATGGCCATACGGCGGAATGGAATATTAACGGAGAGAATGTAACCTTCGGACTTTCCAAGGTGTCATTCTGACCCAATTCTTTCGATCCGGATGGATCGGATCAAGGGTCTTGAAAAAGGATCGGAAGAAGAAAGCTCAAACGAATCAGGATGTAAGGAGGAGCGAGAGATGGAAAGAAAGTCGTTTATGTCGGAAAAGGAAAAGAAGGATGCACTAAAAAAATCCATTCAGGACATTACCATGCGTCTGTTTCGGCGGTCGGTGGATAAAGCTACCAAACAGCAATTGTTTCAGGCAGTTGCCTATGCGATCAAGGACGATGTGGTAGATGATTGGTTTGCTACCCACAAAAAATACGAAGAGAAGGACGTTAAAAGCGTTTATTATCTGTCCATGGAATTCTTAATGGGACGGGCATTCGGCAACATGGTGATCAATCTGAAGCAGAATGAACTGGTACGCAGTGTTTTAAAGGATTTTAAAATTTCTTTAGAGGATCTGGAGGATGAAGAGCCGGATGCAGCTTTGGGAAATGGTGGTTTAGGTCGTTTGGCGGCCTGCTTCTTAGATTCCCTGTCTACCTTGGGGTATCCCGCCTATGGATGTGGGATTCGCTATAAATATGGAATGTTCAAACAAGAGATTGAAGATGGCTATCAGATCGAAGCACCGGATGATTGGCTAAAGGATGGAAACCCCTTTGAGATGAAACGACCGGAATATGCCACCGAAATCAAGATCGGCGGAAATGTCGTGGTTCGTCGCATGGAAAACGGGAGAGATGCCTACGTTCAGGAGAATTACCAATCCGTGATGGCCATTCCCTATGATATTCCCATTGTAGGATATGGAAATCGAATTGTAAATACCTTACGGATCTGGGATTCGGAGCCGGT
Organism: uncultured Eubacterium sp.; assembly: GCA_937915825.1. Taxonomy (GTDB): domain Bacteria; phylum Bacillota; class Clostridia; order Lachnospirales; family Lachnospiraceae; genus Eubacterium_F. The sequence goes on from CALGGT010000070.1 coordinate 20,980, forward strand.
AGATATCTTCAATCTGGATTCGTTTGATAAAGGAGATTATCAAAAGGCGGTGGAGCAGGAATATCTGGCACGTACCATTTGTGAAGTGCTCTATCCCAATGACAATCATACCGCTGGTAAGGAATTGCGGTTAAAGCAGCAATATTTCTTTGTTTCCGCCAGCGTACAACAGGCAATCCGTAAATATATGGAGAATCACGACGATATCCATGGATTACCGGAGAAAGTGGTATTTCAATTAAATGATACCCATCCGACCGTGGCAATCCCGGAATTAATGCGCATTCTCCTGGATGAATATTTCCTGGAATGGGACGATGCGTGGGAGATCACAACCAAGTGCTGTGCGTATACCAACCATACCATTATGTCCGAAGCATTGGAAAAATGGCCGATTGACCTGTTTTCCAGACTTTTGCCTCGAATTTATCAGATTACGGAGGAGATCAATCGTCGTTTCCAAAATGAGATTGCGACCCAATATCCCGGGAACTTCGAAAAAACCCAAAAAATGTCCATTATTTACGACGGACAGGTTCGAATGGCACATCTGGCCATTGTTGCCGGCTTTTCTGTAAACGGCGTAGCCCGGTTGCATACCGAGATCCTAAAGAATCAGGAATTGAAGGATTTCTATGAGATGATGCCGGAGAAATTTAACAATAAAACCAATGGTGTCACCCAACGCCGATTCCTGTTACATGGTAATCCCAAGCTTGCCAGCTGGGTAACCGATCGGATCGGTTCCGATGAATGGATCACCAATTTGTCCGAATTGAAGAAATTGGCTCCGTTGGCCGATGATCAAAAAGCCTTAAAGGAGTTTATGAAGATCAAGAAGGAGAATAAGATCCGCCTGGCAGAATACATTAAAGAGCACAACGGCATCGAGGTCAGCCCGGATTCCATCTTTGATGTACAGGTAAAAAGACTGCATGAATACAAACGTCAGTTGTTGAACATTCTCCATGTGATGCATGTATACAATCAATTAAAAGAAAATCCGGATATGGAAATGGTACCCACCACCTATATTTTCGGTGCAAAGGCTTCCGCCGGTTATAAACGGGCGAAAGAGATCATTAAATTGATCAATTCTGTGGGGGATGTGGTGAACAATGACCCCTCCATTCATGGAAAGATCAAGGTGGTATTCATTGAAAATTACCGGGTAAGTAACGCGGAAATGATTTTTGCGGCAGCGGATATTTCCGAACAGATCTCCACCGCCAGCAAGGAGGCTTCCGGTACCGGTAACATGAAGTTTATGTTAAATGGCGCGATCACGTTAGGAACCATGGACGGTGCCAACGTGGAGATCGTGGAAGAAGTAGGAGAAGAGAATGCCATTATCTTTGGATTGTCTTCGGAAGAAGTGATCCAATATGAGAATCATGGCGGCTACGATCCCAGAGAGATCTACAACAACGATCCGGACATTCATAAGGTGGTAGATCAGCTGGTAGATGGGACTTATTCCGGAAAACAGCCGGAGATGTTCCGGGAACTTTATACCTCCCTTTTGGATTCCAACGGTTACGAGAAGGCCGATCAATACTTTATCCTGAAGGATTTCAGAGCCTACGAAGAAGCGCATAAGAAAGCGCAGCAAAGGTATCAGGATCAAGAAGGATGGGCGAAGAGCGCGTTGTTAAATGTGGCAAAATCCGGGAAATTCTCATCCGATCGAACCATTGAGGAATACGTAAAGGATATTTGGCATTTGAAGAAAGTTAAATTATCCGCTCGAAAAGAGAAATAAAGCAGAAATAAAGCAGATATAATAAAAAAACAGGTTCTGTCATATTATGACAGAGCCTGTTTTTTTGAATGTAAGTTTTACAACGGGATATTTCCATGTTTTTTGTGTACATGATCTGTGCTGTGCTTATTGGAAAGCAAAAGGATGTCGCCGTAAATACGATCTCTGGTAGCTTCCGGACGTATGACCTCATCCACATAGCCGTGCATGGCGGCAATCTTGGGATTCATGAATTTTAAATTGTATTCCTCAATCTTTTCCTGACGGAATTTGGCTTTTTCTCCGGGATCCATATCTTTCATTTGTTTTCCATACAGAATGTCACAGGCGCCTTCTGCACCCATCACGGCAATTTCCGCGGACGGCCAGGCGTAGACAAAATCGGAACGCAAATGCTTACTGCTCATGGCAATATAAGCACCGCCGTATGCCTTGCGAAGGATCACGTTGATCTTAATGGTGGTTGCTTCGGAATAGGCATATAAAACCTTGGCTCCGTGACGGATGATCCCCTTGTATTCCTGATCTTTTCCGGGCAGGAATCCGGGCACATCGGTTAATGTAACGATCGGAATGTTGTAAGCGTCGCAATAGCGGATAAAACGAGCAACTTTATCCGAGGAATCGCAGTCCAAAACGCCGGCCATGTAATTGGGTTGATTGGCTACGATTCCGATGGTAATGCTTTTTAAGCGACCGAAGCCAACAACGGCACTCTTTGCAAATTCTTCTTGTACTTCCAAGAAGGAATCCTTATCAACCAACTCATGGATCACATCGTGAATGTCATAGCTTTGGTTGCTCTGTTTTGGAAGAATGGAGGCCATTTTGTTATCAAAATTGGAAGAAGTGTTATAGTCCATGGTAAGAGATTTTTTTGCGGTATGCAAATGTCCCTCCTGATAGCAGTGGGGGATGGTATCCAACAACTTATGAACCATTTTAAAACATTCTTTTTCGCTGGAAGCGTGGAAATGCGCCACCCCGCTTTTTTCCGCGTGTACTTTGGCGCCGCCCAGATCCCCGGCGGTAATGTCCTCGTTGGTGACACTTTTGATCACTTTCGGTCCCGTTACGAACATCTGACTGATGTCATCGATCACAAAGATAAAATCAGTGATTCCCGGGCTGTATACAGCTCCGCCGGCACAATTTCCGGCAATGATGGAAATCTGGGGAATGTACCCGGAGGCCAGCGTGTTGTAATAGAAGATCTCTCCGTAGCCTGCCAGGGCGTTTACGCCTTCTTGAATGCGGGCCCCGCCGGAATCGTTGATTCCAATGACCGGACAACGGTTTTCAATGGCGGAACGGATGGTGCGCGCGATCTTAAAACCATGTTGTTTTCCCAGGGTTCCGCCGATCACGGTAAAATCCTCGGAGTAAATAAAGACTTTTTGACCGCCGATGGTACCATAGCCGGTAATCACGCCGTCGTAGGGGAATTGTCCTTTTTTGATCTGAAAGGCGTCTTCCAGATTGGTGATGCCGGAACCGATTTCCCGAAAGGAATCCTTGTCCAGCAATTGACATATGCGCTCCAAAGCATGTAATTTACCTAATTTATGTTGTTTTTCAAAATTATACATGGATGATTCTCACTTCCTATTGTTTTGATTTTGTACCTTTGGACCCTATATCATCATATCATATTCGGAAAAAATGTCAAGAGAGGGACTTTTCGTATCTTTCAAGAATGAACTTGACGAAACAATGGGATAAGTGATATAATTTGTAAGTTAGGTAAATCATTTCTGCTAAGGGAGAAGTTAAAGGAGATAGAGATGCCACAGAGTTTAAAAAACTTTTCCAAATATCAATATTTACTGGGAGAGTTAAGCAAAAAGAATATCAAACTAAAGTATCGCAGGTCTTATCTGGGAATTTTATGGACTTTGATCGAACCTTTACTTACCATGATCGTGTTAAGCATTGTCTTTGGACAGTTATTAGGACGAAACGGCGTAGATAAAGCTTTTGTAGGCGTCCCCTTTCCGATTTACGTATTAACGGGACGATTGTTGTACAGCTTTTTTTCCACGGCAACCAGCGCGGCGATGCGTTCCATACGTTCCAATGCGTCGATGATCAAGAAGGTTTATGTCCCGAAATATATGTATCCGGTATCCGGGATTTTATCCAACTTTGTGATCTTTCTGATCTCGTTGATCGTGTTGGTAGGCGTGATGGCGTTCTTTCTGATCACCGGACAATATAAGGCGCCGATCAACGGGTATATGTTTTTAAGCCTGGTTCCCCTGGTTATTTTATTGATGCTATGTTTGGGAATTGGTATGTTTTTAGCAACGTTATGTGTGTTCTTCCGGGATATCGAATATCTTTGGAAGGTTATGACCATGCTGATCATGTATTGCAGCGCGATCTTTTATTTTGCCAGCCGTTTAAAAGGAATCTCCCGTACCATTATTGAATTAAATCCTTTGTACGGCATCATCCACAATTTCCGTAGAGCTCTATTTGGACAGCCCTTTGACATGAAATTGTTATGCTATACTTTAATCGTTAGCGTGGTATCTCTGATCGTGGGATTCTATGCGTTTTACAAGAAGCAGGATACCTTTATCTTAAATATTTAATTTACTGTGAGGAAATTTATGCCGAAAAAGAAAAAGAAAGATACGATCCTTAAGGTACAGAACGTAAGCATGAAATTCAATTTAAGTTCTGAAAAAGTGGATAATATCAAAGAATATGTCATCAAGATGATCAAAAAAGAATTGATGTACCAGGAATTTTGGGCGTTGAAGAATGTAAACTTCGAAGTGAAACGAGGAGACCGATTGGGGATCATGGGGTTGAACGGCGCCGGAAAAAGTACGTTATTGAAAGTGGTGGCCGGCGTATTAAAACCCACGGAAGGAAGCGTGATATGCGGCGGGAAGATTGCTCCTCTGTTAGAGTTGGGAGCTGGCTTTGACCCGCAATATACCGGGGCGGAGAACATTTATCTTTATGGTGCGGTATTGGGTTACTCCAAGGAATTTATCCAAAGCAAATACGACGAGATCGTGGAATTCTCGGAACTTGGGAGCTTCATCAATGTACCTCTTAAGAATTATTCCTCCGGTATGAAATCCCGGTTGGGATTTTCCGTAGCAACGATCGTAGAGCCGGAAATCCTGATCTTGGATGAGGTTTTAAGTGTGGGAGATAAGAAATTCCGTAAAAAGTGTGAAGACAGGATCCAGGGAATGTTTAACAAAGGAGTTACCGTCCTTTTTGTATCCCATTCCACCGACCAGATCCTACGAATGTGTAATAAGGGGATTCTTTTGGAACATGGACGTCTGATCGCCAAAGGCGACGTAGACGATATTGTAGATTTATACGATGAAAAATTAGGTATGGAAAGAGAGGATTGATCCATGAAAAAGGTCATAACCTATGGAACTTATGATTTGCTGCATGTGGGACATATTAACTTACTGCGTCGGGCCAGGGAGTTAGGAGATTACCTGATCGTAGTTCTTTCCAGCGATGAATTCAACGCGATCAAAGGAAAGAAAGCGTATCATCCGTATGAGGATCGTAAGATCATTCTGGAAGCCATTAAATACGTAGATGAAGTGATTCCGGAATACACCTGGGAACAGAAGGTGGATGACGTGAAGAATAACAACGTGGACGTATTTGTAATGGGAGACGACTGGGAAGGAAAATTTGATTTCTTAAAGGATTACTGTGAAGTGGTATATCTCCCCAGAACGGAAGGAATTTCTACCACAAAGATCAAAGATGATCTGGGAATGAAAGATCAATGATTCGACTCAAGGAATTGGGATATGTTTTATTTGCCGTAAGTTTTCGTATCTGCTCCCTTTTTCCCCGTAAGAAGAACCGTTTCTTCCTTGTGGCGACCCACGACAGCAGCGGGGAGGGAAATATCGGCATCATGGCCAGGCGGATCAAAAGGGTGAAACCGGATAGCGATCTGTGTTTTTATACCAGAAAGGACTCCATCCGGCATCCCATTCGGTTTTTCGCAGTTCTGCCGTATCAATTGGCGACCGCATCTTATGTGCTTCTGGATAATGAATTTTTGCCCATGGCGTATTTATCCTTCGGGAAGGATGTGAAGGTGGTACAATTGTGGCATGGAACGGGAACCATTAAAAAGTTCGGGCAGGACGCCAATACCGGCCGATTGTATGAATTGGAAAGACGCTGCAACCGGAACCTCACCGACTTGATCGTAAGCTCGGAGTATTTTGCGGATATTTATCAAAGTGCCTTTCACGTTCCCAGGGAAACCATACGGGTCCTGGGACTTCCGCGAACGGATCTTTTTTGGAATGAAGCGGCTTGTGAGAAAAGAAAGCAGCGTTTTTACCAGAAATTTCCGGATCTTAAGGGGAAAGAATTGATCCTCTATGCGCCTACGTTTCGGGACGATCAATTGGAAAATCAGGGAATGTCCTTTGATTATGAGAGAGTATCGTCTTCCTTAGGGAAGGATCAGATCCTGCTTTTGCGTTTTCATCCCTTTGTAGCAAAGGCGTGGAAGGAAAAAGGACTTACGTTACCGGACAACATTTTGGATGTGTCCGGGTACGAAGGGATTTCCACCCTGCTTTTGGTGGCAGACCGGCTGATCACGGATTATTCGTCCGTTGTATTTGAATATTGCTTGTTGAAACGCCCGATGATCTTTTACGCTTACGATCTGGAGCATTTCAGTGAGCAGGGAAGAAGCTTTTATGAAGACTATGAAAGCTTTGTGCCGGGGCCGGTTGTGAAAAAACTGGAAGATTTATTGGAAGAATTGAAGAATCCGGGTAAGACCTCCTCCTATGAAGGATTTATCGATCAATGTTATCAATATCTGGATGGGAAGTCAGGGGAACGGGTGTTAAGATTACTGTTTTCCGAAGAATAGGTAAGAAGGACAACACTGGATTCATGGAAGGATTTCTTAGCGTAAGGGAAGCGTTCCCTGGAATAAGGAATCGGAAAGGATAGAATATGAAACGTTTGTTAGGGAGAAAGATCAGTATCGTATTGCTGATCGTGCAGATTATATTTACCATCGGATTGATCGGAACAGTGATCTATGTAGGGATCATCCCTCTGAAATACATTTTGATCCTGTCAGCGGTTCTTGTTTTCTTTTTGCTGTATGGGATCTTCAGTCAGATGACAGCCAGTAAGGTATATCTGGCCGGACGTGTTTTATGTGTTTTAATCTGTTTGTTCTATGCGGGCGGCGTTTATTATTGTGTGAATACCAACTCAGCCATTGAAGAAATTTCCAATAGTAAGCAAACAAAGGTATCTGAGATTTCCTGCGTGGTGTTAAAGGACGATGAGGCGCAGAGCATCTATGATACGACGGATTACACCTATGGGATTTTGGGAACGTCCGATCGTGAAAATACAGACGCTGTGCTGGCGGATGTTAAAACCGCCATTAATAAAGACCCGGAGATCAAAGAATACAACGACAACGATGCTTTGGTGGACGCCTTATATGCCAAAGAAGTTCAGGTGATCGTATTAAATGAGGCAAACCGCGCGCTGATCGAGGATGTATACGATACCTTCCGGGATGACACAAGAGTCCTTGATACGACAAAAGTAGAAAAAGAAATTGAAGTGGAAGAGAAATTAGACGATATCACCACTACACCTTTTATTGTGTATTTAAGCGGTATTGATCTGTATGGGGATATTAACCAGACCAGTCGAAGCGATGTGAACGTTTTAGCCGTGGTCAATCCCAATACCAAACGGATCTTACTGGTATCCACGCCTCGTGATTATTATGTGGAATTACCGGGCGTTTCCAATGGAATGTGTGATAAATTAACCCATGCCGGCATTCATGGCGTGGATTGCTCCATCCGTACCCTGGAAAATGTATACAATGTGGACATTGATTACTATGTTCGTGTAAACTTTACCAGTATTCGAAAGATCGTTAATGTCCTGGGCGGCGTGGATGTATATTCCGATTATACCTTTACCTCGGACTGGGGCCCCAGCTTCAAGAAGGGATACAATCATGTAAACGGAAAACAGGCACTGGCATTCTGCAGGGAGCGTCACCATTTTGAGAATGGGGATTATCAGCGGGGACGAGATCATCAGCATATGATCGAAGCCATCTTAACGAAGGCTATGTCTGCGGAGGTTCTGCCGAAATATGCGAAATTGCTTCGTGTTACCTCGGAACGGTTCCAGACCAATATGTCCATGAAAGAGATGAAGGCCTTATGTAAGATGCAATTACGGGATATGGCCGACTGGACGATCAAATACGCCAATGCCGATGGAAACGGTGCCATGCGGACCACATATGCATATCAATCCAGACCTTTGTATGTGTGCCTGCCGGATTATGATTCCGTTGAGAAGATCACAAAGAGAATCAAAAAGGTTTTATCCGGGGATACCGGAGATTTAGTAAACAAAGGAGAGGACAAAGCACAGGCTTCTCCGTCTACGGCCCCTGCGGCTGAATAGGATAGTCCGGTTTTAGCGGACAATTGTTTTGCAAATGGACGTTTTTCTATGATTGAATTTTACCAGAAGCAATTGATCTCTCTGTTATCCCCTTGGATCGTAGTGGTCAATCGCATGAAACCGAAAACCAGATATCGAATTATTTCACTTTGTTTTTTTGCTGACCTGGTATTATTTTGCATTGTGAGATATTTATTACACAAGGAAAGTTATTTCTACAACACAGCATTGGGAATGATTTTCCTTTGTGTTCTTGCGATCCTTTCTTTGGACAAGACGTTGGTATTAAAACCCTGGCGTAAATCCATGGTGATCTCATGGTATGGGATGTGTCTGGTATTTACGATTTCCGATGTTCTTGTAACGAAGAAGGTCTGCGGTCTTGGTTTGATCCTGGCCATTCATTTTACGGCTGTCTTTTTTGTGTGGCAGAATCACAGTCGTAAGGACCTGCTCTGGAAGGCATTTAAGGATGCGGTAAAGTGGGCCTTTGTGATCAATGCCGTGGTTTGCTTTTTGTTCCGTTTTTATGTCAACGGGGGGAGGTATGCCGGGATTTTTACCAATCCCAATACATTTGGCCTGTATCTGGTCATTATCTTTGCTGTTTTTATGTCCGATCTGGATTGGAACGTGGATACGGGAAAACGTTTTGTAAAATGCATTCCCACCTATGTATCCCTGGCTCTGATCGTCTTTTATATTTCCGCTTCCCAGGCGAGAACCGCTATGATGGCCGCATGTGGGATCCTTATCATGTGGCTGGTTTTACGGGGAATTCTAAGTGTTCGTTCCAAACAAGTTAAGAAATATTTATCCGCCATCGGATTGCTGGTTTGTTTTAGTGTTGCCCTATATCCGGTGTTTTATTTGGGTGCCAAGAAGATTCCCAAACTGGTGAATCACCCCATTGTATTCCAGGATGACGTGTTATATCTGGCCAACGGCGAGAAGATCAAAGACGTGGGGGATCGGGTGATCGCTGAGTCGGACCGGATCGAGCATGTAGATGTCACACCGAAAGAGGAGCAACTGGTGGATAACAGCATCTGGGGACGTCTGGTCCGTTCCCTGGATACCAAAGATACGTTAAATAAAATATCCAGCGGAAGAATTACGATCTACAAGGCCTATGTAAAGCGCCTCAACCTGTGGGGGCATCATCGTGTCACCTTGTTTGTCAATGGTCGAAAGGTGTCCCATGCCCACAACAACTGGCTGCAATTTGCCTATACGTATGGGTGGCCCTCCATGATCTTCTATGGTTTGATCACGATCCTAAGTTTGATTCGTTCCGTGTATTTTTATATGACAAATCGTCGAAGAAATGCGACCTATGCCTTTCTGGTACCGGCGATCTGCGTAGGCTTTGTGATCGCCACCGTAACCGAGTGTCTGTTTTTGCCCTTCGAGGTATTTCCGGCTTTTGCGTATTGGTTTGTATTTGGAGACCTGTTTGAAAAGAAAGTGGAAGAAAAGGAGCTTGTGGATGAGGGGCAAGGAGAGGATCCGGAGCCCATAGATGAGGGACAAGGGGGTGCGTTATGAAAGAGATGAGTACCAAAAAACAGATTGTCTATTATACCTTGATCTTTTTCGGGTTTGTATGCATTCTCTTTTCCGCGTTTATCCTTCAAAAGAAAAGTCTGGTATGGGAGGCGGATGGATATCGTCAATATTACCCGGCTTTGCGCTATTTGGGGGATTATTATCAGAATGCCATCCGGGGTGGGAAGATTTCTACCATGGATTATACTTTGGGACAGGGAGAAGACGTGATCACCACCTTATCCAACTACGGATATGGAGACCCGTTGACGTTCCTTGCCGCCCTGACGCCGGCAGCTTATACGGAATATTTATACGACTTTTTGATCTTACTCCGGTTTTACCTGGCCGGTTTGGCGTTTCTTGTTTTCCTGCGTGATAAAAATCAAAAAAATCTGTTGGCCCTTACTGCTGTTTTTATCTATTTGTTCAGTGGATTCGGGCTTTGGAGCATCCGGGATCCCTTTTTCTTAAATGCCATGATCTACCTACCCCTGATGATCATGGGAATGGAGAAAGTAAAGCGGGGCGAAAGCCTGCTCTGGTTCTCAATGGCGGTGTTTTTGTGTGCCTGTTCCGGGTATTATTTTTTCTACATGAATGCGATGGCAGTGGTGGTTCTTTATGTCATCGAATTTCTATATCGGCCCCAAAAGCCCTTCTTAAAACCTTTGATACGTGTAACCTTTGCCGGCGTGTTTGGAACCCTTGCGTCCTTTGCCATTCTGTTGCCGAATATTTACGCCCTTCGGGACAGCACCCGAAAAGAAGGGGTATACAACGCGGTTTCCCTATGGCATTATTCAAAGGAATATGTGAGGTTGATGCTGGTGAAGCTCTTTGCGGTAACCAACGTCAATGACAATGCCTGGGCGGTTGGATATCTTTCTACATCTGTAGTGATAATTCCTGCCATCCTTCTGGTATGTAAAAACTGGAAACGTAGGAAAAATAAATGCTACGCCATCCTCCTGGGACTTTGTATGATCGCTATGTTTGTGCCGGTGGTCGCCTTCGGTATGAACGGATTTCGCTATGTGACCAACCGGTATATGTATGTGGTGCTGCTGGCTCTTGCGTACATCTTTGTAGATGTGATGCCGGAAGCGGACAAGCTTAGCATCAACGTTCTATGGACGGTCTGCACGGTTGTCTTTTTAGGAACCCTTCTTCTGGGGAAAGACATACCGGTTTATGAAGTGACGGTATTGTTTTTCTTAATGGTTGCGATGGTAGGTTTGTTTATGTTTGGAAGAAAGAAACCCGCCTTTTTCACAGGGATCTTTCTTTTTACTCTTTGCAATCTGCTGATCAATGGGAACCTTTTGTATCAGCCATTTGGCGCCAATATGACGGAAACCTTTCTGGATGCGGGGACGGTGGAAAAGGAGTACCATACCTACACGAAGAAAGTGGAAGGGCTGTTCCGAAAGGATAAGGAATCCTTAGGCCGGGTGGATGTTACCAACTACATGGGATGGAATCCCAACCAGTCACTGGTAACGAAACTTGCCGGTATTTCCCAATATTACAGTGTGATTTCCGAAAAACCCTATGAATATTTGAACGAATTGGGAATCGTAACAGATCTATTATACAAGCATCGAAGGCTGGGGGTAGATGGACGAAGTGTATTGTCCCATTTGTCCAACGTTCACTATGTAACGGCCAATAACAGTAAGAGAGTGCCTTTTGGATTTGAAAAGGTAAAGGGGATTCCCTACCTGTATCAAAATACCTACGATACGTCCCTGGGGTATACCTATGAAGACACCATTCAAATAAAGGATTATGAAAAACTAAGCGCGCTGGAGAAAGAAAGCATTCTTTCGGAGGCGCTGGTAGTGGAAGAGGGAGAGAGCACAAAGGTTTCCCCTACCGTGATCCCGGAAACGGTATCGCTGGAGTTTGCAGATTTTCAGGATATGCAGATCAAAGATGAAACCATTCAGACTACGGCGGAGAATGGCTTTGTCACCTTGAAAATGCCCAGAAATTCCGGCTATGAATATTTTCTTCAAATGAAGGATTTTTCCCTGATCCGGGGAGAACGAAATGAAAGCTGGGGAGCTGTTCGTGTTGGAAAAGACAGTCGGAGATTTTGCATCAATGATGCCACCTATGATTTCCATTTTGACCGAATCGAGCCGATCTTTAATCTGGGGAATCATCTGCTAAGAGAGAAGGAAGAAGTCAGTCTTCGATTAAACGGCCCTGCTCTTTATCACGTGAGTGACATACAGGCGTATCGTCTCAATATGCCAAAACTAATGAACCAGGTGGAAGACAGAATGGAAGAGAGCCTGGAACATATTTCCTACGAGAAAAATGTTTTATATGGGGATATTCGGGTTTCACAGCCCAAATGGCTTTGTCTGGCCGTTACGGACAAACCCGGTTATCAATTATACGTGGACGGCGTAAAAACCTCTTACCAAACGGTGAACCGTATGTACATTGGGACCAAACTTAGCAAGGGGTATCATGAAATTGAATTAAAATATCAAACCCCCGGGTTGTATTTGGGGATCATTTTCTCCATTCTGGGTATTTTATGCTCTTTCCTGTGGGATGTGTTTGAAAGACTTAGAGCCAACCGCCGTCAAAACCAACAATCTGACCGGTAAAATAAACAGGAGCCTGTAATAAGAGAGCGGCCATATCTGCCACTTCTTCCGGCGTTGCCATGCGGCCGCAAGGGATGGACGAAAGAATATCCTCCATTTCCTCCGGGGTAAAGTCAGCATTCATACGGGTGTCGATCATACCGCAGGCCAGAGCGTTCACGGAGATCCCGGAAGGAGCCAGCTCTTTGGCTAAGGCTTTGGTAAAGAGATTGAGCCCGCCCTTGGAGGCGGAATAAGCAACTTCACAGGAAGCACCGGCACTTCCCCATACCGATGAGATCATGAGGATCTTCCCTGCGTGGGCGCGGATCATAGCGGGAAGTAACGCCTTCGTAAGATAAAAGGCGGAATTTAAATTTACATCCAGGATCCGCTGCCACTGGGCGTCTTCCATGTGGGTAAGAAGCCCGATGTAAGAGATCCCCGCGCAATGAACGATGGTTTCTAAGGGAGAGGGAGCGGATGAAGCCTTTTTAAGAATCTGTTCCGCTGTTTCCGGTAAGGAAATGTCACCGGTGACCACCTCCACCCCGGCTCCGTGCTCCCTGGCGTAAGCCACCACCTCGTCCAAAGAGGAGGAAGCTTTGGAAGCGTTCAGGATCAAGTAAGTGGAAGGGGTACAGATTTTTTTAACAATGGCGCCACCGATCCCTCGGGAAGCTCCGGTAATGACGTAGGTATGTAACATAAGATTCATCCTTTCGGTATAAGATCCGATCGATGAAGAATCATCGAACCAATGCTATTGTACCATTTAGTTGCAAGTTTTGCAAAAAATCTTGCTATCCGAAAAGGAATCTGTTAAAATATTTTTTGTGTTTGGCACGAAATCAAAGGCAAGGAGAAAAGACTGTGGAGCGAAAGAGAAGTTTGGGACGGATTTTCCTGGTCCATTTTTTAAGAACCATGGGTGTTATTATATTATTTGTGGGAATCGGCGTGATCAGTTATTTTATTACGTCGCAATTTTTTAAATCCACCACCCGTGACGAGCGAAGTACCCATTACAAGCATGTACTTCCCATTGACATTGGCGCGGAGGCCAGCAATCTGGTTTATTCCGTGGATTCGGAAACCGCCCGGGTTAAGGCGATCGTGCTGGAGCTTTTTGACAAGGAAACCGGGAACGTAGACTTTATTACCATTCCCAATAAAACCCAGATTTCCTTAACGCCTCAGGCCTATAAAAAATACAGCGAGATCAGCTCAGGAATTCCCCAGATCGTGACCTTGGCGGACATTAATCAGTATTTTTCCGGGGATGTAGCCTATGAGTATGGGGCCTTGTTGCTGCAAGAGGAACTAGACATCGATATCGACTTTTTTACCATGATGAACCAGGTGGAATTCGATAAGCGGTTTGACAAGAAAAAAGGCGCGTATACATTAAGCGAGGAATACCGAGATCTGGTATTTGCCAATAAAGACGAAAACGCTATGAAAAACTTTATGAAGAGCGAGTGGGATCACGTCGTGTCGGATCTGACCCTCAACCAGCGGCAGACCTATGCTTCCTCGTATTTGAAGATCAAGAGAAAATGCATCAAAGCGTATCGTGCCCGCGCGGATGAGTCTTTGGGATACGCCGCGTTGAACAAGAAAGAAACGGAAAAGAAGATCAACAATTTCTGGGAAGAAGGAGAGCGACAAGAGAAGGCGGTTGCCTCTCTGAAACCGGGGGCGACGCCGTCCGTTGCCTTTAAACATAGCGTTCAGATTACGAATGGAAGCAATATTACCGGATTAGCGGCTCATTATCAAACGAAGCTTCAGGCCGCGGGATTTAAAGTATCCGGGATCGGAAATCTGGTTGGAGACATTCAGACGAAAACGGTGATCTACGGAAATAAGCTTAGTTGGGCGAAGAAACTGGCCCCGTATTTTAACAATCCACAAGTGGTGGAAAAGATGGGGCTTACCAATAACGCGGATGTGGAAATCGTGCTTGGCACCGATGATGGCGTGGATGAAAAGGATATGGAATCCTGATCCGGGAGAGTGAAATTTTCCTTTTGTGTATTTTATACAAAAATAAAAAAAATATTTAGATATTTTAGATATAGCACTTTTCCGTGAAATGATGTATATTAACAGAGTAAACATACGATAATAATTTATCAGGGAGGATAAGTAATGGCAAGTTTATCATTAAAAAACATTAACAAAGTGTATCCAAACGGATTCCACGCAGTAAAGGATTTCAACTTGGAGATCGAGGACAAAGAATTTATCATCTTTGTAGGTCCCTCCGGATGTGGTAAATCTACGACTCTCCGTATGATCGCAGGTTTGGAAGAGATTTCCAGTGGAGAGCTTTGGATCGGAGACAAGTTGGTGAACGATGTAGAGCCGAAGGATCGTGACATCGCCATGGTATTCCAGAACTATGCGTTGTACCCTCATATGTCTGTCTATGATAATATGGCATTCGGCTTGAAATTAAGAAAAGTTCAGAAAGACCAGATCGATCGTTTGGTTCATGAAGCAGCTAAGATCCTTGGTATTGAGCCGTTGTTGGATCGTAAACCGAAGGCTTTATCCGGTGGTCAGAGACAGCGTGTTGCCATGGGTCGTGCAATCGTTCGTGATCCCAAGGTATTCCTTATGGATGAGCCCCTTTCCAACTTGGACGCAAAGTTGCGTGTACAGATGCGTATCGAGATCTCGAAACTTCATCAGAGATTGGAAACAACCATTATCTACGTAACACACGACCAGACAGAGGCTTTGACATTAGGTACCCGTATCGTAGTTATGAAGGACGGAGTTGTTCAACAGGTTGACAGCCCCATCGATCTTTATATGAGACCGAACAATTTGTTCGTAGCCGGATTTATCGGATCTCCTCAGATGAACTTCATTAAAGCCCGTGTAGTAGTTTCCGGTTCCGATGTTATGTTATTATTCGGATCCAACAGCATTAAGCTGCCGGAAAGCAAGGCGAAGAAGTTGATCGAAGGTGGTTACGAGGATAAGGATATTATCTTTGGTATTCGTCCGGAAGATATTAAGGATGAGGAAGTATTCATCGCAAATTCCCCGGATACTGTGATCGAGGCTACCGTTAAGGTATTCGAGATGTTAGGTGCCGAAGTATTCTTATACTTCACCGTAGAGAATACGGACATTACGGTTCGTGTAAATCCCAGAACAACAGCTCGTCAGGGCGATACCATTAAGATCGCTTTGGATGCTGAGAAGATTCACTTGTTTGATAAAGACAGTGAACTTACCATTACAAACTAATATTTGTAAAGGAAAATGAATCCGAATCTAACGTGCGAACATATTTTTGTTCGCACGTTTTTGCATGGAGAAATGTTACGGTTCACAGCCAATATTTTTCTTTACAATTGCAGGAAAACGTGATAGAATGAATATGTATGCTACAGTAGTAGTCTTGTATAGAATCAGGAGGAATCATGTTATCCAATCAGATTATTCAAAAAACCGTAGATGAGATCAGTTCCATTACCAATGTGGAATTGTGTGTCATGGATGTGGAAACCAATTATTTTGCGGCAACCGTAGATGAGATGGAATCTTATCGGGAAACAGCTAAGAAATTTGTGGATTCAGAGGCAGACAGCCAGATCATCGATGGATGTCAGTTTTTTAAAGTTGAATATGACGGAGTCATGAATTACGTGGTGATCTTAAAAGGCGAATCGGAAGAAGTATATACCATCGGGAAAATGCTGGTTTTCCAATTACAAGGCCTAATAGAGGCTTACCAGGAACGTTACGGCAAGGATAATTTTATTAAGAACCTGTTGTTGGATAACATGTTAATGGTGGATATTTTAGGAAGAGCCAAACGCCTTCACATTGATATTCATGCCAGACGGGTTGTATTTCTGATCGAAACGGATATGTCAAAGGATCAGGCTCCGTTGGAATTGGTACGCAGTTTGTTTGCGGTTCAGCCGAAGAATTTTATTACGGCGGTGGATGCTCTTCCGATCTGCGGTGGATGAGAAGAATATCATTCTCATTAAGATGATGGAAGAGAATGAAACCTTAGATGATCTGGATAAAACAGCCAATGTGATCGTAGATATGTTAAACGCCGAAGCTATGACCAATGTCCACGTGTCCTACGGAACCATTATTGAGGAACTGAAGGATGTTTCCAAATCCTACAAAGAGGCGAAGCTTGCTCTGGATGTAGGAAGGATCTTCTACAGTGAAAAAAGGGTGATCGCGTATTGGAACCTGGGAATCGGACGTCTGATCTATCAGCTTCCCATGAATCTTTGTAAAATGTTTATTAACGAAGTATTCCGGGATGTATCGGCGGATCAGTTCGATGAAGAAACGTTGAACACGGTGAATAAATTTTTCGAATGCAATTTAAATGTATCCGAGACTGCCCGGGAAAAATTCATCCATCGGAATACCTTAGTATACCGGCTGGATAAAATTCAGAAAGACACGGGCATGAACCTGCGATTGTTTGACGATGCCATCACCTTTAAGATCGCGATGATGGTAGTGAAATACATGGAATACTTAGAAACCATGGATTATTGATCACATCGAATGTTTGAAAACCAGGTAGGATGAATGAGCACGGAGTGAAAGAGAATATGTCGGAACAGAAGAAATTACCCATCATTGCCATGGATCATGTGGCAAAATTATACGATGAAACCGGGGTGGACGCGTTAAAAGATGTTTCCCTGGAGATTTACCCCGGGGAATTTGTGTTCGTGGTGGGTCGAAGCGGATCCGGGAAATCCACCTTTATCAAGTTATTGTTAAAAGAGTTGGATCCAACGGATGGAAAATTATACATCGCCGGTCGTCTGGTGAACCAGTTGAATCGGAAGCAGGTACCCCAATATCGAAGGAATATAGGAACGATCTTCCAGGATTTCCGTTTGTTGGAGAATAAAACCGTATTTGAAAACGTGGCATTTGCCCAACGGATCATTGGAAGAACGAAAAAAGAGATTCAACACAACGTTATGACGGTATTAAAGATTGTAGGGTTGGAAGATAAGGCGCAACATTTTCCGGATGATCTATCCGGAGGAGAACAGCAGCGGGTAGCCATTGCCAGAGCGTTGGTCAACCAACCGCCGATCTTATTGGCCGATGAGCCTACCGGAAACTTAGACCCGGAGACGGCCCATGGAATTATTTCACTTTTACAGGAAGTAAATAAAATGGGCACCACCGTTGTGGTCGTAACCCACAACAGCGATATTGTCAATGCCATGCAAAAACGCGTGATCGTATTGGACAATGGAAATATAATTCGAGATGAAAAAGGTGGATACAGTAATGCGGGGATTTAGTGTTTTTATGTACAGCGTAAAACAAGGGTTGATCAACTTAAAGAGAAACCGTTTGTTTACCTTGGCTTCCATCGGTACGATGGCAGCATGCTTGTTTATGTTTGGCGTTTTTTATTTTTTGGTCAGCAATTTCCAGTATATGATCCAGGAAATGGAGACCTCAGTCGGTGTGACGGTGTTTTTTGATGAGGGGGCAACCCAGGAACAAATGGACACCATCGGAGAAGCGATTAAGAGCCAGGCAGAAGTGGATCATGTAACATTTATTTCGGCGGAGGAAGCGTGGAAAACCTTCAAGGAAGAGAATTTTAAGAACGATCCGGACCTGATCCGGAGTTTCGGAAGTGAAAATCCCCTAAAGGATTCCGCTTCTTACCAGGTGATTTTAAAGAACATCTCTTCCCAGGAAAAAGTGGCTCAATACATTGAAGGGTTGGAAGGGGTTCGAGAGGTGAAACGTTCGACGGATACAGCCAAGAACCTGATTCATGTAAATCGTATGATCAGTGTGATATCCGTGGTTATTATTCTGATCTTGTTGTGCGTTTCGATCTTCCTGATCAATTCCACGATATCCACGGGAATTACCGTGCGAAGAAGTGAGATCGCGATCATGCGTCTGATGGGAGCGTCGGATTATTACATTCGTGCTCCGTTTATCATTGAAGGTGTGATCATTGGCTTTGTGGGAGCCATAATCCCATTGGTTATTTTGGTTATCAGCTACCATGGTATGGTGGCGTATGTAAACGGCAAGTTAGGTGTTTTTTCATCCTGGATGCACTTTGTCAGCGCAGGGGATGAATTTAAGGTGTTGGTTCCCTTATGTTTCCTTTTGGGAATCGGAATCGGATTCTTAGGTAGTTTCTTTACCGTAAGAAAACATCTGGATATTTAACGGGCAGGGTTTGCAAGGAGGAAATAGTATGACGCGAAGAAAAATGGGAATCGGGGTATTGGTTTCCGTGCTGGTTTTTGGAGTGGCGGTAAGTGCCAACCTGCCTAAGAAAACCATGGCCGAGGATTCCGGTACCATGAGTACGGAAGAATACGATAAAAAAATCAAGAAGATCGAAGCCAAACAAAAGGAAACCCAGTCCAATATCAATGAGCTTCAATCGGAGATCAAGAAGTTGGAAAACGATAAGGGAAGCTTGCTTTCTTTTATTGAAAAAGCGGACAAGAAGATCATGAAGATCGATCAGACCCTGGAATCCTTAGAGGGGCAATTAGAAGATGCCCGCAAAGACCTGGACAGCATTGAAGAAGACGTAAAAGCGGCGGAAGCAAAAGAAAAAGAACAATACAACTTAATGAAAGACCGGATCTGTTATATTTACGAGAATGATGATAAGAATTACGTAAATGTAATTTTGAATGCTACCAGTTTAGGGGATTTCTTAAATCGAAGCGAGTACGTGTCCAAGATCTCTGCTTATGATAAGAAGCTTTTTTCCGGATTTTCAACCGTGAAGGATGATACCGTGAATAAGCGTACCATTATGGAAAAGAAGATCATGGAGATCACCATGATGCGTGAAGAAGCGAAAGCTGAGAAAAACGCGGTTAAAAAGTTGAAGCGTACGAAGAAAAAGGAGATCAAAAAATTAAACGGCGTGATTCATGTACGGGATAAGAGAAAGAAGAACTTCCTGAATGAGTCCGCAAAACAGGAAGAAAAGATCGAAAAATTACTGGCAGCCAAACGAGCTAAGATCGCCGCGGAAGAAGCTGCCAAAAAAGCTGCCGCAGCAGCTGCTGCAGCCTCTTCTTCCGGAGGAGGTGCCGGAGATGCAACCAATTACGCGGATGATCAATACGCGTCCAGTACCAGCGATTTAAGATGGCCGTTACGGGTAAAGGGAAGGATTTCTTCGAATTTTGGAAAGAGGAAAGCGCCTACCGCCGGAGCCAGTACCTACCACAAAGGAATTGATATTGGTGTTTCGGCTGGAACCCCGATTATAGCCGCCGGGGACGGCACGGTCGTAACGGCAGCATATAGCTCAACCGCCGGCAATTATGTTATGATCTATCATGGCAACAGTTTGTATACCGTTTATATGCATGCGTCGAAATTAGCAGTAAAACAAGGAGACGAGGTAAGTCAGGGAGATGTGATCGCATATGTGGGATCCACGGGTATATCTACCGGAGCACATTTGCATTTTGGCGTTTCTTTGAATGGAACCTATGTAAATCCTTTGAATTACGTATCCAGATAGTCCGTAAGGAAGGAAGACGTTGAACCGGCGTCTTCCTTTTTTTTCGCTGGAAGAGAAGGATGTTTAAAAGGGAAGAAGAAGCTTGGAAAAAGAGGAAAATAAAATGGGTAAAAAGCTATTAAAATTTTTGTTAAGGATTTTAAAATCGGAATATTTTATGGGACTTGCCACAGGATTTCTTTCCTGTGCCATTCTCGTTATGCTTATGAATGCGTTCGGCGTGAACTTGTGGCCTTCTTCGGTCCCAAAGAAGATCTATCAGAAGAGCTCCTTGTTATACCGTTTGATCCAGGATTATTATCCCGGGGAACTAAACGAGGATGACATGGTCAATGTGGCGTTAAAAGGCATGGTACAGGGTGTGGGAGATGAGTATTCTACGTACTATTCCCCGGAAGAATATAAGAGTGTAAAATCCGGAATGGACGGCCAGTATGTAGGGATTGGGATCACCATTGTAGAAAAAAATGGAAAAACCGTGGTTCAGGATGTGAAGGAGGGGGGACCGGCGGAGGAAGCCGGGATACTTAAAGGCGACGTGATCGTGGAGGTAAATCAGGAGGTGATCTCCGGGGGCAGTATCTCTCAGGTGTCGGATTTGATCAAGAATGGATACGATGCCAAAGAGGGAAGTGTTGTAACGATTAAAGTGGAACGGGTCAAAGATGGGAAGAAAGCCTATGAGACCTTTTCGATCAAGCGGGAAGTGGTGGAGACGGAAACGGTTTCTTCCAAGGACTTATCTTCGGAGGTTTGCTACATTCGCATTACGTCCTTTAACGAAAATACCGATGAACAATTTGAAGAGATCATGAAGAAGGTGGAGCGTAAAAACCAGGAAAAACTCATTCTGGATCTAAGGGATAATGGGGGCGGCAGCGTGGATGCTACCATTCATATGTTAAATTATCTGCTGCCCAAGGGGGATCTAATCACGGAAAAAAGTAAGAAACAGGGGGATAAGAAATATACCTCCGATGACAAACATTCCTATAACGGCAAGGTAGTCATTCTGATCAACGGGAATTCCGCTTCGGCTTCGGAAGTATTTGCCGGTACCATGCAGGCCAGAAATCAGGCCAAATTAGTGGGAACCCAAAGTTTTGGTAAGGGCATTGTGCAAACCATACTTAGCCTGGACCATTCGGTGGGAGGAGCCTTAAAGATCACCTCATCGGAATATTTTCTTCCCAACCAAAAAAGCATTCACAAGATCGGGTTAACGCCGGATAAAGTAGTGGAATATCAGGGATCCGAGGGAGGATATGGAAAGGATGATGACAACCAGTTGAAAGAGGCGTTGGATTTGATCAACGCCTGGTGAAAGGGGGAAAAGGATGAGCCAGAAGGAACAGAAAGAAGAGCTTTTTAAATTGCATGCTCCTTTTCAACCCACCGGCGATCAACCTCAGGCGATTCAGGAACTGGTGCAGGGATTTCGGGATGGAAATCAGTTTGAAACCCTTTTAGGAGTCACCGGTTCCGGGAAAACCTATACCATGGCCAATGTGATCGAACAATTGCAAAAGCCTACCCTGGTGATCGCCCATAACAAAACCTTAGCGGCCCAACTGTATGGGGAGTTTAAGGAGTTTTTTCCGGAAAATGCCGTGGAATATTTTATATCCTATTATGATTACTATCAGCCGGAGGCCTACATTCCCTCCACGGATACCTATATTGAGAAGGATTCCTCTATTAACGATGAGATCGATAAACTCAGACACTCGGCAACGGCGGCGCTTACGGAGCGAAAAGACGTGATCATCATTGCAAGCGTCTCCTGTATTTATTCTTTAGGAAGCCCCATTGATTATCAAAATATGACGGTATCTCTGCGTCCTGGCATGAATAAGGACCGGGATGAGGTGATCCGCCGCCTGGTCAGCATGCAATATACCAGAAATGATATAGACTTTGATCGCGGGTGTTTTCGGGTTCGGGGAGACGTGCTGGAGGTATTCCCGGTGGCGGCCAGTGATCGGGGGATCCGCATTGAATTTTTCGGGGATGAAGTGGAATTCGTAAAAGAATTTGATGTATTAACCGGCAAAGTGTTATCCAGGCTGGAACATGCCGTGATCTTCCCGGCGTCTCACTATGTGGTGCCGGAGGATCAGATGGAAGAGGCGCTGGTGGATATTGAAAAAGAGCTGGTTGTGACCGAGGCAAATTTTAAAAAAGAGGATCATTTGATCGAGGCCCAGAGAATTCATGAGCGCACTTGTTTTGATCTGGAAATGTTACGGGAAACCGGCTTTTGTTCCGGGATCGAGAACTATACCATGCACCTGAACCGGAGAAAGCCCGGGGATATGCCTCATACCCTGTTGGATTATTTTCCGGATGATTTTTTGATCATTGTAGATGAGTCGCATATGACCATTCCCCAGATCCGGGGGATGTTCGAGGGGGATCGTTCCCGAAAGACTACGCTTGTAGACTATGGGTTCCGTTTGCCTTCGGCGAAGGAGAATCGTCCCTTGAATTTTGGGGAGTTTGAGGGACATATTAATCAAATGATGTTTGTATCCGCCACCCCTTCGGATTATGAGAAGAACCATGAGCTGCTGCGAACGGAGCAGATCATTCGCCCCACGGGTCTGTTGGATCCGGAGATCACTGTAAAGCCCTCCCGCGGTCAGGTAGATGATCTGGTGGAGGAGATCCATCAGGTGGTAGCCAGACACGAGAAGGTATTGGTGACGACCTTAACTAAGAAAATGGCAGAGGATCTGACGGGATTTCTGAAAGATGTGGGAATCCGGGTCCGATATCTCCATTCCGATATTGCCTCTTTGGAACGGGCGGAGATCATTCGGGAAATGCGCATGGATGGATTTGACGTATTGGTGGGGATCAATCTTTTAAGGGAAGGACTGGATATTCCGGAGGTATCCTTAGTTGCCATTATTGACGCAGATAAGGAAGGATTTTTGCGGTCGGAAACGTCGCTGATCCAAACGGTGGGGAGAGCGGCCCGTAATGTGAATGGTCATGTGATCATGTATGCCGATCGTATGACGGATTCCATGAAACATGCCCTGGAAGAAACCAACCGAAGAAGAAAGATCCAGCAGGAATACAACGAAGCTCATCAGATCACGCCTACATCTGTTAAGAAGTCGGTGCGGGACGCGATCCAGATTTCTACGAAGTTAGGAAGTGGGAGTGAGGCCATAGAGAACGATTATGAGTATATGAGCCGTGAGCGTCTGGAGAAGGAAATGGAGAAAACCGAGAGGAAGATGAAACGGGCTGCGGCGGATCTGGAATTTGAGGAAGCGGCGATCCTGCGGGATGAACTGATGAAGATGAAAAAGATATGGGTGGAGCTATCGTAAGGAGAAATGATGAAGAAAGATTATATCAGCATTAAAGGGGCGTCTGCCCATAATTTAAAACATGTGGATCTTCAAGTGCCTCGAAATGAACTGGTGGTATTTACCGGCCTTTCCGGCTCGGGAAAGTCATCCCTGGCCTTTGATACCATCTACGCCGAGGGACAGCGACGTTATATGGAGTCCCTTTCTTCCTACGCCCGCCAGTTTCTTGGGCGAATGGAAAAACCGGAAGTGGAAGAGATTACCGGGCTTCCCCCGGCGATCTCCATTGATCAGAAAACCACCCACAGAAACCCCAGATCTACGGTAGGGACGGTAACGGAGATCTACGATTATTTTCGTTTGTTATACGCGAGGATCGGAGTTCCTCACTGTCCCAATTGCGGAAGGGTGATTGAACGGCAGACCATTGATCAGATGGTGGATGCGGTGCTGGAATTGCCGAAAAATTCCAAGATCATGGTGGTAGCGCCGGTGGTAAGAGGGCGCAAGGGAGAACATGTAAAAATATTTGAAAATGCCAGGAAACGGGGATATGTGCGGGTAATGGCGGATGGTGTGGTGTACGATCTGGAAGAAGAGATCCGGTTGGAGAAGAATAAAAAGCACAACATCGACTTAGTCATTGACCGTTTGATCGTGAAGGAAGGGATCCGTAAGAGACTGGCCGACTCCCTGGAAACCGGATTGTCTGCCGCGGACGGGCTTTGCAAGGTGATCATCGGAACCGATGGGGAAGGGGAAGAAATTCTGTTTAGCCAGAATTTTTCCTGTCCGGATTGCGGCATCAGCATGGAAGAAATGGAGCCCAGAGATTTCTCGTTCAATAATCCCTTTGGCGCCTGCCCGGTTTGTACAGGCATCGGCTATAAAATGGAATTTGATATGGAACTGATCATCCCCGATGAGCGGTTAAGCATTGAGGAAGGGGCGATCGTGGCCATTGGATGGCAGAGTATTGCCAAGCCGGGAAGCTTTAGCCGCTGTTTAATGGAGGCTTTGGCGGAGGAATATCAGTTTTCCTTAACCACACCCTTTCAGGATTATCCGCAGAAGATCAAGGATCTCCTGATGTATGGCGCTGACCGGGAGGTAGAAGTCCGCTATCGGGGCCGAAGAGGGGAAAGCGTTTATAAAGTTGTATTTCCGGGGATTTTAGAGGCCACCAGGCAGCGGTACCGGGAGACGTTTTCGGAAACGCAGAAAAAAGAATATGAAACCTATATGCGGATCACGCCTTGCCAGGCGTGTAAAGGAATGCGTTTAAAGGATACATCCCTTGCCGTTACCGTTGGGGATCTGAATATTTCCCAGCTATGTGATAAGAACATTGAAGAGATTCAGGAGTTTGTGGCGGATACCAAACTTACCCAAAGCCAGGAAGCCATTGCCAGAGTGATCAAGAAAGAAATTCAGTTCCGTCTGAAATTCTTAAAGGATGTGGGATTGGGATATTTAACCTTAAGCCGTAATGCGGGAACCCTTTCCGGCGGAGAAGCGCAGCGGATCCGTCTGGCTACCCAGATTGGTTCCGGCCTGGTTGGTGTGGCGTATATTCTGGATGAACCCAGCATTGGTTTGCACCAACGAGACAATGAACGCCTGATCGAATCCTTAAAGAATCTTAGAGATCTGGGGAATTCTTTGATTGTGGTGGAACACGATGAGGAAACCATGGAAGCTGCGGATTACATTGTAGACATCGGTCCTTTGGCGGGGGAACACGGCGGACGGGTGGTGGCCCAGGGAAGTCTGGAAGATATTAAAGCGTGCAAGGAATCCGTTACCGGAGCCTATTTGCGAAAAGAAAAGGAAATCCCCATTCCTTCCATCCGTCGAAAACCTACCGGGATTTTATCCATAAAAGGGGCCGGAGAGAACAATCTGAAAAATATCAACGTAGACATCCCTCTGGGCGTATTTACCTGTGTTACCGGTGTTTCCGGATCCGGGAAAAGTTCCCTGGTGAATGAGATCCTTTATAAATATTTAGCCAGAACGTTAAACCGCTCCCATGATATTTGCGGGAAGGTAAAGGAAATAAAGGGATGGGAGGCGTTGGATAAGGTGATCAACATTGATCAGTCCCCCATTGGAAGGACGCCCCGTTCCAATCCGGCAACCTATACCGGCGTATTTGACCGGATCCGTGCCTTGTTTGCGGAGACTACGGATGCCAAAACCAAGGGATATAAAAAAGGCCGCTTTAGCTTTAACGTGAAAGGCGGTCGGTGTGAGGCCTGCAGGGGAGATGGGATCGTTAAGATCGAGATGAATTTTTTGCCGGATGTGTACATTCCCTGTGAGGTATGTAACGGAAAGCGTTATAATCATGAGACGCTGGAGGTAAAATACAAAGGCAAGAATATTTATCAGGTACTGGATATGACGGTGGAAGAGGCCCTTGACTTCTTTCAGAACGTTTCGTCCATTTACGATAAGATCAAAACTTTGTACGACGTAGGACTGGGGTATATTAAGTTGGGACAGCCTTCTACCACTCTTTCCGGCGGCGAGGCCCAAAGAGTGAAGCTTGCGACGGAGATCAGCAGGGCCAGTACAGGGCAGACGATTTATATTTTAGATGAGCCAACCACCGGGCTGCACTTTGCGGACGTGGATAAGCTGATCCGGATCTTGAATCGCCTGGTGGAACAAGGAAATACCGTGTTAGTCATTGAACACAACCTGGATGTGATTAAAAACGCGGACTATCTTCTGGATTTAGGTCCGGAAGGCGGCGAAGGCGGCGGAAAGCTGATCGCCAAAGGAACCCCGGAGGAAATCATGAAAAAGAAAAATTCCTATACCGGACAGTTTTTAAAGAAGATCCTATCCTAAGTTGATTCCGGGATGGATCTTAACTGAAACCGGAATGGGAAAGAAGGGAGAGGCTTAGACCTATGAAAGACACAGAAAATATTTATCCGTTTTTTGCCTTAATGGCCCGTATGAAATACATCGAACGCTGGGCGTTAATGCGGAATTCCACCAAAGAAAATATTAGTGAGCATTCCTTAGAGGTTGCCATGATCGCACATGGATTGGGGGTGATCGGGAATGAACGATTTGGACGAGAATACGACGTAAACCGTCTGGCGTTAATGGGCCTTTATCACGACGTAACGGAGATCATTACCGGCGATATGCCCACGCCCATTAAATACTACGACGAAGACATCAAAAACGCCTACAAGCGGGTGGAGAACATCGCCGGCTATACCTTACTTCATAAACTTCCGGCCAATATGCAGCCTTATTACGAATCCATATTGGTGGCAAAGGAAGAGGAGAAAGAATATTGGAAGCTGGTAAAGGCCGCGGATAAAATGTCTGCGCTGATCAAATGCATGGAAGAAGAGAGCGCGGGAAACAGTGAATTTCAAACGGCCAAGGAATCCATACAGGGGATTCTCGCCCAAATGGATCTTCCCGAGGTGCAGGTATTTATGGAGGAATTTTTACCGGCGTATTCCATGACATTGGATGAATTACAAAATAACTGGTAAACATTCACAAAAAATATAAAAAAATTTTCAAAAAAATATGAAATATACTGGAAAAAAAAATGATTATATGTTAAAATTATAAGGTAAATGTAGGTTTGGAGACAATTAAGTATATCATCAGCAAAGGAAGGTATCGGATATGAGAAAAATATTATGTTTTGGTGATTCCAATACTGCCGGTTATTTGCCGGGGGGTGAAATGCTGGAATTTAAAGATGCATGGCCCGGTGTACTGGATGACCTTTTGGGAGAAGGGTTTGAAGTTGTAAGTGATGGGAAAAATGGCAGAACGATTTCCTTTGATGACCCTTATAATGAAGGGTGTAACGGAATGAATGATATTGAGGGAGCGTTGGATAACAATGAACCTTTGAGTATGGTCATTTTGTTTTTGGGAACCAACGATCTAAAGAAAACATTTCAATCAGAACCTATGGCAATTGCTGAGAACCTTCGTGGAATGTGTGAAAAGATCAAAGAAAAAACAGACGCGAAACTGATGATCTTAAGTCCTCCGTTGTTAGGGGATCAGATTGAATTTTCTCCCTTCGGACTGGATTTTGGAAGACAGCAGGTGGATTATTCCTTTGATATAGCACCTCAATTTGAAACGGTTGCCAGAAGTGAGGAAGCGGAATACATCGATCTATCCATTGTTGCCATGTCCAGCGATGCCGACTGCTTACATTTAACCGCGGAAGAACATAGAAAGATTGGAGAAGCGGTTCAGCGTAAAGTTCTGGATGCGTTCAAGGAAGAATTGGAAGCGGAAGAAGAGGCCAGAAGATTAGCGGAAGAAGAAGCGAAGAGAAAAGCCGAAGAAGAAGCGGCCATTAAGAAGGCGGAGGAAGAAGCCAGGAGATTGGCAGAAGAAAAAGAGAAGGCCAGAAAAGAAGCAGAAGAAGCGAAGAGAAGGGCCGAGGAAGAAGAAGCCAGAAGAAAGGCGGAGGAAGAAGAAGCCAGAAGAAAGGCCGAAGAGGAAGCCAGAAGACTAGCGGAAGAAGAAGAGGCTAGGAGAAAGGCCGAGGAAGAAGAAGCCAGAAGAAAGGCGGAAGAAGAAGCGGAAGAGGCGAGAAGAAAAGCCGAAGAAGAAGCAGAGGAAGCCAGAAGACAGGCCGAGGAAGAGGAGGCCAGACGGAAGGCAGAGGCTGAGGCAGAGGAAGCCAGACTGAAAGCAGAAGCGGAGGAAGAAGAGGCCAGACTTCAGGCTGAGAAGGAAGCGGAAGAGGAAGCGAAGAAGAAAGCGGAGGAAGAGCAGGAAGCGGAAAAACTTCGTCAGGAAGAAGCGGAGAAAGCTGCTTTAGCTGCCACCGCATCGGCAGTTGCCAGTGCCAACGATGATCTGGTTGGCGTAGACGACAAAGATGTACAGAGTTTTGAAGATGAAGATGAAGATTTTGTCGGCGGATTTGTTTCTGGAAGTGTGACTGCTGCGGTCAGTGATAATGAAGAATTAGAAGATATCTTTGCGGAAGATGAGAAGAAGATTCCGGACGAGATCGAAGAAGTAGCGGAAGAAGATACGAAATTAGAGATTGAAGATCTTTGGAAAGACAACGAAGATACCACCATTACTTCCAATGGTGCCGAAGGCAGCATGGATGATGTAGCAGCCGGAGAAGATGGAAGCTTAAGTGATTCTCTGTTGGATCTGCCCGGTGGCGATTATGACGGAGAAGAGACGAGTGAGAACGATTCCTTGTTGTCTGTGCCGGATGGAGCCGTTGATACCTCAGCGGATTCGGAAGTTTCCCTGAAATCTGTGGTAGAGGCAACCAGTGCGTTAGAAGAAATCCGTAAGCAGGCTGGCGAGCAGAAAGAAAAGATGTTAGCCGGAGAACTGTATCAGGTGGATGATACCTTGCAGGCGGAGAAGGACGCGACGGCCCGTGTGGTTCAGAAGTTTAATCAATTGGATCCCAGTGATTATCAAGGAAAGGAAAACATGTTAAAGACATTGTTGGGAAGCGCAGGAGAGAATCTCCGCGTAGCCAG
Source organism: uncultured Eubacterium sp. (assembly GCA_937915825.1). GTDB lineage: Bacteria > Bacillota > Clostridia > Lachnospirales > Lachnospiraceae > Eubacterium_F. The sequence goes on from CALGGT010000070.1 coordinate 49,776, forward strand.
TCCGTTCTATTGTGATTACGGTTCCAACATTCAGATCGGTGATAATTTCCGTTCCGGTTATGGATGTACGTTGTTAGATGCCGGCAAGATCACCATTGGAGATAATGTAATCTTCGGACCCAACGTGAATGTATATACCTCCGGTTATCCTATTTCTGCGGCAAGCCGTAAGGAGAATTTGGTATTTGCCAAAGAAATTTCCATTGGAAACGGGGCATGCATCGGTGGTAATGTAACGATCAACCCGGGCGTACATATTGGTGATAACGTTGTGATCGGTTCCGGTTCCGTTGTATGTGATGACATTCCGGATGGTGTGGTTGCAGCAGGAAACCCGGCTCGTATCCTTAAGAAAGTGGACGATTGATCGAACGATCGAGGGGATCTTTAAGGAAAATACTAAGAAATCAGAAAAGCTGTCAGGAAGGAATTTCTTGACAGCTTTTTATACTTATATTTTTAAATGCTCATATTTTTTACAGGGATCTTTTTAGGGTAATAGTTTTACAGGGATAGTTTCACATGGATATTTTTACAGGGATATCGTTATTCCGGTTCCTTCGCTCCGGAATCCTTGATCGCCTTGGCCTGAGAAAAATAGTGATGGATCTTATCTTCATCTTTTTCTTTCAGGGCATCCTGGAAGGTGTGAAGCTCTTTTATATAAAGGTCTAATTTCTTTAGGATCTCTTCTTGATTGGTGAGACAGATATCCCGCCACATGTCCGGAGAAGAGGTGGAGATCCGGGTCATATCCCGGTACGCGCCGGCGGATAGATCGGTATTTGGAATCTCGTTTGAATCGTTGTGGGAGGCCATATGAACCAGGGCGGCTGACAAAATATGGGGAACATGACTGATGGATGCGGTAATGGCATCGTGGGTGTTGGATGGCAGTACAAGGAAATTTGCTTTGGTGCACGCCAACAGACGTTTCAGTCTTTGTAAGGATTCCTCTGTGGTTTGAGAGCCGGGAGTTAAAATATAAGGGCGATCCTGGAATAAGTCTTTCGATGCATGAATGTATCCGGTCTTTTCAGAACCGGCCATCGGGTGTCCGCCAATGTATTGGGCAGAAAGGCCACATTCGTTTGTGACTTTATCCATACATTCCTTGGTGGAACCGACATCTGTGATCAGAACCCGGGAAGGGATCCGATCGTGGTATGTTTCTAAAAATCGAATGTTACGGATCACAGGCGCGCATAGAAATAAAAAGTCTAAATCTTTGAAAAAATCATGGGAAACTTCTTCGAAGACCGAGTCGATCACATGTTCTTCCAGGCCTTTTTCGATCCCCGGATTCCGGCGCCGGATGGCAACCTGTATGTGGCATGGATGATCTTGGTCTTTTAATGATTTGGCAAGGGAACCGCCGATCAATCCAAAACCAAAAAAACCAATGTTTGTTTCTTTCATGGTTTCGCTCCTTATCGTTACATTTTTTCCTCTGATAGTTTACTCCATTTTTCAGGAATTGTAAAGGGTGTCGGAGATTTTTTATTGAGTATTTGCTCCTTTTTTGGTATAATACAAATTGGGTGGCGCAAAAAGGATCCTAGTAATTCAAAAACTTGAAAGGAGTAACGGTATGAGTTTAAGTGATGCGATAAAATATGTAGGGGTTGACGATCTGGAAACAGATTTTTTTGAGGGACAATATCCCATTCCCGACGGTATTTCTTATAATTCCTATGTGATCATGGACGATAAGATTACCATTATGGATTCGGTAGATGCGGTGAAGACTGAGGAATGGCTGAAGAATTTAGATGCGGTCCTGGGGGATCAAAAGCCGGAATATCTGGTGATTTCCCATATGGAGCCGGATCATTCCGGAAGTTTACTGGCAGTAGCTCATAAATATCCGGATATGAAGTTGGTTGGAAATGCCAAAACATTTGCCTTTGCCAAGGGATTGTTGGATGATGATTTTGCCGGACGTCAGATTGTGGTAAAAGAGGGAGATACACTGGAATTAGGAAGTCATACCCTTCAATTTGTATTTGCGCCCATGGTGCATTGGCCGGAAGTAATGTTTAGTTATGAGCAGTCGGAGAAAATTCTCTTTACAGCGGATGGATTTGGCAAATTCGGGGCTTGGTCCAAAACCGACGGAACCAAAGACTGGCTGGATGAAGCCAGACGTTATTACATCAATATTGTTGGGAAATATGGCATGCAAGTGAACAATGTCTTAAAGAAGGCGGCGGCTCTGGAGATTCAAACCATCTGTCCTTTGCATGGCCCGATCCTGGAGGAGAATCTTTCTTATTATCTGGAGCGCTATCAAACCTGGGCTTCTTATACGCCGGAAGAAAAAGGGGTTCTGATCGCGGTGGCATCGGCTCACGGCAATACCCATCAGGCTGCCTTGGAGATGGAGAAGGTGCTGAAAGAGAAAAATATTCCGGTTCACGTTTGTGACTTGGTTCGAGACGGCTTGTCAGAGGCGGTGGGATTGGCTTTCAAATATGAAACCTGTATTTTCGCCGCGCCTACTTACGATGCCGGTATTTTCCTTCCTATGTTGGATTTTATTCAGCATTTGAAAAGCAAGAACTATCAAAACAGGCGTGCGGCGTTCATTGAGAATGGAACCTGGGCGCCGGCCTCCGCGAAGCTAATGACGGAGCAGTTAAGCACCTGTAAGAATGTAACGTTCTGTGAGAATAAGGTCTCCATTCGTTCTTCTGTAAAGGCCAATAACCTGGAGGAGATGAAAGCCTTAGCGGAAGAGATTCAAGGTTAAAGAGATCCAAGGTTCAAAAGATGCAGGATTAAATCTAAGAAAAACGCTTAAAGTATAGAACTTTAAGCGTTTTTTTATCCTAGTTTATCAGGTGTCATCTGATTTTATCCCCCTTCACCGCTGTGAAAGAAACGTGGATCTGGGAATTTCATTCCTTAATGGATCTGGGCCTTAATTGATCTGGGAATAACCGTAGCTGTTTACGATCGCGTCAATCTTACGGCCTGCCTGACAGAAGGGACAATTATCCTGGGAATAGGATTGATAATCCTCAATATCCTTGGTACTGAAAATATGATGTACCGGATACCCCTGGATGGTATCGGCGAAACTGAAAATAGCCGAAATTCCCTGAACGATACCACCATAGTACTGAATACAATCCAAACTTTTGGAAATGGTCTTACCGGTTGTAGCAGATGCCAACAGCAGAACAACGTTCTTACCGCGAACCATGGGTTGAATGTTGTCGCGGAACATCATTTGTCCATTGGAATTAAATTCCGGTTCGATCACATAGATACTTTGATGCATATTCATGGAAACAACGCCGGCTTCCGCTAAATCCTGTGCCAGGAAAGCGCCTACGGCATAGCACCCGTCCATACAGATGATGGTATCCACCGGTTTGTTGTATTGATAATCGCGGGCCATGGTCTTAGCTACTTCCGCAGCTTCCTTCTGACCAACCTTTAAACGGGTCATGTCCAGGTAATAGTTTACATGGGAATGGGATGTTACAAAATGTCCCGGCACCACTTTCAGAACCAAATTCTTATTCACGGCAGACGGTATTTTTACAGCATATTCTAACATAATAGCCTCCTATCTGGATTATAAACTTTATTTGTGATAGTATCTCACGTACTTATTATACTACAAAAGGATAGAAAATTCCATAGAAAAATCTTGACTTTTCCAAATAATTGTGATAAATTAGACTAGCATGCAGGAATGGCGGAATTGGCAGACGCGCACGGTTCAGGTCCGTGTGGTAGCAATACCATG
>CALGGT010000071.1 GCA_937915825.1 uncultured Eubacterium sp.
AATTCTTGGGGCCCGCTATGCGCTCTTGGTCGTGTTCAGCAAGCTGACACGACGCTTCAAGCGCAAGACTCTATTGCCGCTGTCGCGGCTGCCCCAATCATGTGAGGACAGGTTGCTGATTCGCCGAGTTAAACATGACATCGCTTTCGAAAGCAAGCTTTCGATCGATGTTATGTTTAACTCGGCTGTGAATCGCAACCGTTTGTGAAAAAAAGTCTTGACAGACGTTATAAATCATGATATTCTATACAAGGTGTCAAAAGCAGAGTTATCCACTCTCACCATGCCGTGCCATTTGGTTACGCGTATGTGTTTTAAACCATTATATTAGAATCTTATGTAAAAAGCAAGGAATTTCCCCTTACGTTTTGATTAAGATGGTTTGTGGATAGCTGTGTAGCAGTTATCTTTTTTTATGCCATAGAGCATACGATAATGGAGGTGCAATTATAGCTAATTTAATGATTAATGAACAGATCCGGGACAAAGAAGTTCGCCTGATCGGTTCAGACGGAGAACAATTGGGAATTATGTCGGCGAGGGATGCACAAATGAAAGCCAAAGACGAGGGCTTGGATCTGGTGAAGATATCCCCGAATGCGAAACCACCGGTTTGTAAGATCGTGGATTACGGAAAATACCGTTATGAGCAGATGCGCAAGGAAAAAGAGCGCAGAAAGAATCAGAAAACCATTGATGTAAAGGAGATTCGTCTTTCTCCCAATATTGATGTAAACGATTTAATGACCAAGGCAAAGCAGGCAAGAAAGTTTCTCACAAAGGGAGATAAAGTTAAAGTAGCTTTGCGTTTCCGTGGGCGTGAGATGGCTCACAAGGATGTGGGAAAAGAAGTGTTGGATCGCTTTTTTGATGAATTAAGTGACATTGCGACCATTGATAAACCGGCTAAGATGGAAGGCCGCAGCATGGTTATGTTCTTAATGGCATCAAAGTAACAGGATTAAGAATTGGAGGAAAAGTCATGGCAAAACAAAAAATGAAAACAAGAAGGTCTGCTGCTAAGAGATTCAAAGTAACAGGAACCGGTAAATTGGTTCGTAATAAGGCCTATAAAAGTCACATTTTGACCAAGAAGACGACAAAGAGAAAGAGAAACTTGAGAAAATCTGCGGTTGTAGACAGTACCAACGTGAAGATGATGAAGAAAGTTATGCCTTATATCTAAGGAAGATTGGTTAAAAGGAGGAATTTATAATGGCTAGAATTAAAGGCGGCATGAACGCAAAAAGAAAGCATAAAAAAGTATTAAAGTTAGCAAAAGGTTATTACGGAGCTCGTTCCAAACAGTATCGCGTAGCAAAACAATCGGTAATGCGTGCGTTGGAAACCTCTTATACAGGTAGAAAGCAGAGAAAAAGACAATTCCGTAGTCTTTGGATTGCCAGAATCAATGCGGCAGCTCGTATCAATGGATTATCTTACAGCAAATTTATGCACGGCTTAAAGTTGGCGGAAGTTGAGGTGAACCGTAAAATGCTTTCTGAGATGGCGATCAGCGATCCGGAAGGATTTGCGGCTTTGGTAGATGTTGCCAAAGAGAAAATCAGCGCGTAAGAACAAGTTTCTGACATAAGATTGATTTAGAATCATGGAGACACTTCGGTGTCTCCGTTTTCATGTATCATAGAAAAGAATCCATAAGGCAGGTAAAAAGATCGAATGTTTCAAAGAATAAGAAAAAAACCAATCGTTATGATTTTATTAGGCAGCATTTTGGTGGGAAGCATGAGCGGTTTTTCTAAGGAAAATCATCCAAGAGCCTTAGCGGCCTCGGATACGGCTACGCCCATGGCTATGGAAACCGCAACCGCCACAAGTACGGCAAGTGCCATACCTACGGCAACCGCCACAAGTACGGCAAGTGCCATACCTACGGCTACCGCCATTGCCACGACTACGGTAAGTGCCACACCTACGGCAACCGCCACGGCTACGGTAAGTGCCACACCTTCGGCTACTGCCCCGGCCACCGTAACGTCGACGCCTCAAGGGAAATATCGATTGTTAAATGCCGGTGCGAACTATAAAAAAGGTGGTCAAAAAGGAATCGGATACGGAAAGGTAAAGAAAGAAAAGATTTATCACATTTATTCCTACGCGTCAGATTCAGTCAAACTTCGTATGAATCAGCCTTCGAGATTCACCCTTGTGGGAGCAAAGAATAAGTCCGGTCTTAAGAAGTTTCGCGTCAATCAAAAAGGGGAGGTTAAGGTAAAATTCCCGAAGAAGAGAATCACCTATTCGGTGGTGGTGAAAGCTACCTCTAAAACCAATGGGAAAACGGCGTATATTTACATTTCTTACCGTCCTCTGCTACAGGTGATCACCGGGGATGAAGTGATGAAGATCATGGAAGGAACCAAAGGGCATCTTACCTTTAATTACAGTCGAAAAAAACTGAAGATCACGTATTCGAAAAAGCGGATCCATATCAATTCCCGAGGAATCATTACGCCGAAAAAATTGGGAAAATGTATGGTTACGGTTAAGGTAAAAGGATCTCAAAAAAATCAATTAAAAATCCGGATCTTTATTACGGAAAAACCCTGGATCGTTAACCGGAAAGATACGTTGTATACCTACAATGACATGCTTCAGGATATGTCGGATCTTCACCATAAGTATGGAAGCCGCTGCCGGTATTTTTCCATCGGATCCAGCGAGGATAATCGGAAGATCATGTGTATGGTTTTAGGAAATACCAATGCCAAAAGAACCATTGTGTTCAATGGGGGGATCCATGCCAGAGAGTATATCAATCCTCAAATGCTCATGCGTCAGACGGAGGATATTTTAAGGAATTACGGAGAGTTTCAGGAAATCTTAAAGAAAACCTGTGTGTATGTTCTGCCGATGTTGAACCCGGATGGGATCACCATCGCCCAGTCCGGTTTTCAGGCAATTAGGGATCCGAAGCTCCGGAAGATCTGCAAGAAAACCAAATCTTCGGCCAGAACCTGGAAGGCCAACGCCAGAGGGGTGAACTTAAACAATAATTTCCCGGCGAACTTTACCAAGAGCAAAAAGAAAAAACCGGACGGAAGTTCCTATTATGGGAAACAAGCGGCCTCTGAGAAGGAAACCCAGGCGATTGTCTCTTTTATACAGGGACTGCATCATGTAAAACTCGTGTTAAATTATCATTCCACCGGCAGCATCTTATATTGGGATTACAGCGTGGAAAAATACCCGGATCTGTATGCCAAACAAAAAGAATTCGCCACCACCATTCACAACCTGTGCGGTTACGGAATGATAAGAAAAGGAATTAGCACCAAAGAACGAGGTGGAATGGGAGATTGGCTGGTTTATGAGAAGAAGATTCCCAGCGTTACAATTGAAACCGGCGTAGGGGCTTGTCCCTTAAGTCATAGTCAATTGATGCCCATTACCAAAAAGCAGAGAAAAGTCATCTGGTGGGCCTTGAAAAGTGCTTGATTTTCTTTACATGCAGGCGTTTTTGTGATATAATCTATGTGGGGTTTTATTTGTATGGAAGGAGGCGGATATTATGAAAATTTATTACTATGATATCTCGGCTTTCTTCGTGCTGGCATTAATTCTTTTTTCCATTATCAATCGAAAGATGTACCGGGGGAGAACCAACCGTATTTTTCTGTTTTACGTAACCCTGGCCATGATCTGTACGATCACGGATTGTCTTTCCGATGCCCCGTCCAGTTTTCTTTGGACCTTTCGATCTCATATTGTTGTTCGAGAGATCTGCTCGTTTCTGTATTTCCTATGTCGTGCCTTCCATGCACCGATGTATTTTGTTTTTATCGCCAGCCTCATGGGCGTCTGGAGTCATTATATCAAATCCAATATAAATCGTGTTTTTTTTGGTGTGCCCTTGCTTGTGGATGTAATCTTAGTCCTTTTAAATCCATTCTTTCATTGGATATATACCTTCGCAAATGGCGAATATCAAAGAACGTTCCTGATACCGGTGTTATATGTGATCGGTCTGTATTACATTGTTTATACCATCCTTTTTCTCTATCGGTATCGAAAAATGCTGCCCAAGGAACATTATATCTGCCTCATGCTCCTGTTTCCCATTAATCTGTCGGTTATGACGATCCAATTCTTCCTCCCTCAATTTTTATTGGAAATGTTTGGCATGACGTTATCCCTGTTCTTGATCACCATTACCATCATGCGTCCGGAGGATTATCGGGATTCTTATGCCGGGACCAAATCCTACGATGGGTACTGGAAGGATATCCGTCAGGGGTTTATATCCAATTACGGTGTGCGCACGGTGCTTTTAAAGATCAAGAATTCCGAAGGACTGATTAACCTGGTAGGGAATGAGAAATATCGAATCGTGATCCGGGACATTATAAAAGAACATAAGAAAATAACCAGCACCATGCGACCGGAATATTATTATTTGGGGTCCGGGTTAATTGCTCTAAACTACCCGGAGCGGGTGGAAAAAGAACCTTTGATCCTGGACACCCGTCTGATACAAAACAAACTGATGAAAGGTTTGTATTTAGGATCCATGGAGTTAAATATTGATTCGGTCGCCTGTGTGGCAACCATTCCGGAAGATTTTAAGGACATTGAGGAGTTTCGGAACTTTGTGGACAGTATGGAACGCTGCATCGCCGGCAATCAGCTGGTGGATTTTTCGGAGGCAGTTCTTCAGGAAGAATTCCGTTTAAAGAGTCAGATGGATCATATTATCGCGGAAGCCATTACCAACGATCGTTTTGAAATGTATTATCAGCCCATTTACAATGTGAAACAAAATCGTTTTACTTCTGCGGAGGCCTTGATTCGTCTGGATACCGGAGAGGATGGTTTTCTTTCACCGGGTATGTTTATTCCGGCTGCTGAGCAGAGCGGAGCGATCCTGCAGATCGGGGATTTTGTGATCCGGGATGTATGTCGCTATGTCAAAGAACATGATCTGATGGAATTGGGATTGGAATACATCGAGATCAATCTTTCCGCCATTCAATGTATGCAAACGGCAATGGTTGATCAGGTTAAGAAACATTTTGATCAGGAAGAGGTTCCGGTGAACCAGATCAATTTTGAGATCACAGAGACGGTAACAGACAGTATGAATGACATTATGAAGAAGAATATGTGGCGTCTGTATAACCTGGGCGTGGAATTCTCCCTGGATGATTACGGAACCGGTGTCTCGAATCTTCAACGGATCGTAACATTTCCCTTTAAGATCATTAAGCTGGATAAAAGCTTTTTGGAACGTATGAACGATGAGAAAATCCGCCTGGTTCTGGAGGATACCATTCGGATGATCAAAAATATCGGCGCGCAGATCGTGGTGGAAGGTGTGGAAACGGCAGAGGCAGCCAAGTGGTTTGCGGAACGAGGGTGCGACTACATTCAAGGTTTTTATTATGCAAGACCGATGGATGAGCAAAGTTTTACTACGTTTATGAGGGAACACAGGAAAGGATAGAAATGCATGCGTAATGTGGTGATCACCGGACCCACCGGGGCCATTGGAACAGCGATCATAGAAGCGTGTAGGGAGGAAGGAATTTCGGTTTATGCGGTGGTTCGAAAGGATAGTAAACGCCGGAACAATATTCCCGTGTCAGATCTTGTAACGGTGGTGGAATGTGAGATGGATCAGATCCAGAGTTTGCCGGAGAAGATCCAAACCCCTTGTGACGCCTGGTTTCATTTGGCATGGAAGGGAACAACCGGTGCCGGGCGCAACGATTATTATCTGCAAAACGAGAATGTTAAGAATACACTGGAAAGTGTGGAAACGGCCAAGAAAATGGGCTGCAAGATCTTTATCGGAGCCGGATCTCAGGCGGAATATGGAAGAGTGGAAGGGGTTCTCCGGGCGGATACTCCTACTTTTCCGGAAACCGGTTATGGAATGGCAAAATTATGTGCGGGATTTATGAGCAGGGCCAGAGCAAAGGAATTGGGAATCTTACATACGTGGGTAAGGATTCTTAGTGTCTACGGGAAAAATGACGGGGATGGGAGTTTAATTATGACCTTAATTCATGAGCTGTCCCGGGGGGGCGAGCCGGAGGTAACCAAAGGAGAGCAGATCTGGGACTATTTAAACAGCAAGGATGCGGCGAGAGCCATGCTTCTTATCGCAAAGAACGGGTTGGAACGGGAAACAGTGGTAGACGGGAAAACCTATGTGTTAGGCAGTGGAATGCCTCGTCCCCTGGCAGAATACATGAAAGACGTGCGGGATGTAGTGGCTCCGGATGGAAAGATCGGAATCGGGAAACGTCCCTATCCGCCGAATCCGGTTATGCATTTAGAGGCGGATGTAACCCCCCTTCAAAAGGATCTGGGGTGGAGCGCCAGAGAAGATTTTCGAAATGGGATCCGGGAGATATTCCAGGGGGAATAGGCTTGACATTTACCTATGAATCCAGTACAATGTATTTTAAGTCTGATTTTGTTTGCAGACCTATACTTTTCGGATACTTTTAAGATACTTTTAGTAGAATCTAAGGATAAGGAGAAACGAATCATGAAAAAATTAGTATTAATCCGTCATGGTGAAAGCGAATGGAATAAGTTAAATCTTTTTACCGGTTGGACCGATGTGGACTTAAGTGAGAAAGGTCATGAAGAGGCCAAGGAAGCAGGAAAGTTGTTAAAAGAGGAAGGATACGACTTTGATGTATGTTATACGTCTTATTTGAAGCGTGCGATCCATACGTTGCAGCACGTATTGGATGAGATGGATCGTAACTGGCTTCCGGTTATTAAAAGCTGGAAATTAAATGAACGTCACTATGGCGCGCTGCAGGGCTTGAATAAGTCCGAGACCGCGGAGAAATACGGCGAAGATCAGGTAAAGATCTGGAGACGCTCGTTTGACGTGAAGCCTCCGGCTCTGGAAGCGGATGACGAGAGAAGCGCAACCAAGCAGGATATGTATCGGAACGTAGATCCCTCCAATCTTCCTCCCAATGAAAGTTTGGAAACAACCATTGAGCGTGTGATCCCTTACTACGAGGAAGTGATCAAGAAGGATATTCTGGATGGAAAACGTGTGATCATCGCAGCGCACGGCAATTCGTTACGTGCATTGGTTAAGTATTTTGATCAGATCAGTGATGAAGATATCATCGGCGTTAACATTCCTACCGGTATTCCGTTGGTATATGAATTTGATGATGATATGAACGTGATCAAGCATTATTATTTAGGAGATCAGGATGCCATCAACGCAAAGATGAATGCAGTAGCAAACCAGGGAAAGAAAGGATGATGGAAGATGTTTGAACAGGTTAAATTATCCTACGGCTTTGATGAGTTAGAGCCGTATATAGATCAGACGACGATGGAAACCCATTATGGCAAACATCATGCGACCTACACCAAGGCGTTTAATGATGCAGTAGAGAAAGCATCTTTGACAGATCAAAGTGTGGAAGAGATTTTAGCGAACTGGGATCAGGGCTCGGAGGAAGGCTTGAAGAAAGTGTTGAAGAATAATGGAGGTGGTTATTACAACCATAATCTGTATTTTTCCATTCTATCCCCTAACCCGAAGAAAGCCCCGGATGGAGACTTAAAGGTTAAGATTGAGGAAACATTCGGAAGCGTGGAGGCCCTTGTGGAGGAACTTACAAAGCTTGCGCTGGGACAGTTTGGTTCCGGTTGGGCGTGGCTTTCCACCGATTCGCAAGGGAATCTTTTCACTTCCAACACGGCGAACCAGGACAATCCCATTAGCGAGAAGACAGGACTTACACCGATTCTGGGGATTGATGTTTGGGAGCATGCGTATTATTTAAAATACAAAAATTTGCGGGCCGAATACGTCAAGGGATTTTTCCAGGTTTTGGACTGGGGAAAAGTAGAAGAGAATTATAAAAAGGCGATGGGATAATCGAATAAAAAAGAATGGGTAATAGATAAGCTGTGCAAGACTCAGATCGGCTTATCTATTATCTTGTTTTTTGACGAAAATATTCAACGACAGATAGAAAATGGATTTCAGGCAAAATAAAAGCATTGGAAGGATGCTTGAAGAAAAAGAGGAAAAGAAGATGTTATCAAAGTTAAGTGTTAGAAAACCTTATACGGTACTGGTTATGGTGGTTTTGATCCTTGTATTGGGATTCTTATCCCTTCGAAGTATGAGCACGGATTTATTGCCCAGTATGGAACTTCCGTATGCGGTGATCATGACATCCTATCCCGGCGCCAGTCCGGAAGAGGTAGAAACGGTGATCTCCAAACCGATCGAGCAGGCAATGGCCGGGATCACCAACGTGAAGGAAATTCAATCCATTTCCAATGGAAATGTGTCCCTTGTTATTTTGGAATTTAATGAGGGGACGGATATGAACGCAAGCACCATTGATATGCGTGAAAGTCTGGATATGCTTACAACCGCGTGGGATGATGTGATCGGGAATCCTACGATCATGAAGTTAAATCCGGATATGATCCCGGTTATGGTAGCAGCTGTTAGTAACGAAGGCATGGATAGCGTGAAGAATACAGAAAAAGTAGAGAATGATATTCTTCCCGAGATCGAGAACATCGAAGGCGTTGCTTCCGTTACGACATCCGGGAATGTGAAAAAAGAAGTTCAGGTGATCATCCAGCAGGACAAAATTGACAAGATGAATCAAAAAGTCAAGGATGCCATTAATGGAAAACTTGAGAAGGCTGAGAATAAAATTCAAAAGAATTTGGATAAGATCGAGGATGGAAAAGACACCCTGGAGCAAAAGCAGCAGGAAACGGCAACAAAGTTAGCGGAAGGGGAAGCCGCCATTGCCAAGAATTCCGATAAAATGGGAACGGCTTTAAATAAGATCAATAAGAATCTGAAAACTTTGAAATCCAAAAGCAAACAGTTATCCAAAACCGAAAAAAAATTAAAGAAAACCAAGGCTACGCTGAAGGTTCAGAAGAAGAAACTGTCCACAACGATCAAGACGTTAAAGACAACCAAGAACACATTAGAGACCACCAAGAAGGGCTTGGAGAGCCTGAAAACTGCTAAGCAGGGAATTGAGGCTCAGATTGCCGCGGTTGGAGAGATCCCGGAATTAAAAGCGCAATTGGATTCGATCAACACCCAGTTAAATATGGCAAGGGAGAAATTAAAGGAAAATGGAATGTCCGAAGAAGACCTGGATGGTAAGATCAAAGAAGTATCCTCCGGACTTTCTCAGGCCCAGGCCGGTCTTACCAAGATCAAACAGGGTCTTAAAAAAGTAAATACCGGCTTATCAAAGTTGAAAGCCGGAAAGACGCAGATTGCCGCGGCACTTACCAAATTAACCGAGGCGAAAAAGCAATTGAAAAGCGGACAGATTTCCGTGGCGGAAGCGTCGAAGCAGATCAGCATTCAAAAGACGTTGGCGGCCATTAAATTAAGCAGTGCGGAAAGTGATGTAAAAACTGGTTCCAGCAAATTAAAGGAAGCCAAACAACAATTAAAAGAACAGAAGAAAACAACCAAAGAACAGGCAAATCTGAATAAGCTGATCACCAAAGATATGGTGGAAAAGATCCTGGCGGCCGAAAACTTTGATATGCCGGCTGGCTATATTACCGACGATAAAACATCGTATCTGGTTCGCGTAGGGGATAAAGTAGAGAATACCGAGGATGTAGGTAAATTGGTGATCTGCGATATGGGATTGGATGATCTGGACCCCATTCAGTTATCCGATGTAGCCGATGTGATCGTATCCGATGATTCGGAAGATACTTACACCGTGGTAAATGGGGAAGACGCCATGGCTTTGGTCATTGAAAAAGCATCTGGTCATTCCACGGGAGAAGTGTCCAAGGCGTTAAAGAAAAAGATGAAAAAGCTGGAAGGGCAGAACGAAGGTTTGCACTTTGATGTGGTCATGGATCAGGGGATCTACATCGATATGGTCGTGCAATCTGTGTTACAGAACCTGGCGATAGGCGGTATCCTGGCCATCCTTATCTTATTCCTGTTCCTTTGGGACATTCGCCCTACTTTGATCGTGGCTTGTTCCATTCCGTTAAGTGTGGTATCTGCCATTGTTTTAATGTATTTCAGCGGTGTTACCTTAAATGTGATCTCTCTTTCCGGATTGGCGTTAGGCGTAGGTATGTTAGTGGATAACTCCGTCGTCGTCATCGAGAATATTTTCCGATTGCGCAACGAAGAGGGGTATTCGTACAAGAAAGCAGCCATCTACGGTGCCACTCAGGTTGCCGGCGCGATCTTAGCTTCTACGTTAACCACCATCTTTGTATTTGCGCCCATTATCTTCACGGAGGGTCTGACCCGGGAATTGTTTATGGATCTGGCGCTGACCTTGGCTTATTCGTTGTTAGCCAGTCTCTTTATCAGCCTTACGCTGGTGCCGGCTATGTCCCAGGGCTTGTTAAGAAGGAAGAAGGAGCAGAAGGAATCTCATGTGATCGGGAAGATTACGGATTCCTACGAGAAGGTGCTTCGCGTCTTACTTAAGAAACGATGGCTGGTGGTATTGGCCTCCTTTGTGATCCTGATCGGAAGTGCAGTGATCGCCTTTACCAGAGGCGCGTCCTTTATGCCTTCCATGGAAAGTGAGCAAATGTCCGGCAACATCCGCATTCCAGAAGGGGTGGATATGGAGGATCAGGAATTAAAGAAATATTCCGACCAGGTTTTGGAGCAAATGAAAGAAGTGGACGGAGTGGAAACCGTATGTGCGTTAATGGGCGGTACCTCCATGATGTCTTCGATGCAGGGCGACAGCGGCGGAGTCTCGGTGTATTTGCTGTTGGATGAGAATACCAAGCGCACCAACCGGGAGATCAAAGAAGAGATCGTTAAGAAAACCAAAGACATTCCGGTGGATGTATCCCTAAGTGAAAGTACCATGGATATCAGTAGTTATTTTGGAAGCGGGATTACTCTTTACATCAAGGGTCGCGACCTGGATAAGTTAAATACCATCTGCGGCGACTTAAAGTCGAAGATCGAGAAGGTGGAAGGAGTTAAGAACGTAAGTTATGGGGATGAGGATCCGGATCTTGAATTTGATATTACGGTGGACAAAGCCAAGGCCATGAATTATTCCTTAACGGTTGCCCAGGTATTTGAGAAGATCAATGCAAAGATTAAGGAAAGTACCAAGGCGACAACCATTAATACCGACACCGACGATCTGGAGGTATTTGTAACGGATGAGTCGGATAAAGAATTGGTTCGTAAGGATTTGAAACGGATGAAGATTGAATATACGGATCCGTTAACCCAGAAGAGTAAGAAGGTTCGCCTGAAAAAGATCGCGGACTTCCATGTGAAAGAGTCCCCCAGTTCCATCTACCGACATCATCAAACCAGATATCTTACGATTTCAGCGGAGGTGGATGAGAGCCACAACATTGCGCTGGTTAGCCAGGATGTTCAGAATGCGATCAAAGATTATCAATGGCCGGAAGGGTATTCGATGGAATCTACCGGTGAAGATGAGACAATTATGGAAGCTATGAAGCAGGTAGCCCTGTTATTTATCGTAGGTGTTATCTTCATGTATTTGATCATGGTGGCGCAGTTCCAGTCTCTGCTTTCGCCATTTATCATTCTATTTACCATTCCTTTGGCATTTACCGGAGGATTTTTGGGATTGATCTTTTCGGGAAGCGACGTGAGTGTGATTGCCATGATCGGTTTTGTTATGCTCTCCGGTATCATCGTAAATAATGGAATTGTGCTGGTGGATTACATCAATCAGCTTCGGCGCAAGGGGAAAGATACGCTGGAGGCCACGGTGGAAGCCGGAAGAACCCGACTTCGCCCGATTCTTATGACCGCGTTAACGACGATCCTGGGATTGATCCCTATGTTGGTGAGCCGATCCAATGGTTCAGCGATGGTTCGCCCCATGGCCATTGTTACCGTCGGCGGCTTGATCTATGGAACGTTATTAACGTTGTTTGTCATTCCCTGTATTTATGGTTCGATGCATCGAAAGAATAAGAACTTGCAGGAAACGGAGGAGGAATAAAAGAAATTGGCAGAAAGCCTGCCAGTTCGCCTCATATGTAAAACATCGAATATGAAATAAAAAACCTTCGCCACGGAAAAGGGCGAAGGTTTTTTTTAAGTTTTTAAGTTTGATTCCGTTTGAAATGTTTATGGATTTTTCTTATGCCAATGCGGCTGTTACGATGGCCATGGAATAAACTTCCTCCGCGTTACATCCACGGGACAGATCGTTAATGGGGGCGTTCAACCCTAAAAGAATCGGTCCATAGGCTTCGAAATTACCTAAGCGCTGGGCAATTTTGTATCCGATGTTTCCCGCGTTGATATCCGGGAAAATAAAGGTATTGGCATGTCCCGCTACTTCGGATTCCGGACATTTGGTACGTGCCACACGAGGAGAAACGGCGGCGTCAAATTGCATCTCACCTTCAATGGGAAGGTTGGGGTAACGCTCTTTGGTTTTCGCGGCAGCATTTCTCATCTTATCAACATCTTCGCCTTTGCCGGATCCTAACGTGGAGTAGCTTAAGAAGACCAGGCGGGGATCGATGCCAAATATTTTCGCACAATTTGCGGTTTCGCCGGCGATCTCTACCAGTTCATCTTCATCCGGTTTAATGTTAATGGCACAGTCGCCCATTGCCAAAACCTCGTTTTGACCGGTGGCTGCCGGACGAACCAGAATAAAGCAAGAAGAAACAATGCTGTTTCCGGGTTTTGTTTTTATGAGCTGCAATGCCGGGCGTACGGTATCGGCGGTGGAATAGGTAGCACCGCCCAGTAAGGCGTCGGCTTTTCCCATTTTCACCAACATGGTTCCAAAATAGTTGGCATGGCTTAAGGTTTCTCTGGCCTGTTCTTCGGTCATGCCTTTATTCTTACGGATCATACAAAGCATATCTACCATATCTTCAAATTCATCAAAGTTTTTGGGATCGATGATGGAAGCACCGCGAATATTGAAACCGCTTTCCTCCGCAGCCTTTGTAACTTTCTCCGGATTTCCTACTAAAACCGGATGAAGAAAATCGCCGGCTAAAAGTCGGGAAGATGCCTCCAGAATACGAGGTTCGGTTCCTTCGGTAAATACAATCTTTTTAGGATCTTTTCTTAGTTTTTCAATTAATTGTCCAAACATATGAACATCCTCCTTTTATTAAAAAGCTAATCTATAAAATATTTTACAACTTATCTCGTGAAAATACAAGGGAGAAATATGGAAAAACCACCCTTTTTCTCTTGTGAAAGAGAACGGAATATGCTATAATAAAAAAGCTGAAAAAATGCATTACGATGCATCGATACGATTTTTCAAAAGGAAAGAGGTTTTGGATATGGCTTGTTTTTTAGTACCGACCGCAACGGCTGCGATCACGAAAGTTGTAGAGAAAAAAGTAGAAAAAAAAGAAAAGGAATCGGCGGATAAGAAGAATTCCGTGGGATTTGCCGTACCCTGGTCCAAAAAGTTAAAATGGCTGAATGGGATGTACCTGGGTGGAGCCGGATTACTGGCATTTGAGCATCTCTGGCATGGAGAAGTGGTTCCCTGGTTTCCCTTTTTAACGGCGGCCTCCAATCCGTCTGATATGGCAGAGACACTCCATGAGATGTCAACGGTTGGCGTTTGTATGGCGTTGCTGATCCTGATGGTTTGGGGAGGAATGTGTATCATAGCGGATCACATAGCGAAAAGATCGGTTGCGAACGAGGAGGTGATCGGATGACCTTGTTATTAACGGTGTTAGCTGCTGTCGCTGTCACCTTGATCTGGTATAACAGTGAGAAAGCGCGAACGCTAAAAATTGGCATTCTTTGCTATATGTTCTGGGGAGCCTCTCTTATGTGGCTGGTTGATGCGATCTTTGAATATTTCCAGTTGAAAGAGGAATTTTTCACTCCCACGTTTCAAGATATGTTGAACGACGCTTTCTTAGGTTTGTCGGTGATCGCTCTGGCTTTGGTGGTATGGATCGTGATCGTGTTGATCCAGGATCCCAAGGGAATTGTGCGTAAGAATCTTGTTCGCAAATGATCCGGAGCACAGAACAAAAGAAGATCGTAAGCCCACTTGTTTGATGACAAGTGGGCTTTGAACGTAAAGAGGTGTACACAGATGAAAATCGTTTTTATGGAGGCAGACAGTCTGGGAACCGACTTGGACTTAGGGTATTTTCAAACCTTGGGGGATGTGACCTATTATGGAACCGAGGACGGGAAGGTGAATGCGGAGCGGATCAAAGAGGCAGATGTGATCGTTGCCAACAAAGTTCCTATGAATGAGGAATTGCTGAAAGATTGTAAGAATCTGAAATTGATCTGTATTTCTGCCACGGGAACCAATGTGGTAGATTTTGATTATGTGAATCGGAGAAATATCACCGTAACCAATGTGGCCGGATATTCCACGGAGTCTGTGGCTCAGCACACCTTCGCGATGCTCTTCTATCTGTATGAAAAATTATCCTATTACGACGAATACGTCAAGGGCGGAAAATACTCCGAGTCCGGCATGTTTGCCCATTTTGACAACCTATTTTATGAGCTGCAGGATAAAACCATGGGGATCATCGGTTTGGGACAGATCGGTCGCAGGGTGGCAAGTCTGGCCAGGGGGTTTGGCATGCATGTGATCTATTTTTCCACAACCGGAAATCACGAAGATCCCAATTTTGAACGAGTTCCCTTTGAAGAATTGCTGCAGCGATCGGATGTGATCTCGGTCCATGCGCCCCTGAATGAGAAAACCTATCATCTGTTGGATGAGAAAGCCTTTCATCAAATGAAATCCTCTGCGATTGTACTGAATCTCGGGAGAGGTCCCATTCTCTGCCAGAATGATCTGGCCAAAGCTTTGAAGAAGGGAGAGATTCAGGCGGCAGGAATTGATGTCATGGAGAAAGAACCGATTCCGGCGGAGGATGAGTTAATGGACATTCAAGATTCCACCCGGCTTTTGATCACACCTCATATGGCGTGGGGAACGGTGGAGGCCAGAAATCGGCTGGCAAGAGCAGTTTATCAGAACATTGAAAGTTTCATGAATGGCACCCCCATCCATGTGGTCAAAGAATAAAGAACGGAAAATATGAAATGTTTCAGAATGTATGGAAAATTATTTTAGTCCTTTCCCTCCTGACAGGACTTGGGCTTATCATAAGTGGTGGAAAAGAACCGTTACCCTCAAAAGCGGTAGGGAGCATTTCCACAGAAAGTGACCCGCAGACAACGCCCACGGCAACGCCTGGGATCACGGTACTTCCCAAAAAGCAGTGGAAAAAGAAACAATTAACCGGGAGTGGGGCATTGCTGAAAGGGCGAACTCTTTTGATCAGCATTTACCTGAATACGGAAAAATGTAAATGGACCAAGAAAGCGAAGAAGCAGGAAAAAAGAAAGCTAAAAGCGGCAACGGCCTACCTTACCAAACAGGCAAAGAAATACGATCAGCAGGTGGAATTCATAACTGCTGTGGAGGAGCCGGAGGATTTAACCTATTTATGCGAGATCAAAAAGAATCCCTATCAGGATTTTAAAGCGGTATTATACATGATGGATCGCATGGAAAAATATGTGGAGAATAAGATCAATACCACCCTGTTAAGAGAACGTTACCAAACCAACAACATAGGATTCCTGGTTCACGTGAATGGAACGGGGCTCAGTCAGACCATGGTTCATTATATGGATTACAAAGCGTCCCAGTTTTATGAGGTTTCCGTGTTGTATCACCGTTATGACGGCAAGCTTGAAACAGCGGCAACCATGGCCCATGAGATCTTGCATTTATATGGAGCCAGAGACCTGTATGAAGCAAATGGAAAAGACGGGATTTCCCGTAAATTGGTAAAATACGTAAAGAAGCATTATTCCAGGGATTTAATGTTTTGTAACCTGGTGGAGAAAAAAATCTACCGCATTCAGAAATACAAGGTAACGCCGATCTCTGCCTATTTTGTGGGATGGTTAGATACGGTAAAAGAGATAAAGAAATTTCCCAAAATGAAACCGCGCTATCCCGGTTGCTTTGGAACCGTAGCAAAGTAAAAAAAGATTGAAAGATTGGCAATATCATGATATAATACTGTTTTAATGAAAGAAAAGAAAGGCTGTTGTTTCCATGAAGAATTTAGAAAAAACATACGATCCCAAACAGATTGAAGATCGATTATATGAAAAATGGGAGAACCATCACTATTTCCACGCGAAGGTAAATCCGGATAAGAAACCGTATACCATCGTGATCCCCCCTCCCAATATTACAGGGCAGCTGCATATGGGACACGCGTTGGATAATACCCTGCAGGATATTTTGATCCGATTTAAGAGAATGCAAGGGTATGAGGCGTTGTGGCTTCCCGGAACGGACCATGCCTCCATCGCTACGGAAGCTAAAATTGTGGAGAGCATGCGGCAGGAAGGAATTACCAAAGAAGACATCGGACGGGAGAAATTCCTGGAGCGTGCCTGGGATTGGAAAAAACAATATGGGGGAAGAATCATTGAACAGTTGAAGAAGATGGGGTCTTCCTGTGACTGGGAGAGAGAACGATTTACCTTGGATGAAGGGTGCTCAAAGGCAGTCAAAGAAGTATTTGTCAACCTGTACGAGAAAGGTTTGATCTACCGGGGCGAGAGAATTATTAACTGGTGTCCCCATTGTTTAACCTCCATCTCAGACGCGGAGGTTGATTACGAAGATCAAAAAGGACATTTCTGGCATTTGAAATATCCGTTTAAAGATGGATCCGGTTCTATTTCCCTGGCAACAACCAGACCGGAAACTCTTTTGGGAGATACGGCTGTTGCGGTGAATCCCAAGGACGAACGTTACAAGGATCTGGTGGGTAAGACCTTGATCCTTCCTTTGGTTCATCGGGAGATTCCTTTGATCGCTGACGAATACGTAGATATGGAATTTGGAACCGGTGTTGTTAAGATTACGCCGGCCCATGATCCCAACGATTTTGAAGTGGGACTTCGCCATGATCTGCCGATCATCAACGTATTAACAGAAGATGCTAAAATTGTAGAGGATTACCCGGCCTACGCGGGGATGGATCGTTACGAAGCCAGAGAAGCCATCGTAAGAGACCTGGAAGCAGAAGGCGCTTTGGAGCGGGTAGAGGACCACGAGCATAATGTGGGAACCTGTTATCGCTGCTCGACGACGGTGGAGCCCAGAGTCAGTGAACAATGGTTCGTTTCCATGAAAGAATTGGCAGGACCTGCCATTGAGGCGGTTCAGAAGAAGGAAACAAATTTTGTACCGGACCATTTTAAAAAGACGTATTTCCATTGGTTGGAAAATATTAAGGACTGGTGTATTTCCCGTCAGCTATGGTGGGGACATCAAATTCCCGCTTTCTATTGTGACGATTGCAAGGAAATGCTGGTAACCAAGGAAAGTCAGCCGGTTTGTCCCAAATGCGGCAAGCCCATGCGCCAGGATCCGGATACGTTAGATACCTGGTTTAGCTCGGCGTTGTGGCCCTTCTCAACCTTAGGATGGCCGGAAGAAACGGAGGAAATGAAGTATTTCTATCCCACCAGTACGCTGGTAACCGGCTATGATATTATTCCCTTCTGGGTTATGCGTATGATGTTCAGCGGATTGGAACATACGGGACAGGTTCCTTTCGATACGGTGTTGATCCACGGCCTGGTACGTGACTCCCAGGGACGTAAGATGAGTAAATCCTTAGGAAATGGAATCGATCCCTTAGAGGTGATTGATAAATACGGAGCCGATGCCCTTCGTCTAACTTTGGTTACGGGAAATGCTCCGGGGAATGACATGCGATTCTATTGGGATCGTGTGGAAACCAGTCGAAATTTTGCCAACAAAGTTTGGAATGCGTCCCGGTTTATTATGATGAACTTTGATCAGAATAAGGAATTGGTTCATGTGGACGTTGATACGGATCAGCTAACCCAGGCGGATCGCTGGATCTTAGCCAAAGCCAACGAATTGGCCAGGGATGTTACATCTTTAATGGACCATTTTGAATTGGGGATCGCCGTTCAAAAGATCTATGACTTTATCTGGGAAGAGTTCTGTGACTGGTACATCGAGATGGTAAAACCCCGTTTATATAACGAGGAGGATCAGACCAAGGCAGCGGCATTGAATACCTTGAAGAAGGTTTTGATCCAGGCCTTGAAATTGTTGCATCCGTTTATGCCATTTGTAACGGAGGAGATCTATTGTACTTTGTTAGAAGACGAGAATACATCCATTATGATCTCCGATTGGCCGGTGTATGACCCGGTTTACGCCTTTGAGGAAGATCGGAAGAACGTGGAACGCATTAAGGAGATCGTTAAGAGGATCCGGAATCTTCGCGGTGAGATGAATGTATCGCCCGGCAAGAAAGTGCTTGTGACTGTGGTTACGGAGGATGATGAATTAATTCAGATCCTTCAGGAAAATAAAGTGTTTTTCGAGACCCTGGCTTATGCGAATCAGGTTCAGGTAACCAAAGAAACGGATGCCCTGGGGGAGAATGACGTTGCGGTGGTGATCGATAAGGGTACGGTTTACATGCCCTTAAGTGACCTGGTGGATGTTCAGGCAGAGCTTGCCAGACTGGAAAAAGAAGAAAAACGCTTGGAAGGGGAACTGAAGCGTTCGGAGAAAATGCTAAGCAATCCGAAATTCCTTGAGAAAGCGCCGGCGCAGAAGCTTCAGGAAGAGAAAGAAAAGCAAGTGAAATATCAAAGCATGATGGAACAGGTAAAGGAACGCCTGGAATCCCTGCGTAAACTTTAATTCCAAGGCGGAGGGAACCGAGAGAAAGGGGTTTAGTACCCATGTTGGATTTTGAGAAAGAATTGGAACATTATAAACCGTGTCCGGACGTGGAAGACGTAGAGGATCTGGTTCAGGAGGCAGATACGGTGGATATGCCGGATCTGATCCGTCAAATGATCGAAGAGGTTAACAATGGAGGATTGTCATGAGATGTCCTCGTTGTGATACCCTGATAACCATGGAAGAAAGCCATTGCAGATATTGTGGTCAGAACCTGTCGGTTATTCACAGGGCGGTCAGGTGCTCCAACGCTTATTACAACATAGGTTTGGAAAAGGCTCGTGTAAGAGATTTAACCGGCGCCATCCAGGCCTTGCAAAAATGCCTTCATTTCAATAAACATCATCAGGAAGCCAGAAATTTATTAGGCCTGGTTTTATTTGAAATGGGGGAAGTTACCACAGCTCTTTGCCAGTGGCTGATCAGCAGCCATTACAGCGAAGAGAATCACATCAAAGACAATGTGGCGGATCATTACATTCGCGTGGTCAGTCGAAATCTCATTGGACTGGACCAGATGAAGAATGCCATAAAACGATATAACAAAGCATTGTTTGAGGCTCAGACCGGTAACGATGATGTGGCGATCATTCAACTGAGAAAGGTGATCACCCTCCATCCCAACTTTGTAAGAGCCTTGCAGTTGATCACGCTGCTTTACATTAAGAATAAGGAATACGCTAAGGCAACCAAGTGTTTGAAGCAGATTCGCAAGATCGACTTCAATAATACCGTTATGCTGCGCTATATGCATGAAATCGGAAGTGTATTTGCTGAGAACAACCGGGAAACTGAGAATCACATTCGTGAGATCCGCCAGCAGGTGCGCAGAAAGAATTCCTTAGAGAATGTAAAGCCGGTGGGAGCGTATCAGGAAGATAAAAGAAAATGGATGCCCTTTGTTTACGCGGGCATTGGATTTATCATTGCCTTGATCGTATGTTTGGTATTGATCCTGCCTACCGTAAAAGGAAAGACCGTTGACGCCAATTCTAACTTTATCGCCAACAGCAATGAGAAGCTTAGTGTGAAAGACGCCCAGTTGTCCATGGCGGAAAAAGAGAAAAAAGAACTTCAAAACCAGGTGAATGACCTGGAGGAAAAGGTAAAAAAAGCAGACAAGGCCAACGAGAAGGAGATCAAGGTCTATACGGATATGATGGAAGGCATCCGATATTATCTGAATAAAGATAAAGTTCTGGCGGCCGCGTATCTGTACGGACATAAGGAAGAAGATTACCCTACTTCCGCCTCGAAGGAGATCTACCGGAAAATCTATATGGAATTTGGAGAGGATCAGTTGGAATCCTTATATAATCAGGGAGTTCAATACTTTGAGGGAGCCCGTTATGAGGATGGAGCCGTGATCTTTAAGCTGATGCTCAAGATCCAAAAGGATCATGCGGATGCTCTGTATTTCCTGGGACGCTGTTATCAGATGCAGCAGAATACCGAGAAGGCCAAGGAATACTATAACAAAGTGATCGCGTTAAATAAAGAACGGGTCAATGAGTCCAAAGAACGCCTGCAGGAAATGGGAGTTTCGCCGGAGAAAACGGCACAGCCCTAACCCCATATTCCTGTGCCCGCTATGCGCGCTAGGTCGTGAACAGCCAGCTGACACGACGCTTCAAGCGCAAGACTCAATTGCCGCATTCGCGGCAAGCACAGTCATATGTTTTTAGTGACTGCTTCCAGACAACATATGTTATAGACAGTCTCGAAAGCAAGCTTTCAGACTGTCTATAGCATATGTTGACTGTGAATCGTAACATTTTTTTCAAAAGGTATTGACAAGTGGTTTTAAATGTGATATCATCACATTTGTGTGTGAGATAGCACAGATCATGTGGGTTTAGCTCAGCTGGATAGAGCGTTTGGCTACGGACCAAAAGGTCGGGGGTTCGAATCCTCTAACCCACGGAATAGATAGGAGAGCTGGCATTCCAACGGAAGGATGTTAGCTCTTTTTGTTTGGTAATATAACAGGTGCCATGCAAGCGTTCTTACAAGGACATTTGGCGTGCAGGGAAGCGGGTTTACGTTTGAATCAATCGAGTAGGAGGGTCCTCCTACTCGATTTTACCTAAAAATCAGAAAGGGAGTGAGAATTATGTGGCTGGCCGATGGCTGGAAGGATTATGAAATATTGGATACCTCCGACGGAGAAAAATTGGAACGCTGGGGAGATTATATTCTGGTTCGTCCGGATCCTCAGGTAATCTGGAAGGTGGATCATCGTCACCCTTTCTGGAAGAAGAAAAATGCCCATTACCACAGAAGTTCCAAAGGAGGAGGAAGTTGGGAGTTTTTGAATCTTCCGGAGCAGTGGAATATTACGTATCCGCTGGGGGAAAAAGAAGAATTACAGTTTGGTTTGAAACCATTTCGATTTAAACATACAGGGGTATTCCCTGAGCAGGCTGTGAACTGGGAATGGCTCTATTCCATGATTCTACAAGAGAAGAATATTAATCCGAATAATGAAATCAAGATTTTAAATCTCTTTGCCTACACCGGTGGTGCCACATTGGCCTGTGCCAAAGCCGGGGCGAAGGTGACCCATGTGGACGCGTCCAAAGGCATGGTTCAATGGGCAAAGGAAAATGCCAGATTATCAGGTTTGGAGGACGCTCCCATACGTTATTTGGTCGATGACTGCGGAAAATTTGTAGAACGAGAGATTCGTCGACAAAATCGTTATCAGGGAATTATTATGGATCCTCCCTCTTATGGAAGAGGACCGAAAGGCGAGATATGGAAGATCGAGGACAGTCTCTTTCCATTTCTTGAGCGATGTATGGAAATTCTGGATGAGGACCCGTTGTTTGTTCTGATCAACTCCTATACGACCGGTTTACAACCGGGCGTATTAACTTATATGATGAACCTGACTTTAAAGAAACGGTTTGGAGGATGTGTGAAAGCGGATGAAATCGGAATTCCTGTAACGTCCCGTGATTGTATCTTGCCTTGTGGAGCCAGTGGTCGTTACCAAAGAAAAGAATATACAATTTAACTAGATGTAATGCAACTCAAGTGTTCATAAATGATTATTAGACATAAGTAGACTTTTTTGTGACAAATTTTATCCACAAAATCAGTCTTAATTCTAGGCTAAAATACACTTATCCACGAAGTTATCCACAATATCCACCGAAATGGACTACTTTTGTCTTTGGATTTTCGAAGTTTTCCACAAGGTTGAAATTGTGTGACAATTAAGGGGATTGGCAAGACATTATGTGGTGGGAGAATCATGTTACGATTCACAGTCCCTAAAAATAATTCCTGTGCCCGCTATGCGCTCTTGGTCGTGAACAGCCAGCTGACACGACGCTTCAAGCGCAAGACTCAAATGCCGCTGCGCGGCAAGCACAGTCATTTTTTTAGTGACTGCTTCCAGCTAACATACAGCGTGGACCGTCGTGAAAGCAAGCTTTCAGACGATTCACGCTGTATGTAGCTGTGAATCGTAACGATATATTAGAAAAAAGCTATGTTTTTTCTTGAAGATTTCCCTACTTTATTATATAATGGACGTAAGGAAGGTTGTAGCCTTCTAAATACATTGCGTAAAGGAGATGGCAATCATGAATTTAGTAATTAGTGGAAAAAACCTGGATATCACCGATGGGCTTCGTGCAGCAATTGAAGAAAAGATTCAAAAGCTGGAACGTTATTTTACAGAGAGTACGGAAGTGATCGTTACGTTAAGCGCAACGAAAAATCGTCAGAAGATTGAAGTTACCATTCCGATGAAAGGCAGCATTATCCGTGCAGAGGAAGTAAGCTCAGATATGTACGTATCCATTGATCTGGTAGAAGAAGTTATTGAGAGACAGTTAAGAAAGTATAAGAATAAATTAATCGATAAAGAACAAAATGCGGTTCATCTATCTCAACAATTTATTGAAGAGGAGATTCCGGAAGAGGAAGAGATTTCCATTATCCGTTCCAAGCGTTTCGCTATGAAACCCATGGATCCGGAAGAAGCCTGCGTACAAATGGAATTGTTGGGACATAATTTCTTTGTATTCCGTAATTCGGAAACCGATGAAGTGAACGTAGTCTACAAGAGAAAGGGAAATACCTACGGATTGATCGAACCGGAATTCTAATGGAAGAATCGGAACGGAAGAATCTGAAGGAAAGAAATGGAATCAAATCAAGATCAAATGTAAAGAGAATCACGAGGCAAGGGTCTCGTGATTCTTTTTGAATCCTGTGAATCATAACGGTGTTTTCGGGGAAAATTCAAAAAAATGATTGAAACAAGGTCTACTAAGTGTTACAATATAAAACGTAGCTTTATTCTAGAATATTGGAGAGTGAACATATGGGAATCATTTCGAATTTAATTGGAACTCACAGTGAACGTGAAGTAAAGAGGGTTATCCCCATCGTCGATAAGATTGAAGCGTTGGGGCCGGAGATGGCCGCTTTATCCGATGAGGAATTAAAAGGAAAAACCGAAGAATTTAAGGATCGACTCCATAAGGGAGAGACCCTGGATGATATTTTGCCGGAGGCATATGCGGTTGTCCGCGAGGCAGCCGATCGTGTCTTAAATATGCGTCATTATCGGGTACAGTTGATCGGTGGCGTAATCCTCCACCAGGGACGAATTACCGAAATGAAAACCGGTGAAGGAAAGACGTT
>CALGGT010000072.1 GCA_937915825.1 uncultured Eubacterium sp.
TAATGAGCGCGTAGCGCGAATTTTGTACTGCTACGGTCGCACCTGAGCGCGAGCGTCCCCCAAATGGAATACATTGCCGCGTTAAAAGTAACCAGTAATTCCCCGAATGGAATACATTGCCGCGTTAAAAGTATTTGAATCCTCCCCTAATGTCATACATCCCCGCGTCAAGCCAAATAACGTTGCACTTTTTCCCATCTTATGATAGAATATTACCAGTATGAAAAAGAAGTCCCATACGCAAAAGAAACATGTACCGAACGCAAAATGGGACCTAAAAAGGATTCTAAAAGGTAAAAGGTAAGTCATATGCTGATACGAAAGAACCCGGAAGAAGAATATGACGAGGCAGACGTAGAGGAACAAGTTGTAAACGAAGAGGGCAACGATTTGATTTCTGAGGTCTTGCAGCAGATTATTTTGATTCTGCAAATTGCATTGGCCATATCCATTGTGGTATTGGTGATCATCGGGTTTCAATCGGGAAATCCGAATAAAAGAAATTATCTGGCAAGTCTGGCCCTGGTGGTCATTCTGTTTTTGTTATTTACCCTGCGATATTGGGAAAAACGGCGGATTTATGCCATTGCGTTTTTGACCGGAGCGATTGGAATGGGCCTGATCATGTTACTTTTTTCTTTGATTTAAATTATTTCTTGACAAACATAGTCAGATACGGTATGATACAGTTAGTTTTAGATTTTGAGCGATTGGATCGCTCCATCAGGAAAGGAAAAAAGGAGAATACAGATTATGTTAGAGAAAATGCAAGAACTTATCGCAGATCAGTTGAGTGTAGATGCTGATAGTATTACGGAAGCATCTTCTTTTAAAGATGATTTAGGCGCTGATTCCTTGGATCTTTATGAGTTGATTATGGCATTGGAAGAGGAATACGATGTGGAGATTCCCACAGATGATTTGGAAGAGATTCGCACGGTCGGAGATGTTATCGATTTCCTGAAGCAAAAGGGCGTTGAATAATTAAGAAGATCGTGACAGTGAAAACGACAAGGTAAAATAGGCTGTCGATTTTTTCGGCAACCTATTTTTTCATTTTATCCCCATTTATCCTTATTTGTTCCTATTTATTGAACAGATTGGGATAGCCGAGGGACATCCGATAGATAGTAGAAAGGAAAATACGATGAAGACAGCTTTTATATTCCCTGGACAAGGCGCTCAAAAAGTTGGGATGGGAAAGGAGTTTTACGATGAGTTTTCTGTCTCAAAAGCATTTTTTGATGAGGCTTCCGAAGCCGTCGGTTTGGATTTGAAAGCCCTTTGTTTCCAGGAGAATGACAAGATTAATATTACGGAATACACCCAGGTTTGCCTCCTTACCACCAGTGTGGCCATTCTTAAGGTATTGGAAGAGCAGGGGGTTAAGCCGGATGTATCTGCGGGACTCAGCTTAGGGGAGTATTGCTCCTTAGTTGCCACCGGAGCCATGAAGGACACAGATGCTGCCAAGGCAGTGCGACAACGTGGTATTTTCATGGAGAAAGAAGTACCTGCCGGAGTCGGCGGGATGGCGGCCATCATCGGGATGGAAGCGGATAAGATTCAAGCGGCCATCCAAGATATCGATGAAGTTCAAATTGCAAATTATAACTGTCCGGGGCAGATCGTGATTTCCGGAAAGAAAGAGGCAGTGCTGGCAGGTTCCAAAGCCTGTCAGGAGGCAGGAGCGCGACGTGCGATCCAGTTAAATGTCAGCGGTCCGTTCCATTCTTCTCTTTTGGTCGGTGCCGGTGAGAAGTTGGAAAAGGTTTTGGATGAATTTAGCTTGCAGGATCCGGTTGTTCCGTATTTGGCCAATTGCACGGCGGATTATGTCACTCAGGCGGATTCCATCAAACCATTGTTGGTTCGTCAGGTGTCGAATTCGGTTATGTGGCAGCAATCCATTGAAAGAATGGTCCAGGACGGCGTGGAGGTCTTTGTGGAGATTGGCCCGGGAACTTCCTTGGCCGGATTTAATAAGAAAATCGGAAGAGTTCTGGGAAAAGAGCTTACGACGTACAGCGTTGCCACCCCCGGCGATCTGGAACAGGTGGTAGCGGCGTTGGCATAAAGAAAGGGGGTTATCCATGAAATTAGAAGATCAGGTAGCGATCGTAACCGGCGGAAGTCGCGGGATCGGCGCTGCCATTGCAAAGGAAATGGCCCAAGAAGGGGCCATGGTTGTGATTAATTACAACGGCTCGAAGGAACGGGCGTTGGAGGTAGTGAAGGAGATACAGGCAGACGGGGGGAAAGCAGTTGCCAAGCAATGCAATATCAGTGATTTTCATGAGGCGAAGGCTTTTTTTGGAGAAATTGCCAAGGAATATAAGAAAATCGATATTTTAGTTAACAATGCCGGGATCAACCGGGATAATTTGTTAATGGGCATGACCGAGGAAGATTTTCAGGCCGTGATCCAAACCAATTTAGCCGGTGCCTTCCATGGAATGAAATTTGTGACTCGTCCGATGATGAAGCAAAAAAGAGGCAGGATCATCAACATTGCTTCCGTGGCCGGTGTCATCGGAAATGCAGGTCAGGTGAATTACGCGGCGTCGAAGGCGGGAATCATTGGAATGACGAAGTCGGCCGCTAAGGAATTGGCGTCTCGTCACATTACGGTAAATGCCATTGCTCCCGGATTCATCCAAACGGAGATGACCGATGTATTACCGGAAAAGGTCAAGGAAGAAGCGATCAAAACCATTCCGTTGGGCGTGTTTGGGAAACCGGAAGATATTGCCCATATGGCTGTTTTTTTAGCATCGGAAGATGCCGGATACATAACCGGTCAGGTTCTGTGTGTAGACGGTGGAATCGCGATGTAAGAGATAAGGGAAAGAAATTACTTTGTGTTGGTTTCCATGAGATAAGGAGGAAAAAATGAGCAGAAGAGTAGTTGTCACAGGAATGGGAGCGATTACGCCCATTGGAAATACGGTAGAAGCGTTTTGGAACAGTGCCAAAGAAGGAAAAGTTGGTATCGGAGAGATTACCAAGTTCGATACCACCGATTATAAAGTGCATCTGGATGCGGAAGTCAAGGATTTTGATCCGTTGAATTATGTAGATAAGAAGTCGGCAAGAAGAATGGAAGATTTTTCCATATATGCGGTAGCAGCAGCCAAAGAAGCTTTGGAAGACAGTGGATTGAATCTGGAAGAAGAAGATCCGTTCCGAATCGGCTGTTCCATCGGTTGCGGTGTGGGAAGTTTGCAATGCGTGCAAACCAACTATCAAAGAATTTTGGACAAAGGACCGAACCGTGTGGCTCCGTTAATGATCCCCATGTTGATCTCCAACATGGCAGCTGGAAATGTATCCATTCAATATGGGTTGAAAGGTAAAAATATTAACATCGTAACCGCTTGTGCCACGGGAACCCATTGTATTGGAGAAGGGTTCCGTTCCATTCAATACGGTGAGGCAGAGATGATGTTAGCCGGTGGCGCGGAAGGAGCGATCTCGCAAGTGGGATTGGCCGGATTTACCGCATTGAATGCTTTATCCACCTCTACCGATCCGAAACGTGCGTCCATTCCTTTTGATGAGGAGAGAAGCGGGTTTGTCATGGGAGAGGGAGCCGGAATTCTGGTATTGGAAGAGTTAGAACACGCCAAAAAGCGTGGCGCTAAGATCTACGCGGAGATTGTAGGATACGGTGCCACTGCAGATGCGTACCATGTAACTGCTCCGGCCGAAGATGGCAATGGGGCTGCCAAAGCGATGGAATACGCGTTAAAAGACGGAAATGTAGAACCGAAAGACGTAGATTATGTGAATGCTCATGGAACCAGTACCCATATGAATGATTTGTTTGAAACCAAAGCCATTAAGCTTGCCTTAGGTGAGGAGGCTTATCATTGTAAGGTAAGCTCCACCAAATCCATGGTCGGCCATCTATTAGGCGCTGCCGGCGGGGTAGAAGCCATTGCCTGCTGCAAATCCATTGAAGAAGGATTCATTCATGGAAACATCGGACTGGTCAAACAAGATCCGGAATGCGATCTGGATTGCCCGAAGGAAGGCGTGCAGACGGATGTTAAAGTTGCCCTAAGCAACTCTTTGGGATTCGGCGGACACAACGCTACGTTGGTATTCCAAAAGTACGAAGCATAGAAAGGAGCTCCTATGCGATTAGATATTAATCAAATCAAGGAAATATTACCCCATCGTTATCCTTTTCTGTTGGTAGACTGCATTGAGGAGATGGAACCCGGTGTCCGAGCGGTCGGTTATAAAAATGTAACCGTGAACGAACCGTTCTTTCAGGGGCATTTTCCGGAATATCCGGTGATGCCAGGCGTCCTTCTCATTGAGGCGTTGGCTCAGGTGGGAGCCGTTGCCGTGCTTAGTTTAGAGGAAAATAAAGGCAAGCTTGCTTTCTTTGCAGGAATTGATAAAGCCAAATTTCGCCGCAAAGTGGTTCCGGGGGATCGGCTTCGCTTAGAGACCGAGATCGTCAAATGCAAAGGCCCCATGGGAGTTGGAAATGCCAAAGCCTATGTGGAGGAAAAAGTGGTATGCGAAGCGGAAATAAAATTTATGATCGGATAAGAGAAAGAGGGAAAAAACATGGAAAAGACATTAGAACAAATCGTGGCATTGTCAAAGAACCGGGGATTTATTTATCCGGGATCGGAGATTTATGGCGGATTGGCCAACACCTGGGATTATGGAAATCTGGGTGTGGAATTAAAGAACAATGTTAAGAAAGCCTGGTGGAAAAAATTTATCCAGGAAAACCCATACAATGTAGGAGTGGATTGCGCGATCTTAATGAATTCGCAAACATGGATCGCGTCCGGACATTTGGGAAGTTTTTCCGATCCTTTAATGGATTGTAAGGAATGTCATGAGCGTTTTCGTGCGGATCAGATCATTGAGCAGTTTTGCGAAGAGAAGGAAATCGATCTGGAAGGAAGCGTAGACGGATGGAGCAAAGAGAAGATGGAGGAATTCATTCGGGAGAAAGAAGTTCCCTGTCCGTCATGTGGAAAGCATAATTTCACAGACATTCGTCAATTCAATCTGATGTTTAAAACCTTCCAGGGCGTAACGGAAGATGCGAAAAATACGGTGTATCTCCGTCCGGAAACCGCCCAGGGTATTTTCGTAAACTTTAAAAATGTGCAACGAACCTCACGTAAGAAAGTTCCCTTTGGAATCGGTCAGATCGGCAAGTCATTCCGAAATGAGATCACTCCCGGAAACTTTACCTTCCGTACCCGTGAATTCGAACAGATGGAATTGGAATTTTTCTGTGTTCCGGATACAGATTTGGAGTGGTTTCAATATTGGAAAGACTTCTGCATTCAATGGCTGCAGGATTTAGGCATTAAGGAAGAAGAAATGCGTGTTCGTGACCATGATCAGGAAGAGCTCTCCTTCTACAGTAAGGCGACCAGTGATATTGAATTCTTATTCCCCTTTGGATGGGGGGAACTTTGGGGGATTGCGGATCGTACGGACTACGATCTGACCCAGCATCAGAATGTGTCCGGCGAGGATATGTCGTATTTTGACGATGAGCGTAAGGAAAAATACATTCCCTATGTGATCGAACCTTCTTTAGGCGCGGACCGTGTAACCCTGGCATTTCTTTGCAGTGCTTACGATGAGGAAGAATTAGAGGGAGGAGACAAGCGTACGGTCCTTCACTTCCATCCGGCCATCGCACCGGTTAAAATCGGCATATTGCCACTTTCCAAGAAGTTAACGGAAGAGGCGTCCAAGGTATATGAGGAATTAAGCAAATATTACAATTGCGAGTACGATGACCGTGG
>CALGGT010000073.1 GCA_937915825.1 uncultured Eubacterium sp.
GAAACACCGTATCCGAAGTGCAGGTATTATTTCTTGAATCCGGCAGATACAGGGAGGATATCGCAGAATGCGACGATGATAAGTCATATGAACTATTCTATCCCGATAAATTCAAGTACAAACCGAGATAAGCACCGGTGGATCATTCCTACGTTCACAAAGAATTGCACAAAACGGGAGTTACACTTCAACTGTTACCAGGTGTGAAAAGGAAGGGCAAAAAGCATGCTGTTATGTTACTTTTGTAAATAACTACAAGAAATATACTGCAGACAGAAATTACACCAGTCGGATCGAACACAAACCCGGCGTAGAAGTGGAAGTCGATTGGTCAAGACCAACCATGAGTATTGCTGTTGATTTTATTTTGAAATACTTTAGTAAATTCTTGATTTCCCCATTTTCCGTAGTATTTCTTCAATTTGTATTTTAACTTTTTTCCATTGAGTTTTTATATGTATTGTTTCATATCCAGGTACACTCACATCTAATCCTTTATAACTATTGTCATATGTTCCTGTTTTTACAGCAGCTTGTGTATACACTGATATACTAAGTATATCAGTGTTTTTTCGCTAGAAATGTCTTTCTTCGTGACAGATAAAAGTGTTCTCCCAAAGTCTGATTCATATTCAATTCTTATGATGCACCACTGAAATGAGTATTTTTGGGGCTCTGCCCCAAACCCCGCTCCTCGTCGGAGAGACAGAGGGAACAGCATTGCTGTTCCCTAGTGGGATAGGATCATCCGTGTCACTGCGTCAAGGGACTTTCGCGGCATATCCTCACCGGTTACACCGGTTCCGGTATTCCACGATTCCCTTGACTCCGTTCCCGCTCCCCAAAGAGCAGAACATCGCTTTTACTGCAGAGGCGAATTCTTATAGAAAAGTAAGTCATTGTTTTATCGCAGAGGCGAATTCTACAGAAAAGTAAGTCCTTGTTTTACCGCAGAGATGAATCTTGTAGAAAAGTAGGTGTCGTTTTAACGCGGAGTCGAATTCTATAGGAAAGTAAGTCTTTGTTTTATCGCAGAGGCGAATTCTATAGAAAAGTAAGTCATTGTTTTACCGCAGAGATGAATCTTGTAGAAAAGTAGGTATCGTTTTATCGCGGAGATTGCTTCCATGAAGGGACATTTGCGACCGTCAGCACTTAATGAGCGCACAGCGCGAATTTTGTACTGCTACGGTCGCAATTTTAGTGAGAGCGGGTCCCGAATGGAAGGAACTCCGCGTTAAAATATAGTAGGTTTATAAGAGAAGGAACTCCGCGTTAAAACATAGTAAGTTTACAAAAGAAGCAACTCCGCGTTACATTTGACTTTTCCCGGGTAACATGATACTATTTTACCGTAGCAAACAGAAACCTGGAAAGGGGATGAGAACATGCCTTATTACGGCTACTATTTGGATCCAACCTATCTTTTGGTGATCCTTGGATACATCCTATGCGCGCTGGCATCGTCCAACGTAAAGCACACATTTAAGAAATACGGACAAGTCATGAATCGAAGCGGATTAACCGGAGCGGATGTAGCCCAGAGGATCTTGCAAAGTCAGGGAATCTACGATGTAAGAGTGGAACACGTAACCGGCGAGTTGACTGATCATTACGATCCTGCCTCGAAAGTGGTTCGCCTGTCCGATACGGTTTACGGACAGACAACCATATCTGCTGTAAGTGTAGCTGCACATGAATGCGGTCATGCCGTTCAACATGCGAAGGGGTATGTTCCCTTAACTTTGAGAAGTGCCATTTATCCGGTGGTAAATATTTCTTCCATGGCTGCGGTCCCCCTTTTGATCATTGGTTTCATTCTGGGACTTACTGGATTAGCCCAGATCGGCCTGATCCTCTTTGCGTTTGTATTGGCATTTCAAGTGATCACGTTACCGGTGGAGTTCAATGCATCTTCTCGAGCTTTGCGTATCTTAGAGGGATCCGGATACTTAATGGAAGAAGAAATGGGAGGGGCTAAAAAGGTGTTATTTGCGGCTGCTCTTACTTATGTAGCGTCGGTTGCATCTACTGCATTGCAGCTGTTACGTTTTGCGATGATGTTAAATCGAAGACGATAAGGAAGGGCTTAATGCATTCCAAAGAAGATCCTGAAAATTCACAGAAAAAAGATCATGAAATTCCAGAAAAAGCTTGCATTTTTAGGGGAATGTGAGTATAATGTAGATAAGATAAAGACAGGTATCATTGTCACAGGACAATGTTTACGAAAGTAGGCTTCCTGAGATGCTCGATAATCTCGAATTTTTGAACCTACATCACTTTAAAAGGGATTCCAATATTTATGGTTGGATGCCGGGCCGTCACTGTCGATACCCCATATGCGAATATGGCAGTCGATACAAATGGCAACATTGGCAACGGAAGGCAGAAGATCATGTGAGGTCGCCCACCTAGCTTTCGCTAGGAGTCAAAAATCGAGAACCGGCATTTCGGGAACAATACGATCATTCAGGGAAGCGATTGGAATCGCTTCCTTTTTTGGTAAGAAGAAAGGGGAATAACATGCAACATGGTTTTGTAAAAGTAGGCGTATGCAAACCCGGATTAAAGGTGGCAGACTGTGAATACAACGGCAATGCCATTATTGAGGAAGGAAAGAGATATAAGGAACTGGGGGCGAAGATCCTGGTGTTCCCGGAATTAAGCATTACCTCGTATACCTGCGGGGATTTGTTTTTGCAAGAGCCCCTGTTAAACGGTGCCCTGGAAGCCTTGCATAAGATCAAGGAAGAAACCGCAGAATGGGATACCATGCTGGTAGTGGGGCTCCCTTTTATGTTCCAGTCCCGTTTGTTTAATGTGGCAGCGGTTATGATGAACGGGAAGCTTTTGGGGCTGATTCCCAAAACCTATGTACCTTCTTACCAGGAATTTTACGAAGGTCGCCATTTTCAAGGATGGCAGGGGGATTCCGTAGAAGTAAAGGTGGGAGAAGATGTTGTGAAATTAGGAACCAGACAGATCTTTTGTTGTGCGCAGGTTCCGGCGCTGCGGGTGGCGGTGGAGATCTGTGAAGATTTATGGGCGCCGATCCCGCCCTCCAGTTACCATGCCCAGGAGGGGGCTACCGTGATCTTAAATTTATCCGCCAGCGATGAGATGATCGGAAAGGCTGCCTACCGCCGGGAATTGGTGAGAGGACAAAGTGCCCGGACGTTAACGGCGTATCTCTACGGGGGAGCCGGATATGGGGAATCTTCCACGGACCTTGTATTTGGTGGTCATGGTATCATCTGTGAAAATGGTCGGATCATCAATGAAAGAGAACCTTTTTCCGAGGGACTTTGCATCAGTGAAGTAGATGTGAATAAATTGGAGTCCGAGCGACGTCGGATCGGGACCTTTCCTACACAACATGAAGGAAATTACGAGAAGCAAAGCTTTGCATTTGATAAGATTGATGAGACGTCCTTATCCCGAAGATTTTCTGCAACGCCGTTTGTCCCTTCGGATTCAAATACCCGGGATAAGCGTTGTGAAGAAATCCTAAACATCCAGTCCCAGGGACTGGCCAAACGTTTGCAGCACATTGGCTGTAAGAACGCGGTGATCGGCCTGTCCGGCGGTCTGGACTCCACCCTGGCACTGTTAGTAACTGTGCGGGCGTACGAGCGGCTCCGCCTGGATAAAAAAGGAATTACCGCGATTACCATGCCTTGTTTCGGAACCACGAAACGGACGCATGATAACGCGCAGAACATGGCGCAAGCCCTCGGCGTGTCGTTTAAGGAGGTTCCCATTAAAGATGCGGTATTAGGTCATTTTAGGGACATTGGGCATGATGCGAATGTTCAGGATGTAACCTATGAGAATTCCCAGGCCAGAGAGCGGACCCAGGTGTTAATGGATTACGCCAACGAGGTGGGGGGGATCGTTATCGGAACCGGGGACCTATCCGAGCTTGCCCTGGGATGGGCCACGTATAACGGGGATCATATGTCCATGTACGGGGTGAACGCATCCATTCCCAAAACCCTGATCCGTTACCTGGTTTCGTATTATGCGGATCACGCGGAAAGCGAGATCCTGAAGAAGGTTCTGTACGATGTGTTGGATACTCCGGTGAGCCCGGAATTGCTCCCCCCGAAGGAAGGGGAGATCTCTCAAAAAACGGAGGAACTGGTGGGGCCGTACGAATTGCATGATTTTTTCTTATATTACATGATGCGTTTCGGATTTATGCCGGAGAAAATACTACGAATGGCAGCAACGGCGTTCGAGGGGAAATACGATCCGGATGAAATTGACAGCTGGTTGAAAACCTTTTATCAGAGATTTTTCTCCCAGGCCTTTAAGCGAAGCTGCTTACCGGACGGACCGAAGGTGGGGTCGGTAGCGTTATCTCCCCGAGGGGATTTCCGCATGCCATCGGATGCGGTTGTGAACGGATTTTTGCGTAGAAATCATGAAGAGGATCATTCATAAGGGGAGAGGAAATCCATGTTGCATTTTATTATGGGAGGACCCGGAAGTGGGAAAACCACCAGTCTGTTAAATGTACTATCTCAAAAATTAGACCAGGAACCTCATGGGAGGTTCCTGGTTTTGGTACCGGATCAATTCACGTCGGAGACCGAACGTCTGTGCGTAGAGAAGTTCGGAGGGATTATGCGCCTGGAAGTCCTGAGCTTTATGCGCCTGGGGTACCGGGCCATGGAAGATTTTCCTTCGTTTCGACGTACCATCCTAAGCGATACCGGGAAAAATATTTTATTGCGCCGGGTGTTTGAGGAGGAAAAAGAACAGTTAACGTTCTTTCAAAAAGGGATAAAAAAGCCGGGATTTTTAGATGAATTCAAGTCGTTATTCAGCGAACTTTCCCAATATGGAATTCGCACGGAAGCGGACTTTGAAAGAATGGAAACCCTGGGAGAAAAATTTGTGGATATTCACACGGTTCATACGGCCTTTCGCAAGAAGTTGGGAGACAGCTATGAATTGGCGGAGGAACTTCTGGTGCAGTTAGCGGAACAGGTTCCGGAATGGGATGTTTGTCAGAATGCGTATATTTTCCTGGATGGGTTTACCGGTTTTACCCCCAATCAATATGAATTGCTGCGAGCATTGTTAGCAGCATCGAAAGACATGTATGTAACCGTGAATCTGGATCATCAACGGGGGCATGAACATCTATTTTCTTTAAGCTATGATACATTGAATCAAATGAATCGCATGGCTTCTTCTTTGCATATCTTAACGGAAGAAATCCAATTGGGAACTCAATACTGTCATGGAAAAACCGAAGACTTACAATACCTTCAGCAGGAATTGTTTCACCATGCCGGCGCCCCTTATGAGAAGGAGCCGGAGGGGGTTCAATACTACGTTGGAAAGTCGGAAGAAGAAGAGATTCTTTTTACAGCGTTAAAAGTATATGATTGCATGGAAAACGAAGGTTATAAACCGGAAGAAATTGCTGTGATCTTATCGGATCCGAAGGGGTATGGAAATCGGTTTGTCAAGGAAATGGAACGCTTAAAGATCCCTTATTTTATGGACCGGACCATCGGTCTTAATAAGAACCCGCTTTACTCATATTTCAGGGACCGGATCCAGATGGTCCTTAAGAATTATAACCGGGATGTGGTTGTGAGCTATTTGCGAAATCCATTGTCTCCGTTTGGGCGGGAAGAAGTGGATTTGCTGGAGAATTATTTACTTGCCACCGGCATTCGGGGAATGAAAGGATATGAACGGGAATGGGGGAAGGACGTGAAAGGGATTTCCACGGAACAGATGAATGAATTACGGGAAAGGATCCTGGAAAATATCACGCCTTGTCATGGGTTGTTCAAGAAAAAAGTAAGCATCAAAGATTATGTATGCGCGCTCTATGATCAGATGGAAAAAGATGGTATTTTTCAACGACTCTTGGACATCGCCCGTATCTATGAAGACCGTGGAGACGCGATTACAGCGGGACAATATGAAAGAGTTTACGAGATTGTATTGGATGTGCTGGAGGAAATGGTCTCCTTAATGGGGGACGTTGTCATGGACGTTTCCGAATTTGAAGAACTGCTTTT
Source organism: uncultured Eubacterium sp. (assembly GCA_937915825.1). GTDB lineage: Bacteria > Bacillota > Clostridia > Lachnospirales > Lachnospiraceae > Eubacterium_F. The sequence goes on from CALGGT010000073.1 coordinate 6,051, forward strand.
ATCCGGGTTGGAAGCGAAGAAGATCGGTTTTATTCCGGCGGGACAAAATCAGGTGCAGATCGGAGATATTACCCGAACCAGATTGCGGAATATCCGGGTGCTTTTCTTCGTGGGATTCCGGGAAGACCAGGTTCCTCGAATATCGGAGAATCCCGGGATCATCAATCTGAGAGAACGAAAGATGCTGCGGGATCTTAAGGTAAAGTTAGCTCCCCTTCGAGAAGAAAAATTAACGAATGATCTGTATTATTTGTATCTGCTTTTTTCCCAGACGTCGGAGCGATTGTATTTTACCTGCAGCACCAAAGATCAAGAAGGACAAAAGAGAGAAATGTCCTTTATCTTTCATTGGATCTTAGAACAATTTCCCAAGATCAAACAGGCGGAAATTCCCAAAGAAATTCAGGTGTTGGGAGATGATCTGGGAAAGAGTTTTTTTGTCAATAAAATCAACGATCCTGTGATCAAAGATGAGGAAGAGCAAAGGGCTTTTTTAGAGTTATACCGGATTTATTATGACGAGGATCTGGGAGCCCTATTCCGGGAGAAAATAGAGGAAGACCGGACGGGAAAATTTCATAAAAAACTGGATCAAAAAGAGGTGGAGCGACTGTATCGGGATGGTCTGAAAAGCAGTGTGACCAACATGGAAATCTTTGCCAAGTGTCCCTATTCTTTTTTCTTAAAATACGGGGTACGGTTAAGAGAACGTCCGGTGTATGAAATCCAGAATGTGGACCTGGGAAATATGGTTCACGATGTCATGGAAGGGCTCTTTTACCGAATGAAGAAAGAAGGGCTTACCTGGAAGGATCTGACCGATCGGAAAGAGTGGATGGAAGCAACTCTAAGCGACCTAATGGAGGAAGAAAAAAAGAAAGAAAATTTCCAGACCTTTTTTGAAAGCAACCGGGAAGAATTTCAATTCCGACGGATTCAAAATATGTTAAAACGTGCCATTTATTATCTGGCCAAAGCCATGGGGGAAGATGACTTTGAACAGGATGTGGCGGAGCTTCGGATCGCGTTGGATCCCATTCCGTTTGTAGGGGATACGGCGGCTGTTTTTGTAGGAAAGATTGACCGGATCGATGTGAAAGAAACCCAGCAGGGACGAAGGATCCGGATCGTGGATTATAAAACGGGAACCAATCATTTTGATATGGCGGACTTTTATTACGGAGTTCAACTACAGTTAATCCTTTATTTATCCGCGGTATTAAAGAAGCGACCGAAGGATATTCCGGAGGGTGTCTATTATCAGATGATCCGGGACCGGGCGGAAGAGGGAGACGATGAGAAAGTAGAAAAAGAAAGGTCCAAGCTCTATCAATTGAAAGGAATCGGTTTGGAGGATGTAACGTCTGAGGAATGGCCGATCCTCCTTTCCTACGGAGAATACATGATCCGAAAGATCGTAGGAGAGATCGGAGAGGGAAATATTAAGGTGGAACCTTTCAGTGAAAGAGGGAAGCAGCCGGAGGCCTGCGAGTATTGTAATTTCCATACCGTATGTGGGATCGGACGGATCAAGAATGTGGAAGAAGTCTGTCGGATCAAGGAAATATCCGGAGCGAAAAACAATGGTGTGCTGATCGAAAGAATGAAGAGGGATATAGAGGATGAAACAGACGAAGGAACAGAAGAAAGTACAAACGAAGATCGGGAATAATCTTTTGGTTTCCGCAGCGGCCGGCGCCGGCAAAACATTTTCCCTGATCAATCGCATTATGCATCGTGTGATGGATCCGGATCATCCGGTGGATCTTACGGAATTTGTGATCGTAACTTTTACAAAGGCAGCGGCATCGGAGATGAAGAAGAAGCTGGAGGAGCGCCTGCGGGAGGAAATGCGCAAAGACCAATCCAACGCCAGACTGAGAGAGCAATGGATGAGTCTTCCGATGGTGCAGATCAGTACCATTCATAGTTTCTGCAACGTGGTGATCCGCAACTATTTTTCTGAAATCGGGCTGGATCCGGAATACAGGAACGCCACGGAATTGGAATTAAAGGTCATGCGGGAAGATGCCCTGGAAGAGGTTTTAGAAAAGGAATATGAGAAGAAAGAGGAAGATTTTGTCAATCTGGCGCTCTACCCGGGATTTGTAAAAAACGAACAGGAGCTGGGGGACATGATCCTGGCTCTTTACGATCAGGCGATGAATGGTCCTTTTCCGGAGGATTATTACCGGGATATCATGGACATGTGTCAGATGACAGAGGCAGAAGAAATCCGGCAATTACCTGGCGTGGAGTGGTATTATAAAAATCAGAAAGAAGAAATAAAAAACATTCGGAAAACCCTGGAACAATTGGAAGGGGAGACAGCTGGAAAGGCTGCCTTTGTGAAGGCGGATCAGGTACTTAAAGACCAGATCCAGATCCTGCATGCCATGGAGGAAACCGAGCATCCCTGGGAGTTGTGGGAGATCTTTCATACCAGTGAATTCAAGAAGATCAATCGAAGAACGGACTTTCGCACCAAAGAGGCGGATTTTGATCCGGAGTTGAAAGAATGGATCGCAGGGATCCAGGAGGTCTGTCGGGATGCTCTGAAAGAATATAAGGAAAAAGGGCTTCCTGTTACAGCGGAAGAATTTGCTAAGAATCATGTTAAAATGTGCGGGGGTCTGGCGGTTCTTTGTCGAATGGCCCGGGAGTTCGGACAGGTTTTTTCCCGTATGAAACGGGAAGCAAATCTGGTGGATTTCCAGGATCTGGAGCAGTACGCCCTTCAGATCTTAGTTCAAAGAGATGAGGATCAAAACATTCTTCCCACAGACGCGGCGTTAAAGATCCGGGAGGAATGTAAGGAGATCATGATCGATGAATATCAGGACAGCAACCTGGTCCAAGAATACATTATGAACGCCGTTTCCGACGGAAAAAACATGTTTATGGTAGGGGATGTGAAACAAAGTATTTATCGTTTTCGGAACGCCAGACCGGACTTGTTCCTGCAAAAAGAAAAAGATTTTGGGAACCATGAAAAGTCCGGGGAGATCTTATATCTTAGCAGGAACTTTAGAAGTCGTCCCAGTGTATTGCAGGGAGTGAACGAAGTATTTGAGGCCATTATGCATCGGGATTTTGGAGATATTGAGTACGATGAGAATGCCAGAATGGTATCCGGCGTGGAGGAGATTCCTTCTTACAATGGGACTGAAACGGTGGACTGCTACGTGTACTACAAGCCGGAAGAGCGAATGAATAAGGCAGACGCCGTGCAGGGAGAGAATACGCTGATCGAACAGATCATTCGCCAATACGTAGGAGGAAACTACCTTCTGCGGGATCCGAACAACCCCAGGGGGAAAGTTCCCGGATACGAGGATCTTGTGATCCTTGCCCGCAACAATGAAGAATGCAGATCGGTATATCAGCATTTGAAGGGACAGGGGATCCCGGTTACCATGGAGACCCGAAGAGGATTTTATCAAACGTATGAGATCTCTTTGATGGTGGATTTTTTAAAGGTGTTGGACAATCCGCTGCAGGATATTCCTCTGGCAGCGGTGTTAGTCAGCGAAATCGGACAGTTAAGGGAAGAAGAGCTGGCAGAACTTCAGGTATTGAGAAACGAACAGGAAGTAGAATTCCTATGGGAGGCCTTGCAGGTTTCCGATATCCCAAATGTATGTAAAATCCGGGAGATCCTGCAATCCCTGCGGGAGCAAATGGATGGCATGGGAATGGAGGAATTGATCCGGACGCTCATGGATAGGACCGGCATACATTTGAAACTTTCAGCCATGGAAGAAGGGGTGCAGCGAAAAGCCAATCTGAAAAAACTGATATCGGTCGCTGCTGAATTTGATGATAGTTCCTATGCGGGGATTCATGATTTTGTGCGGTTTTTGAAAGAAGTGAAGGAGTTGGATGATCAGGGAGAAGCCGGTCTGGAAGGTAATGTGAGCCGGGCGGTTCAGATCATGACCATTCATAAGAGCAAAGGTCTGGAATTTCCCATCTGTATCCTGACGGGAATGGGGAATTCCAGACACCATCGGAGCACGTCTCTTTTGGAGATGAATACCCTTTACGGTCCCGGGATGAAGATCCTTGACGGCGAAAATGCCCGAAGGGAAAATTCCGTCTATCGGGAGATCATCCGGGAAAAGAATGAGGAAGAAGACTGGGCGGAAGAATTAAGAGTTTTGTATGTAGCCATGACCCGGGCCGTGGATAAGTTGATCCTGGTGGGAAGTTTATCTAAAAAAGGGGAGTGGGAAAGCGTGGATGGAAGGGAAGATTTTCAAGGATTTAGCCGGAACGAGATCAAGAACGCCAAACATTACTATTCCCTGGTCTTACCTGTAGCGAAAAAGAATGTAAGTCAGACGTTTCGCATCTTCGCTTATTCCCAGGAGGAGGTGGAGATCGCTCAGGGTCTTCAGGCGGAGAAAGAAAGTGAAATTTATGAAGAAATAAAAAGATTTGACACACATCCCTGTTATCATATAGAATTAAGGGAGGCGTATGGGAAGGCTTGTGATCAAAAAGAAGAGATACGGATTCCGGTGAAACGGTCGGTATCCGAGCTGAAACGGGAACGTGACCGTGACCGTCTTAGCGGGACGGAAGTGGAGATTTCCCTGGATGATAGGGATGAAACAAAGAAGGAAACGGAAAAAAGAATTCCCAATTTTGCGACGAACGCAGAAACTTCCTCCCGGTCCGGGACTGACTACGGAACCAGACTTCATCATATTATGAGTATCCTGGATTTCACCCGCATCTCCGGTTGGGAAGATCTGGATCGGGAATTGCAGCGGTTGCAGGAGAACGGGCGCCTTACGGAAGAGGAGGTTCGCACGGCTCCCAGACGCAAGATCTTACATTTCCTGCAATCTCCCCTGGGACGTAAGATGAAGAAGGCCCTGGAGAAGAAGGTTCTTTACCGGGAGCAGGCCTTTGTTATTGGAAAAGAAGCCCATGAAATAATGGATAACACGGATTCCAGACAAATGGTGTTGATCCAGGGGATTATGGATGGATTGTTCCCGGATGAGGAGGATCCGGAAACCATGATCTTAATGGATTACAAAACCGATCGGGTCAAAGACGGGGAGGAATTGTGGGAACGATATAAGACACAGATGGATTATTATGAGGAGGCCATTCGCAAGACATGGCCCGTAAAACAGGTGAAAACCATGCTTTATTCCTTTCACCTGGAAGAGATCGTAGAGTGTGAACACGGAAGGATGACGAATATTCCATGAAAAAAAGAGCTATTGTCTATGGGGTGGTTATGTGTATGTTCCTGTTGGGCATATGGATGATCTTAAATTACACAGGTGCCACTTACGCGGCACAAACCGGAACCGTAACCACGTCCGGTTCATCTTTGAATATTCGGGAGAAGGCCTCTACGTCCGCCACGGTGGTAGCCAGTGCGCCCAATCATGCTACCGTGAATGTCCTTAGCACTTCGGTAGGAGAAAGCGACGGCTACAGTTGGTATAAAGTATCCTACAATGGAACGGAAGGGTACGCCGTGTCCCAATACATTAAGCTGAATACCGATACATCCACTTCCCAGGCAACCCAGGCGCCGGCCGAAACATTGGTGCCTACGAAGATCACCCGGACCAAGGTTACTTATAAGAAAATTTCTGTGCCCGGCAAGATCCGAACGGCCACATCTTTGTATAAAGAGCCAAATCAGAAATCCTTGCTCACCCTGGCAAAGAAAAAAAGTGTAACGGTGACTGGCGAAAAAACCGTAAATGGTGTAAAATGGTTCAAGGTAAAGGTGGTCAACAAAAAGAAGACCCAAAAGGGGTATGTGGAGGCCATCAAAGTTCATTTAAAAATGACTGCTAAGAAAACTGCCTACGGAACGGTGACCGGGGTTAAGAGTTCCCTGAAGGTCCGGAAGAAATGGGGAAAGAAAACCTATGTTAAAGTGGATAAGAAGAAGGTGACCATCCCGAAGGGAACCCAGGTGCAGATCAAGGCGGAGAAGAAGATCAAGAAAAAAGTCTGGTATAAGATCGCCTTTTCAGTCAATAAAAAGAATTATACCGGTTATGTGATCAATCCCTATATTAAGTTATGCAAGCAGGCGGTTACTTCCGTTGTGACGGTAACGGCGCTGACCAGCGCCCAATTTGAAACTCATATGAAGAACCAGGGATTTCCGGAATCCTACAAACCGGCCCTTCGAAAATTACATGCCTCCTATCCGTATTGGACCTTCCAGGCCTTGAAAACCGGGCTGAATTGGAGCGACGTGATCGATAAGGAATCGGTCGTAGGTGTCAACCTGATCTCCAATTCCAAGTCAGCTCCGTGGAAATCTACGGATCCTGCGGCTTACGATTCCACCACCGGCAAGTGGAAAGTCTTTGACGGAAGCAGCTGGGTAGCCGTATCCAGAGAAGCGGTGGAATATTATATGGATCCCAGAAACTTCTTAACGGTGCAGACGGTATATATGTTTGAATCCCTGGATTATCAAAAAGATTATCAAACGGCAACGGGTGTGGAACAGATTTTGAACAATACCCCCTTTGCCAATCAATCCTTTACCTATGATAACAACGGAACAACGGCTACCATGAAATACTCCAAGGCTTTTATGGAAGCGGCCAGGCTTTCCAGTGTAAGTCCTTATCATCTGGCTTCCCGTGTGAAACAGGAAGTGGTAACCAGTGCTACAACCACCAGTTCGGCAGTTAGCGGAACCCACAGCACCTATCCGGGAATTTACAATTTTTACAACATCGGCGCTACCAACGGGGACAATCCTGTGGCAAGAGGGTTAAAGTGGGCCAGTGAGGGAACTACCTATCTTCGCCCCTGGACCGATCCCTATCGTTCCATCGTGGGAGGCGGTCAGTATATTGGAGCCACCTACATTAACAAAGGACAGAATACCGTTTATCTGGAGAAGTTTAATGTAACGTCGACCAATACGTATAATCATCAATACATGGCCAACATAGAAGCGGCATCTACGGAGGCTTTAAAAACGAAAAACGCATACAACGGAATGTTGGATACCGTACCCCTGGTTTTCTCCATTCCCGTATACGAGAATATGCCTGAGGAGGCCTGCCAGGCCCCGAAATAACCATAACCCGAAGGAGGAACTACAACAATGAAGGGAAAATATTATATTTTACCCATCTTGGTCATTCTGCTCTGTATGGGCGGGATCCTGATCCCCAACCGTACCGCAAAAGCAGCGGAGGCAAATATCAGCTTACAAACTGCCAAGACAAATTATAACATTGGAGAGGAATTAACCTTAACATGTACCGTAAGTTCGGATGAAGAATTTTCCGGGGTACAGGTTAATATTTTATACGATTCTACCATGCTTCGTCTGGTGCAGGGAGGAAATTATATCAGCGGCGGAAACGGAGAAGTATTCATCGATGCGGCTGCGATGAAAAAGCCGAAAAAATCCAGAGGATTCTCCATGCGTTTTCAAACATTGGCTGCCGGCAGCGCTGCGTTTCAGATCGGTAGTATTTCCCAGGTTACCAATGAGGAAGGTTCTGTATTCGGGACAAACATCCAGGAAACCAATATTGAGATCTCGGCAGCGGGTTCCACTCCGGGAGACGCTTACGCTCAGCCGACGGCTTTGCCGGCTTACAGCAATAATAATAAGATCAAGAAGTTTGAAGTAAAATGTGTTTCCATGAAACCGAAATTTGATAATAAGGTCTACGACTACACCATTAAGGTGGATTGCAACACATCCCTTCTGTATTACAATATTGTCATGGATAATAACAAAGCGCATATGAAGATCTCCAATAACAACGAGTTGCTGGAAGGGGAGAATAAGTTGAAAATGACCGTAACGGCCGAGTCTGGCAAGGAGCGGGTATTTAACTTCAAAGTTATTCGTGAATCGGTGGAAGAAACTAAGATCCGTGAGCAGGAGGAATCGGATATTGCCGGATCGGATTTTGAGGTATACAGTAAGAATGGAGCGATCTACATTCAGAATAAATATCAATACAAGATCGTGCAACCTGGAAAGAAAGTAAGCATTCCCAGTGGGTTTCAGGAGACTTCCTTAAATCTAAACGGTCAGAGTATTACGGCCTACACCCCTACGGATGATCTGGATTCCAATTATCTGCTCATGTATTTAAAGGGATCCGGCCAAAATAAGGCAGAGTTCTATCAATATGACCGAACCGAACGCACCTTGCAAAAATATACCGGTGGCAGCGTTACGGAGCAACGGGGAGAAATCTTAGGGAGCCAGTCCTTGATCCAGCCCGGAATGTGGGTGTATGGCTTAATGGTAGGATTGGCAACGTTGGTGGTCCTGTTATTGCTTGCTATTTTGAATATGGCGCTGCGTAACAAATTTGGGAAAGACTCGAAAGAACTGAATGATATGGACTTTTAATCCAATTGGAGTTGGGAGCCGAGCGAGGGAAACATTCCACGAGTCAGGATAAACGGATAAGGAGGGACAACGCCCCGATGATAAAATACACAGATGAGTTGATCATTGCCCTGCAGGAGGCCGGACGTCTGGCGGCCAAAGCCGGCGCGCGAAACATTGAAAGCCAACATCTTTTGTATGGGTTGGCGATTTCCGGCGGGACGGCCGGATCGATCCTGGGAGAAAACGAATTAACAGGAAATATGATCCGCATGGATGTTCTGCGGTTTCAGGAAGAAAGTCCTGTGTATACCGAGAGAGAAGAATCGTTTCGGGCGGATGTTCGTGACCTGGATCGGAATGGGGGAGAGCCAAGTCCTCTGGTTCAAAAGATCCTGGATAACGCCAAAGCGTTGTGCACGGAATGTCAGGAGAACGAAGTGGGGACGGAGCATGTGCTCATCGCTTTATTAAGGGAGCATCCCGATGAGGTATTTCGCATTCTGGTACATCACCGGGTGGATGTAAAGAAAATTTATTATCAGGCCAATTTCGTGACAGGACGCAGAGATCAAAGCGTGCTGCGGGAAGAATACATGCGCCTGCGGGCCAAAGGTGTATCCAAGGGGAAAAATAAGAAAGAAACGGGAATGCTGGAACAATTTTGTCAGGACCTGGTCAAACAGGCGAAGGCCCAAAAGTTGGATCCGGTTTTAATGCGTGAACAGGAAATGGAAAATGTCATGGAGGTTTTGTGTCGAAGAACCAAAAACAATCCATGCATCGTGGGAGAACCGGGCGTAGGTAAGACTGCTATTGTTGAGGGCCTAGCCCAAAGAATTGCGGAAGGGAAAGCACCGGAGTCACTACGAACCAAACGTTTGATGTCCTTGGATATGACCGGACTGGTGGCGGGAACCAAGTATCGGGGCGATTTCGAACAACGGATCAAAGATTTGATCGGCGAAGCGGTTCAGGCCGGAGATGTGATCCTTTTTATTGATGAACTGCATACGGTGATCGGAGCCGGAGGTTCGGAGGGTGCTTTGGATGCTTCCAACATTTTAAAACCTTCCTTGTCCCGGGGAGAGCTGCAGATCATCGGAGCGACCACTCTGGGAGAATATCGGAAAAGAGTGGAGAAAGACGCGGCCTTAGAAAGACGTTTTCAAAAAATTGTATTGGAAGAGCCGACGGTGGCGCAAACTCTGCAGATCCTGAAAGGATTGAAACCACAGTATCAGGAATTTCATCAGTTAAAGATTACGGACGATGCCCTGGAGGCGGCGGCTCGTTTGTCGGATCGATATATTCAGGACCGTTTTTTGCCGGATAAGGCCATTGATCTGTTGGATGAAGCGGCGGCCCATAAGCGGATCCAGGGGGAGGGAGACCATACGGACGTCCAGGAACAGGACCGGTATGAGATGGATATTATCAAGGCGTTAGAAGAAGGAAATATGGAGATGGCCTCCTCGCTTTTGGCTAAGAAGAAGGAATGGAAGGAGAGAAACCGGACCATAGAGATTACGCCTCTGGACGTTTGCGATATTGAGGAAATGGTACACCGGGTTACGAAGATTCCGGTCAGCCGTTTGCAAAAGGATGACATTCAAAGCCTGAAGGATCTGGAGAGCACCTTGCATGAGCGGATCATCGGTCAGGAAAATGCGGTATCTTCCGTAGCCAGGGCGATCCGTCGAGGACGTGTGGGATTGAAAGATCCGAATCGTCCCATCGGTTCTTTTCTCTTCCTGGGTCCTACCGGCGTGGGAAAAACGGAGCTTTCCAAGGCACTGGCGGAAGTGGTATTTGGCTCGGAAAAAGACATGATCCGCGTGGATATGTCGGAATATATGGAGAAGCAAAGCGTCGCGAAAATGATCGGCGCGGCCCCGGGGTATGTGGGCTATGAGGAAGGCGGTCAGTTAAGCGAGAAGGTGCGGAATCACCCGTATTCTTTGATCTTATTTGATGAGATCGAGAAAGCTCATCCCGATGTATTTCACATTCTTTTACAGATCATGGAAGATGGAAGGCTTACGGATTCCCAAGGGCGGACCGTTAGCTTTAAGAATACGATCCTGATCATGACCTCTAACGTGGGGGCTCAAAGAATCGTGGCGCCGAAGAACTTTGGATTTATTAAGGATCAGGACGTGGAGCACGATTATCAGGTTATGAAGGATCATGTGATGGAAGAGGTAAAGAATACCTTTCGTCCAGAGTTTATTAACCGGATCGACGAGATCATGGTATTCCACATGCTGGAGAAAGAAGAGATCGCCCAAATTGCGGGGCTTTTGTTAAAAGAATTTGCCGATCGCTGCCAGGAGCAAATGGCGGTCCGGTTAAGCTGGCAGGAGGAAGTGGTTGCGAAGATCACAGAAACCGGCTTTGATAAGGACTTCGGAGCAAGGCCTCTCAGACGAAAGATCCAAAATGAGATCGAGGACCTTCTGGCGGAGAAGATCGTGGAAGGACAGGTGCAAATGGGAGATTCCGTAGAAGTCTGGATCGAAGGAGAAGGCGCGGAGATTCAGATCCGAAAAACATCTTAAAAAAATTTCAAAGAATTCAAAAAAAGCATAGCATTCAAGAACTTCTTTTGATATAATAAGAACAGAGAGAGTAGGCTTATTCCGAAGCCTTGGAAAATAGCTAAATTATGAAGAAAGGAGAGTCTATGGAAGGCGGTAAAACCTTCATAGCAAGAAAAACATGAGCGTGGTAGAGGAACTGATCCGTGAGGAAAGCAACGGATCCATAAGTTTCGGCAACTATCTTCTGGATGTAAAGACCAAAAAAACAGATTTCCCTTACGATGGAGATCTATACAAGGTTAAAACGTTTAAAGAAATCACAAAATTGGAAAAGAACGGCCTGTTTGTTTATGAGTCGGTTCCCGGAAGTACCGTAACGAATTATAAGGACGATGGAACCACGATCCAATTTGATGTGGAAGCGGCTTCCGATCTGAGTTTTACGTTGGAACTGGAACCTTCACAAGAGTATAAGGTTACGTTGGATCATAAAGAAATCGGCAAGATGAAAACAAATTTAGGTGGGAAGTTGAATGTCAGCATTGAGCTGGAGGAAGGCAAGAAAGCAGAAATCCAGATTGAGAAGTGCGAATAGCCGGGAGAATGAAGGCGAAGCACACAATGATGAAAGTGCGACTTGTTTATGGCGTCGGATCCTGAATCTGGCGCCATGTTTTTTAAGTGAGGAATGTGCATGGCGAAGGATAAAAAAAAGACGATTTTTTATTGCAAAGAGTGTGGGACGGAATTTAGTAAATGGCAAGGTCAATGCAATGGGTGTGGAGCGTGGAACAGTCTGGTGGAAGTGCCGGCTTCCGGTCCTCATAAATCCGGTTTAAAAGGCGTTCCGAAGGGAGCAGGTGGTATCCGTAGACCGGACATAGCCGGTTCCGGCTCCGGTAAAAGCAGGAAAGCGGTGAGGATCCGGGATGTAGAGGCTGCCGGTGAGGAACGTATCTCTTCGGGAATTTCGGAATTGGACCGGGTCTTAGGCGGCGGGATCGTACCCGGATCCCTGGTTCTGGTAGGAGGGGACCCCGGCATCGGGAAATCCACCCTCTTGTTGCAAATGTGCCGAAGTTTGTCTTACGGGGAACCGGGAATTCTCTATGTATCCGGCGAGGAATCCCGGTCACAGATTAAATTGCGGGCGGATCGCCTGGGTCAATTTGGAGACCAGGCATATCTGATCTCGGAAACTTCTCTGGATCAGATTTTAGAAACCATAGGAGCGGAGAAACCGAAGATTCTGATCATTGATTCGATCCAAACGATTTACGATGAAGAGGTGTCGGCGGCGCCAGGGAGCATAACTCAGGTGAAAGAAGTGACGGCCACCCTGTTACGGGTCGCCAAAAGCGAGGATATTAGTATTTTCATCGTGGGGCATGTAACCAAGGAAGGGAATGTAGCCGGTCCCCGTATGTTAGAGCATATGGTGGATACTGTTTTATATTTTGAAGGAGAAGGAAGTGCCGCCTATCGTGTGCTGCGGGCCGTTAAGAATCGATTTGGCTCCACCAACGAAATCGGCGTGTTCGAGATGAAACGTCAGGGGTTAAGGGAAGTGCCCAATCCGTCGGCGTATATGATGCAGGGGAAGCCGGTAGGAGAATCCGGATCGGTGGTAACCTGTACCATGGAAGGCAGTCGCTGTCTGCTTTTGGAAGTACAGGCGCTGCTGTGTAAAACCTATTTTAACTATCCCAGACGAACGGCAACCGGAACGGATTTTAACCGTTTAAATCTATTGATCGCCGTGGTAGAAAAGAGACTGGGCGTGCATTTGTCCGATTCCGACGCCTATATTAATGTGGCTGGCGGTATGCGGGTTACGGAGCCCGCTCTGGACTTAGCGTTGATCGCGGCGATTATTTCCAGTCAAACCGGGAAGACCATGGATGAAAAGACGGTCTTATTCGGTGAGGTAGGCCTGGTGGGGGAGGTTCGTGCGGTGACCTCAGCGCAAATGCGGGTCAAAGAGGCGATCCAGGCAGGGTATACCACCTGCATTCTTCCCTATACCAATCAGGTGGCGTTAGAGAAAGAAGAGGGGATACCGAACGGAAGCATTGAGTTGGTAGGAATCCGAAACATCCGGGAGTTAATGGGAAGAAAGGAATGGTCGTAGTGGAAATTCAAAGGCTATATAAGAAGGGAACAAAATGGGGCGTGGCAGGCGTTTGCATGGTCTCAGGTCTGCTTAAGATGATCCTTTCCAGACGTATGCTGGATCAGCTGGGGTATTATTTTCTGGCGATGGGACTCCTAATTCTGATCAGCCTCTTGATCGAAAAAATCAGCGGCGGGACCATGAACTATATTTGGTTTACGCTGATCACCATGTTTTTGTTTATCGTAGGCGTGGAACTATCGGAGAGTGGATGGTTTGACGGGACGATCAAATATACGATCTGGGGGATTTTTCTGGTGGTGGACTGGATTGTAAATTCGGTGCTGCTGCAGCACGATGAAATCCTGAAAAAAATCTTTATGGGATTGATCACAACGCTCTTAAACGTAGTAATTCTGGGAGTTGCCTTTTTTATTCCGGTTTTGATCCATGCATTTTTAGTGCCATAAATTTGCGGGAGAAAAATACATATCAAACATAACAAATACATATCTGACTTCAAGGAGGAACCAAAATGAAAGAAAGAAACATTGCAGTAGCGATCGTTCTGTCAATCGTAACCTGTGGGATCTATGGAATCTACTGGTTCATCGTGCAAACCGATGAGGCGAAGGAGCTGGCCGGTGACCAGGAAACGGCGTCTGGCGCGGTGGCGTTCTTATTAACGTTGGTAACCTGTGGGATCTATGGGTTCTATTGGGCGTATGTACGTGGCCAGAATGTGAATGATATGTCGGGATCCCAAAACAACGAAATCATTTACCTGGTATTATCCATTATTGGTTTACAGATCGTTGTCTATGCGTTGATGCAGAATGAAATCAATAAGGTCATTGCCGATGGAGGGGTTGCGACCGGTTCTTCCAATCATGATTTCTCCGCGGATATAAAGAAAACAGTGGAGAATGCGGGAGCTTCCGCAGAAAAAGCCGCGGATATTGTCAGTAACGCTGCTCAAGATGCCGTAACTCAGGTAACGGGAGTGGCAAGTAATGCGGCAAGTAAGGTTTCGGATGTAGCCAGTCATGTATCGGAATCTTTAGAGGAACGGGCGGAAGCCGGAAAAGAGGCTGCAGCTGCCAAGGCTCAGAAAGAGGCTGCCAAAGCCCAGGAAGAGGTCGCCAAGTTACAGGAGAAGATGGATGATTTTTCCATTGATGAATCGGTGGATGACCGGATCGATTAAAGAAAAATAAGAGGAAAGCAGGACGAATCTATGAAAGTACGTTTAGCAGATTATGTTGCGGATTTTTTGGTGGAACATGGCGTAACGGATACGTTTTGTGTGGTAGGTGGAGGCGCCATGCATTTAAACGATGCCATTGGACACAAAGAAGGGATGAAGGTAACCTATCATCATCATGAACAGGCATGTGCCATTGCGGCGGAGGCCTACGCCCGCCTGGATAATCGGATCGGAGCCCTTCTGGTAACAACCGGACCGGGAGGAACCAACGCGTTAACCGGCGTGTTAGGCGGATGGCTGGATTCCATTCCCATGTTTGTGATCAGTGGTCAGGTCCGCTATGATACCACAGCTCGTTATGCACTTAATGCCGCCGGGGCGAAGGTCCGCGCCATGGGAGATCAGGAGTATGATATTGTTAAATCCGTAACCCCGATGACGAAATATGCGGTTATGATCGAGGATCCCGGAAAGATCCGATATGTAATGGAACGTGCGTGGCATCTGGCAAACACTGGAAGACCGGGTCCTGTCTGGGTGGACATTCCTTTGAATTTCCAGGGATGTACCATTGAAACCGATGAGTTGGAGGGATATGATCCCACGGAAGATGACGCATTGCTTCCGCCTCCTGTTTCCGAGAAGACCATTGAAGCGGTATTTCAGAAGATCCAGGCGGCCAAACGCCCGGTATTTCACGCGGGATACGGAATTCGTCTTTCCGGCGCCTATCCGGAGTTCCGCGCGGTTATGGAGAAGTTAGGAATTCCTGTGGTTACGTACTGGAACGCGGTGGATCTGATCGAGGATGAGCATGGGTTGTATTGCGGTCGTGCCGGAAATATGGGGGACCGGGCTGGTAACTGGGCGATTCAGAATGCGGATCTGATCTTAGCAGTCGGAACCAGAATCTCCATTCGCCAGGTGGGATACAACTGGCAAACCTGGGCCAGAGAGGCGGAAGTTATTATGGTGGACGTGGACGAAGGGGAATTGAAGAAACCTACGTTACACGTGGAAATGCCGGTGTGGGCCGATGCGAAGGATTTCTTAACCAAGCTGAAGGATCGGGTTATGCGAGAAGATGGAAGGATTTCAAATGCCGGAGAATGGTTGGCGACCACACAAAAATGGAAGAAAGACTATCCGGTGGTCCGCCCGGATCAGATCCAGCAAAAAGAACCGGTAAATGTATATGCTTTTATCAAATACGTAAGTTCTCAATTGCCGGAAAACAGCCTGACAGCTGTATCAAACGGGGCTTGCTGCGTGGCGGGAAGTCAGGCGTATGTAATTCAAAAGGGAAGCCGTTTTGCCAATAACAGCGCGGTGGCATCCATGGGATATGGACTGCCGGCGGCAATCGGAACCTGCATCGGAGGCGGTAGGAAGACCACGATCTGTCTGGAAGGAGACGGCTCTCTTATGATGAATTTACAGGAGCTTCAGACGGTACTTACCAACCATCTTCCCATTAAAATATTTTTGATCAACAACCAGGGGTATCACTCCATTCGGATCACCCAGACGAATTTGTTCGGGGATCATACGAAGATCGGAATCGGACCGGAGTCCGGAGATCTGGAGTTTCCTTCCTATCAGAAGATTGCGGAGGCGTTTGGATATCCCTATTACAGCGCAAAGACAAATGAAGAAATGAAAGAAGCGGTAGACAAAGCGTTGGCAACGAAGGGACCGGTATTTACCGAGATCTTTACGGATACGAAGCAGGTTTGGGAGCCAAAGAGCAGTACGAAGAAATTGGAAGACGGAACGTTGGTTAGTCCGCCGTTGGAAGATTTAGCACCGTTCCTTCCCCGGGAGGAATTGGAGAACATTATGATGATCCCTTTGATTGAGGGATGATCGGAACATGTCAGGAGGTATTGGTATGAAGAAAAGAAAATCCTGGATCAGCGTTTGGTTGATTCTCATGTTATGTCTTAGTTTGATCGGACAGGGAAATGTACCTCAGATGGTAAAAGCCGTCGGTGAGGGGGAATTAGCCATTGCATTTCCGAAAGATTGGGATGAGGATGGAAACCCCATCCCCTATGAGGCAGATGAGAATATCGGAGACTCGGATATCAGTCCGTTTACCAGTACGTTAGATGGTTTAGAGGCTTTTGGAACATATACGCTGTTTTTGGGAACCGCAAATGGTGAGAAAATTCCTGCAAGCGATGCAGAAGATATTATTTTCAAAGATCCGGAAGGAAATATTCTGAAAGATCATATTCATCCTTCGTATTGCTATATTTATACGGAGGGGCATGCCGAGGAAAGCATCCCGGACGAAGGATTTTTTGATGTGAAGCTTGCGGGAGGAAAAGGTGAGTACACACTGGAATATCAGGGGAAGAAGGGGACGATTCAAGCGGATTCCCTTCCTTATCTTACGGTTGATACCGTTCAGGATGGGGAAAGGATTGCCCATGGAATGTACGAGGATCTGCGTTATACGTCGAATGAGGAAAATGAATTTTATGTATGTTTAAATCCTCCGGAAAGCTGTTTGTCTGCTGAATTTTCCGATTTGGAGGTTTATCAGAATGGAGAGGAAGCGGCCCAAAATTGCAAGGTGGAAAAAGTAGATGAATTTACTTATAAGCTTGTGATCGATGGGAATGCCACAGCGGATTATGATGTACGCCCTCAATTGAAACTGGAATTTGAAAGCATCACCTATGATCAGAATTCATTGGAACCTTGGTTCTCTATTAAACCGAGTTATAAAGGGGTGGTGGTGGGAATGCCCGGATGGGATACGGATAGCAGATCTGTATTTAATACGGATCCGGATAGCTATGGGAAGAGCTTTGATATGACGATCCATAGCGATTATTATATGGCCTTTGGATGGTCGGATGGATCCAGTGTCACGCCGGTTGAGATGAAAGATGTTACCATCAAAAAAGATGGAACGGTTGTTGATGGATCCGTCTATGAAACAGATAAAATGGATATCGACGCGTATGATGTAACGTATCAGATGACAAAGGGAACGTTTTTGCTCCGGTTTGAACAAACCGGGGAATATACCATTGAATATACCCGTGACGATGTGACATCCAGTTTTGTTATCCATGTGAATTATGATGATATTTCCCTGTTTTCTTCCGGGGATTTCAACGATGACACGTATTTGGGAAGAGCCGGAGATGATTTCCAGGCAAAGCCCGGAAAAACATACTACATTTACATTGCGGATACACTCCTTGCAAACGATCAATTGAAGAAAATCGTAATTTATGGAGACGATACCATCCCTATCTCCCAACAAATCTGGAATCAGGGAGATGAGAAACAAGTATTTTCATTCACGATTCCGAAGAATACAGATCTTTCCGGTGCCGGTGGTATGGTAACGGTGGATGTTGTATGGAACGATTCCGATTCCGAAGAATATGTGGATGATCATCATTTTTATTTCTATGATGCATCGCAAGAACCTGAGCCTACCGGAACACCGGCACCTGGAACTACACCTTCTTCGGATGGGGGATCGGCGCCCGGCGTGACGCCGGCTCCCGATGCTACAGCACCTGCTGGTACAGGGACAGCCTCTGCAGATTCGGTTACATCTTCTGCGACGCCTTCCCCACAGGGAGGTAGTTCAGAAGAAGGAGATACCTTTACCGTACAGGGGTTTACCTATCAAAAATTATCCGACGGTAAAAATGTAAAGCTGATTGCCGGAAAGGATGCCAAGAAAATCGTGATTCCCGATACAGTAACGTATAACGATAGAACTTACGGGGTAACGGAAATTGGCAACGGGGCATGTAAGAATTTAAAGAAATTAAAGACGGTTAAAATCGGGAAAAATATTACGACCATTGGCAGTAAAGCTTTCTTTGGTTCAAAGAAGTTAAAGAAGGTTGTGATCCAAACGAAGAAGTTGACCAAAGTAGGGAAGAAGGCATTTGGAAAAAATGGAAAGAAGCTTACCATTCAGTGCCCGAAGAAGAAATTAAAAGCCTACAAAAAGATACTTAAAAAGTCCAAGCTGCCGAAAAAAACCAGGTTGAAGGCGTAATCCTGATGTAATAAAAGAAGGGAAATATTTTGTTTTCCTGTAGAGCGGCCAGAGTCTGCAGATAGAAGGATTGGAGAAATATGATTGAACATTTCATCGGCTTATTTATTAAAGATCATGACCAGATTAAGAATCCAAAAGTAAGGGAACAACACGGGATATTTGCCGGGGTTGTGGGGTTGATCTGTAACCTATTGTTAACCACCTTTAAGATCATTACCGGTCTTGTAACCGGAACGATGTCGATTGTAGGAGATTCCATCAACAACTTATCGGACGCGGTTTCTTCCGTGATCACGTTGGTCGGTTTTAAACTGGCGGGGATGAAAGCGGATAAGAATCATCCCTACGGTCATGGGCGATTTGAATATTTGGCGGGTTTATCCGTGTCGGTTGCTGTAATTGCCGTAGCCATTGAATTATTAAGGACATCCATTCAGACCATTCTTCATCCCAGTCGTATGAAGGTGGATATGGGTACGATTATGATCCTGGTGGTTGCCATCCTGATCAAACTCTGGATGTCCTTCTTCTACTATCGGATCGCAGACAAAATTGATTCGGCAGCCATGCGGGCAGCGGCGTCGGACAGCCGTTCCGACTGTATCACGACAGGGGTGGCGTTGATCGCGGTTATTGTCAAGATCGTTTGGAATGTGAATATTGACGGCTATGCCGGAGCAATCGTGGCCCTCTTTGTGATCAAGGCAGGTTTTGAAGCGATGTACGATACCGTTGTCCCCTTATTGGGGGCGGCTCCCAGCGATGAGGTGATTCAACGAATAAAGAGCATGGCGGGACAATACGAAGAGATCCAGGGGGTTCACGATATAAGGATCCATGACTATGGCCCGGCTCGAACGATCGCGTCCATGCATGTGGAGATTCCGGCGGAGGTGGGTATGATCAAAGCCCATGAGATCGTAGATTCTTTGGAACGGGAAATCGAAGAGGAACAATTGGTGGGAGAGATTACCATTCATGTAGATCCGGTTATCACCGATGATCCACAATTATTGGAAATGAAGCAATGGACCAAACAGTTGTTATATCGTATGGATCCGTTGATTCATATGCACGACTTTCGACTGATACACAAAAAAGATTCTTTAATGGTTTTGTTTGAGGTGGAAGTTCCATACGGATATTCCCGGTCCGATGAAACATTAAAGGAGGATATTCTGAAAGAGTATCACGCGGCTTATCCGGATTATAAGATTAAAATCGTTGCCGTAGATAAGGTATGAGTGTATCGCGCAAATCTTTGTACCCCATCTATACCTTTCGAAGGTGAAATACCCGATGAATGATGAGAACACTTTGCGTAATGCGGGGGTGCTTTTTGATAGGAATTTGGAAGAAACGGTACTAAACATAGAAATTAGTTTTGAAGAAATGGAACAATACTTTTGAAATTCGGAAGAAATGGTACTATAATATGTTTATAGTTTTGAAGAAATGGAACAATACTGCTTTGAGGAGATAATATGTTCAAAAGAAAAGCGTTAGAAAAGCTAAAACATTGGAAAGAAAAAAAAGCACCAAAGTATTCTGTGCTTTTGGAGGGGGCCAGACGTGTTGGGAAATCGACAATTGCCGAAGAATTTGCAAAGCAGGAGTATAGGTCATATATAAAAGTAGATTTTGCTAACATAACACAAGATATCCTTGATGTTTTCGATGACATAGCAAATCTGGACATTTTCTTTCTTAGATTGCAAACTGCAACGGGGATAACATTGTATAAAAGAGACTCTGTCATTATTTTTGATGAGATTCAACTTATGCCGAAAGTACGTCAGGCTATAAAGTACCTGGTTGCAGATGGAAGATATGATTATATTGAGACCGGTTCTCTGATCAGTATAAAAAAGAATGTCAAGGATATAGTGCTTCCATCTGAGGAAATGAAAATACAGATATATCCGATGGATTATGAAGAATTTATGTGGGCTATTGGGAATGATACTTATGGCGTATTGCGTGATCTATATAAGTATGGAAAACTGGTTGGAAATTCCTTAAATAGAAAGCTGATGCGGGACTTTAGAATCTATATGGCAGTAGGTGGAATGCCCCAGGCTGTAGAAGCTTACGTGGAAGGCAGGAATTTTATAGAAATCGATGAAGTAAAGAGAGAAATCATAGATTTATATAAAGACGATTTTTTCAAAATCGATAATACGGGATTGATCGGAAGAATGTATGATTCTGTTCCAACGCAGTTGGCAACGGATAAAAGAAGTTAAGTCATCTGGAATCGGCAAACATGAATCAATTACAGAATTTCAGAAAAAGTATTCAAAGCATGT
This sequence comes from uncultured Eubacterium sp., assembly GCA_937915825.1. Lineage (GTDB taxonomy): Bacteria > Bacillota > Clostridia > Lachnospirales > Lachnospiraceae > Eubacterium_F. The sequence goes on from CALGGT010000073.1 coordinate 26,630, forward strand.
TGCGAAGAAAATCCTGCTATCACAAAAAGATATAGGCAACAGGGAAATGCTGAAATTATATCCAATATACATGTTACCATTTTTAATTGAGAACCTGTGAAAAACGGCATGAAAACTTACGACAAACTCACGACAAAATCTTACCGATTTACACCGATTTTTGCTGAGATATGCCAGTTTTAACCAAAGTCAAAAATATTAAAAAGTGCCAAAAATAAGGTATTTAAAGGAGTTTTAAGTATATGATAAAAATACTATTTATCTGTCACGGCAATATATGTCGTTCCGTGGCCTGTGAGTACGTAATGAAAGACATTGTAAAAGAAAATGGAAAAGAAAAGGATTATTTCATTGAATCGGCTGCCACTTCTACAGAGGAAATTGGAAATACCGTATATCCTCCTATGGAGAGAACGCTTAGAAAACATAAGGTCAACATTGGAAGTCACAGGGCTAGGCAGATCCGGCGGAGCGACTACAATGAATACGATTATCTGATCGGTATGGACCGGGAGAATATGTGGAATATGCAACGTGTATGGAGGGAAGATGAAGCGGGTAAGATCCACTATTTAATGGATTTTACCAACACCCCCGGAGAGGTATCGGATCCCTGGTATACCAGAGATTTTGAACGAACCTATCGGGATGTAAAGGCTGGATGTGAAGGGCTGTTCTCCAGCATAGAAAAGGATCGGAACTTGTAAAGAAAAAAACACTCTATCAACCAGGGATAGAGTGTTTTTTGATTTTGTATGGTTTCATGTAATGACGGATTAGAATAAGTCGTCATTGGAATCTTCCGGACCAACATAGTTATTTGAGAACAAACCATTTGCCTGGAAATTGTATTTGGTGATGGAGGAAGGAAGGGTATCATGGGTTGCTGTATTTAAATCCGTATAGTCGGAAGGAATCCAAACGCTCTTCTTGGAGGAATATCGCAAACCGATCCGGAACGTGAAGGGATGTTCCTTGGTTGCGAAATCATTACCATCATCCGTCTCCAGTTTATAAGGTGCCGGACTTACCGTAATAAAGGTGGGATCGATGTGAAGCGCAGGCATTACCCAATTCTCTAAGGTTTCTGTCTCTCCGGTTTCATTACCGTAATCATCGTAGACCGGAATGGTTATGGTCTTAGCTTCTTCTTTTACAACCGGGTCTGCGTCATCTGAATCACCATCTACCTGGTCAAAGCAATATACATATTGATCTACCTTGATCTTCCAGGTTGTTTTATCATTGATGTCATCCGGGTTACCGTTGGGCGCATAGTTGTTTTCAGGTGTTGCACCTTTACAGAACGTACGGGACGCAAAATCACGTACATATTGAGTGGAAAGGGATTTGCCATCTTTCTTGTATGCGTAATTATTATAACCACTGGCATTGATGTTCTGTTTTTCGGAATTCGTAAGAGAATATTGAGGAAGCAGAGGATTCGTCTCGGTTAACGCTCCTGCTCCTAATTGGATCTGATCTAACATATCAAACGCCAGCTTACCACAATTGGAATCTGTGAAATTCGTATAAACATAATTGCTTTGAGCTACCACATAAAGGGCGCCGATTACAAACGGATCTTTGCAGTTTTTGATCACATATTGAACTTGTCCCAGGGTGGTAGGCCAGGGGTTAAAGCTTACATATTCTCTCTTTAACTTAATCGGAAGAATATAGTTTTTGCCTGTTTCATCATCCTTGTAGGAGTATTTTCCGTCGAAGGGTTCTTCTTCCACGGTCCATTCTACTACATCGGATTCCGGAGATTCAACCTCAGAAGTTACGGTTACGGAACCACTTTGAAGGGTGACGCCGTTATCATAGGAAACCGTAACGCTGTATTCACCAGCTGCCTCGGCCGCATAGGTGTTTTTGGTCGCGCCGCTGATGGCCGTACCGTCCTTATACCATTGATAGGTGGGGACGCCGGATCCGGTATTTGCCTTGGGAATGGCCCGGATGGTAACGGCGGTTCCTTCGGAACGAATCACGCCATCTTCCGGTGTCATATTAAGAGAAACTTCTTCACTGACAGAAGAATCCGGAGTGGAAGTGGCAGCGGGTGCAGTAGTGTTCGAAGAAGGTGCCGCGGTTGTGGTTGAGGTGCCGTTGTTACCGGTATTGGTATTGGTATTGGTGTTGTCACCGGTATTGGTATTGGTGTTGGTGTTGTCACCGGTGTTGGTGCTGGTATCGGTGTCAGCTGCCAGAACCGTCACGTTGCATTTATAGGTTTTCTTTTTGAATTTTGCCTTGATCACCGCTTTTCCGGTGCTTTTCGCTGTAATCTTACCGGATTTAACGGTGGCAATGCTTTTGTTGCTGGTGGACCATTTTGCTTTTACGCTTTTCTTTCCACGTTTTAATGTGATTTTTTTTGACTGACCAACTTTTAAAGAGATTTTCTTGTTGGAAAGTTTCACTTTTTTAGCTGCGTCGATCTCTGTGGCGGGGACCAATAATCCCAGTGTTAAAGCAGTAACACAGAGGAGACTGAGCAATGTTTTTTTCATAGATTTCTCCTTTTCAATGTAGATGGGAATCCTACCGAAAGAATCCGGAATGATTCCGTTGCAAACTTCAGACTCATTGTATCATATAGATCCTTCCATACGCAAGAAAAAATTCGCTCATAATACTATTAAAAAACTTGTAGAATTCCCTGTTTTGGTTTATAATAATAAGTGCAGATGATGAACGAGAAAGGGTGTTTGCCTATGGATGCAAATACAAAGAGATATAACCTGGGTGAGGTTGTGATCTTATGCCTGGCAGGAATCCTGGTTAACCTTTTATTGAATCGGTTGGTGGGGGCTCTTGGATGGCCGATCTATCTGGATACCATCGGTACCATAATTGTTGCCTACATAGGCGGATTTGTACCGGGTATTTTTGTTGCGCTCTTAACCAATATCATTGGCTCTTTTAGCTCCTCGGTCACTCTCTATTATGGTTTTCTTAATGTATTGATCGCGATCCTGACTACCTATTTTAAAAGAAGGAAAATGTTGAAAAAACCATTTGCAGCGGTATTGTATATATTCAGTATTTCTGCCATCGGAGGAATTCTGGGCGGCTTTATCACCTGGTTTTTCTGCGGAGATGAAACTGAAGGAATCGTATATAAGATCTATCACTTCTTTCTGGGAACGACTACGAGGGGTGGCGGTCAGGCCGGGATCGTTGTAACATCCAATATTTGGGCCTTTATCATGAGTCAGTTTGTGGTGGATGTTATCGATAAGGCGATCTGCGCGTTGGTTGCCATGGGGGTTATCCGATTGTTGCCGGACTGGATGGAACAAAAACTGTATTTTGTCGGATGGCAGCAGACGCCCATTCCCGATAAGGAGATCCGTGACGTAAAAAAGGTAAATATCCGAAGGATGAGCATCCGGCGAAAGATTACGATCGCGTTGATCGCGGCCAGCATCTCCATTGTGATCGTGGGTGTTTCCATCAGTCTTTATTTATTCCGAAAATACAGTCAGGAACAGCATGTGGATCTGGCAAATGGGATCGCGGAACATGTGGTGGATGTCATCGATGCGGAAAAAGTGGATGACTACATTGAGCTGGGTCCGAAGATGGATGGCTACAAAGAAACGGAAGATATGCTCTACAGCATTAAGAAAAGCTCGCCGGACATTGAATATTTATACGTTTACAAAATAAAAGAAGATGGTTGTCACGTGGTATTTGACCTGGATACCGACGACATGAAGGGGAGCGATCCGGGGGATATTGTTCCGTTTGATGAATCCTTTAAACCCTATATGGAACAGATTTTTAAGGGGGAAAAGATTGATCCTATCATTACCAATGACACCTACGGGTGGTTGTTAACCGTATATCAGCCGGTGTATAATAAAGCGGACCGCTGTGTTTGTTACGTGGGGCTGGATATTTCCATGAGTGATCTGGGGGATTATGAAGAGGATTTTCTAATGAAGTTTATTTCCCTGAGTTTGGGATTCTTTCTGTTGATCCTTTTTTTAACATTGTGGTTTACCAAATATCACATGGCCTATCCGATCAACGCCATTGCCTATGAAACAAGAGAAATCGTGTATGATCCGGATCGGATCAATGAGAAGATCCATGCATTGAAGGAGCTAAATATTACCACCGGCGACGAGGTGGAAAACATGTACCATACCATTTGCCAAATGACCGAGGACATGATGGGATTCTTTGCGGAAAATCGCAAGAAATCCGAATTGATCTCGAAACAGCAAAGCAGTCTGATCATGCTGTTAGCGGATATGGTAGAAAACCGGGATGAGTCCACCGGCGACCACGTTAAAAAGACAGCGGCTTATGTGAATATCATTCTTCGTAAACTTCGTGAAAAAGGATATCATGAGGATATTTTAACGGATCAATACATTGCGGATGTAACCCGCTCAGCGCCTTTGCATGACATTGGCAAGATCCAGATTTCCGATGCGATCTTAAACAAACCCGGGAAGTTAACGGATGAAGAGTATGAGATCATGAAGACCCATACCACAGCCGGTGCCAAGATCATAAGACAGGCGATGGAAACCATGCCGGACTCAGACTATTTGAAAGAATCTTTGGATCTTGCCACCTACCATCATGAAAAATGGAACGGGAAGGGATATCCTTATGGGCTTTCCGGAGAAAAAATCCCGTTATCTGCCAGAGTGATGGCGGTGGCCGATGTATTTGATGCCCTGGTATCCGAACGGGTTTATAAGCCGCCATTTCCTTTTGAGAAGGCAGTTGAGATCATCCGAGAGGATGCCGGGAGTCACTTTGATCCGGTGGTGGCGGAGGCGTTCCTTGATTCTCTGGATGAGGTTCGGGCGGTAGCAAATGCAAATTACAATATGGATCTGGAGTTGAAAAAGGATCCGGAAGAGTCGTAAAACGACTGGAAAGAGATTCCGGAATTAAAAAGCGGAAGAACAGAGAATAAGGGGATAGGAATATGGGACCGTTGCAGGTAAATATCGAAGATTGGTGGGTTGTGATACTGGTCGTTCTTCTGATCCTTGGGGTTTTGCTTTTTCTTGTTACCAGGCAGAAGCGGAAAGTTAAAGAAGAGGGCTATGTATATGTGATATCCAACATCGGATCATTTGGTCCGGACGTATATAAGATCGGTGTGACGAGACGGGAGCACCCAATGGAGAGGATTGAGGAGTTGTATAAGATCGGAAGAGCACACGTCTGAACTCCAGTCACTAGCTTAT
>CALGGT010000074.1 GCA_937915825.1 uncultured Eubacterium sp.
CAGTCTTTCCGAACTGACCCCTGTGATCAGCGGGGAGGATTATGCCGGGTTGCAGGCATTGTGCGAGAAAGTGAGCGTGCATCCTTTGGTGGTAGACTATGTGGTCCGTTTAATGGAGGTTACACGGGATCCGAAGAATTTTGCCCTGGGGGTCAGCACCCGTGGAGGAATGGCTTTGATCAAAATGGCGAAAGCCCTGTCGTTTGTACAGGGAATGGATTTTGTAACGCCGGATCGGGTTAAGAATCTGATCCCTTCCGTTTGGGGACATCGCGTGAGGATGAACGACGCGTATCTTACCAACAAATCGGTGGAAGAAAAATTAATGGAAGTCTGCATGCAGGTGAATGCACCTACGGAGGAAGAGTTAACCCGATGATCTGGACGACTTTGTTAGCCATGCTATGGATGGGGATCGTGACACTGATCTTGCGGATATGTGCCGGAATTTTTGAGAAAAAATGCCTGGAAGAGGTTTCGGTTTCCTTGGGATTTTCGGCGGACGAGGCCCGAGAGGGAGAGTCTCTGATGCTGTATGAAACGGTGGAAAACCGGAAGAAGGACATTCTTCCCTTATTGGCCTTGCGATTTAAAACATCCAGGTATTTAAGTTTTCCCGACGTGGAAGGGGTGGTTTCGGACTATTTTTACCGGAAGGATCTGCTCAGTGTGAAAGGCTATGAAAAGGTGGTAAGAAAGCTTACGTTCCGCTGTAAGAAACGTGGCGTCTATACCATTGAGGATGTAGAGATCACAGCCAGTGATTCCTTCTTCTTTACGAAAAAAAGAAAAAAAATAGCCGCCGGGGCCGGGCTAACGGTGTATCCGAAGCGGGTGGATCTAAGTCGTTTAAATCCGGAGTGGAAGAGGCAATATGGAAGTTTTTCCTCCCCCCTTCCTTTGTTTGAAGATCCCTTTTCCTATATTGGGATCCGGGATTATATGCCCGGGGATGATATGAAAAAGATTCATTGGAAATCCTCGGCCAAAAGCGGACATTTGCAGGTAAAAACCAGTGATTACAAGGGAAATGAGAATGTGTTGGTCTTGTGCCATCTGGAATCGCCGGGAACATTTATAAACAGCGGAGCCATGGAAGAAAATATCCGCATTACTTTTTCCCTGGTAGAATTTCTCAGGAAAAACGATGTGAATTGCCATTTGATCGTAAACGGGAACGAAAGTCATCGCTTCCACAGCATGGAGCCGAATTTCTTTCCGATGGTAAAGCGTTTTCTGGCACAGGTGGAATACGATCGGGTAAGGCAGAAAGCCGGGGAATTTATGGCTACAGCCGATGAGAGGATCCAGGGAGATGAGTGCATTTATTTGATCAGTTCCGTTGGGAAAAAAGAGGTAACGGATTACGTAGGAAAATGGCTAAAAAAGGGAATTCCCGTAACCTGGATCGCCACCATTGGATCCGGAGAGGATGATACCGCAGGATGTTCCGGAAAGATCCGAGAACATTTGGTGCGTTGGCCTTGTTAATACGTTGGCCTTGTTAATACGTTGGCCTAATTCGTACGTTGGCCTGATTCGTACGCTGGCCCGGTTAAGATCCGGGAGCAGAAGACGGGACAGAAAGAAGGAACGTGAATGAATCCCATGAATTTAAAGACCCGCGCCGTCGCTATGTTATATTATTATGAACTGGGATTTTTGGGAGTCTTCTCCGTAGTGGGGATTTTTGCCAATGACTGGCAGCTGCTGGTGTTCCTGATCCTGGGAATCCTGGTAGGTGCCTGGTATACGTCCTTACATTATCATTACAAAAAAGAGAAACAGGAAAATCTTCAAAGAGACCGGGAAGTAAGGCTTTTTCCCATGGTATTTACGTTGGTATTTTGTACGTTGATCCTGTGTGTAAGACCGGCGACACCTATGAAGGATATCCTTTATTTTTTTGTGATCCTGGGGATTTTTGTAACCTATCGTTATGGCATCTACATTCGTGAGAAGAATTTCCAGTTTTATGAGGAGATCAAACAAAAGAAAACGATTGTTGATTCGTTTCAAGCGAACGTGTGGTTAAAAGAAAAAAAGATCTTTCTGTTATGTGGAATATTCGCGGTGGTTTTATGCAGCTTAACCATGGTGAATACGTTGGCCGGAGAGGATTGGGAATGGGAGAATGATCCGGTTTATCAGGCCAGGGAACAAGTGATCAAAAAGAAGAAAAATGAGAACTCGTTTGCCCTGAAAAAAAAGGAGGAAGAAAAGAAAAAAGGCAGAGGTTTACCGGTAGTTTTAATTCGGAGAATGGCTTGGGTGTTGATTCTTTTTAGTAGTTTGACCGGATTGGCGGTGGTGGTTTTTTTAATCTATTTATCCGTAAAAGATCGAACGAAAACCAAGTATGTCAAAGAAGAGATCTCAGGATTTTCCTATATTCAAGATGAATATACCAGTTTAAAACCGGTGAAAAAAGAACGGGGAAAATACCCGGATTCTCCGGAAGGGAAAATTCGAAAATTATTTGTGCAATATGTGAAGAAGAATGGCACAAAAGGAGAGAAAGCAGGAGGAAAGACTGCGGAGGAATGGGTGAGAGGTTTCGGTGGAAAACCGGAAGTCAGTGGTCTTTATAATAAAGCGAGATACGGGTCGAAGGGAGTTTCGGAAGAAGAGGTAACAAAGATGAAACAATGGACACAAACGTAAAGAAAGGATTATAAGGTTGAGCATATGAAAACGAAGCAGTTAATTGGAATTATTGTAACAGGACTTGTCATCATCGCTGTGGGAGTCACCGGCATTGCGTCGGACATTATTAAAGACCGGTTTATGCAAAAACAGAGCACGGATACCGTAGGATTATTGAACAATGTCATGGAAGAAAACGCGCTTTCCTTACCGGACCGTGATTATTTTGCTGTGGTGGATATTGTAGGAACCATTCAATCCGGAGATTCTCCCTATGTATCGAAAAGCGCCTATCATCACGATGCTTTGATCAAGTACGTGGATAAATTAGAAAAATCGGATACCAACCAGGGTATTTTCTTGCGGGTAAATTCCCCCGGCGGAACGGTTTATGAGTCGGATGAATTCTACTTAAAGTTAAAGGAATACAAGGAAGTTACCAATCGTCCAATTTATGCTTACTTTGAAAGCATGGCATGTTCCGGCGGATATTATATTTCCATGGCCAGTGACTATATTACGGCCAATCGCAACACCGAAACAGGATCCATCGGTGTCATTATGTCAATGTATAACATGTCGGGGTTAATGAAGAAATTAGGGATCAAACAGGACAATATTACGTCCGGCCCCAACAAGGATATGGGAAGCGTTGGAAAGGAAATGACCGAGGAACAGCGTAAGATCTTACAATCCATTGTAGATGAGTATTACAATAACTTTACGGGGATCGTAGCGGAAGGAAGAAACATGGATCTGGATACGGTTAAGAAATTGGCGGATGGAAGGATATACACGGCAAACCAGGCCTTAGAAGCTGGATTGATCGATGAAGTTGGAAACGAGGAACGTGCCAAGGAGGCCTTGATCCAGGCAGCCGGCGTTTCGGATGAAATCCAATTCTATGAGCCGGAGAACCCCATTGGAAAAATGCAAAGTCTGTTGCAATCGGCGTCGGAGAATTTATTCCCGAAATCGGAAGTTCAGATCCTAAAGGAACTTGAGGAGTCGAAGGAAAGCGGGGTGGTTCGATATGAAGCTAGATGATATGGGATTCGAGGTTGAAAAGGAACCGTTGAACCAGGCGGCACCGACACTTGAGAATGACTCTTTGAACGAGACCGCGCCGGCACTGGAAAAGGAACCGTTGAGCGAGGGCGCGCCGGCACCGGAAAAGGAACCGTTGAGCGAGGGCGCGCCGGCACCGGAAAAGGAACCGTTGAACGAAGCTACGCCGGCGCCGGAAAAAAATCCAGAGAAGGAAGAGGGATCTACGCCTGGGACGGAGTTTAAAAATGCGGGAATGCCTCAGTATGCCGGATTTTTCCCTCGCCTGGCGGCTTATCTTGTTGACGTGATCCTTGTAGGGATCATTCAGTTGGTGTTGATCCGGGTTCCGGTGTGGATCTTTCAACTAACCCTCCTCTTTTCCAAGGCGGAGGTGGGAAGCAATTTTTTCACCAAAGATATTATTTTTAAATGGTCCATGCAAGATCTTACATTGGTATTGATCCTGGTTTTCTATTTTGTTTTATTCACCCACTTTAAAGGGTATACGCCGGGGAAATACCTGTTTCGTCTGCGTGTGGTAGATCGTGAAGGAAACCGTTTATCGTTCTGGAACGTTGTATACCGTGAAACCGTGGGACGTTTTCTGTCTCAGCTGGTTTTAAATATTGGATATATTATGGTTGGGTTTGGAAAGGAAAAAATGGGATTGCATGATTATTTGTGTGATTCTCGCGTGATCTATCGTTAGAACGTGAAGGAGGGGCTTATGACACTGACACAGTTACGATATGCCATTGCGATCGCGGAAGAAAAATCGATGAATAAGGCGGCCAAAAGACTGTTTGTATCTCAGCCCAGCTTATCCGCCTCCATTAAGGACCTGGAGGAACAGGTGGGTGTCGTGCTTTTCTATCGTTCCAACCGGGGGATCATGGTAACGCCTCAGGGCGAGGAATTCATCGGATACGCCAGACAGGTGGTGGAGCAATATCAGTTATTGGAAGAAAAATACCAGCTGTCCGGACCTGCCAAGAAGAAATTCGCGGTTTCCATGCAGCATTATTCTTTTGGCGTCAGCGCGTTTGTGGAGCTGGTGAAGCAATTTGGAATGGATGAATATGAATTTGCCATTCGGGAAACCAAAACCTACGAAGTGATCGACGATGTAAGATATTTTAAGAGTGAGATCGGTTTGCTGTATGTAAATGATTTTAACCGGAAGGTATTATCGAAGATCTTTCATGACGGTGGATTGGAATTTCATCCATTAATGGATTGTCGGATTTATGCGTATATGCATAAAAGTCATCCTCTGGCGAAGAAGGAGAAAGTGAACATCGAAGAACTTCAGGATTTCCCCTGCTTATCCTTTGAACAGGGGGAGAACAACTCCTTTTATTTTGCGGAAGAGGTATTAAGTACCCTGCCGTATAAGCAGTTGATCAAGGGAAATGACCGGGCGACGATGTTGAACCTGATGGTGGGATTAATGGGATATACCCTGTGTTCCGGTATTATTATGGAGGAATTAAACGGTTCGGATTATTTGGCGGTACGTTTGGATTCCGATGAGATCATGACGGTTGGATATTTAACCAGAAAAGGGATGCTTCTTAGTGAACTGGGACATCGCTATGTAGAGGAATTGTCCAAGTTTAAAGACAAGGCCCTGAAGTAGCTCCGGACCGGAATGTTGTCCTTGCAACCTTTTAGAAAATATGGTACACTTAGTATAGTTTTTACGATGGAGGTGTAAAGCCATGGCGAAAGAATTATTTGGTACGGAAGATTGCGTGGGGGAAGTACAGATTGCCACAGACGTAATTGCTACGATTACCGGTGTGTGTGCTTCGGAGATTGAAGGAATTGATTCCATCATCGGAAGCAACTTTGGAGAGTTTGCCGGAAGATTCGGATCGAAATCCCGTGGTAAGGGAATCAAAGTTACGATCAAGGATGATCAATTAACCTTGGATGTATCCATTGTTATGCAATTTGGCTACAGTGTACCCAGGCTTACAGAGAAACTGCAAACCAAGGTTTCACAGGCGGTTAAGAATATGACCGGATTAAACGTGAAAACCGTGAACGTAAATGTTGCAGATATTGCGCAATCCAGCAGGTAAACCCATGACACGAAGAGAAGTAAGAGAACAATTATTCATATTGGTCTATCAACGTGAATTTTATGGGGACGAAGAGTTTGAGGAACAAAGAGATATCTATCTGCAAGATCAAGAATTTCCGTTGGAGATACGAAAAGAGCTTTTGGACAAATTAGAAAAGATGAAGGAACATGAGGAAGAGATTGATGGAAAGATTCAGGAATATTCCCATGGCTGGAGTCTGGACCGGATCAACATGGAAGAGTTAGCGATCTTAAGGATCGGCGTCTATGAGGCTTTGTACGATGAGGACGTCCCGGTGGGCGTTGCATTAAATGAAGCGGTGGAGCTGGCTAAGATCTACGGTTCGTCCGGAGCAAGGTCGTTTATCAACGGAATATTGGGGAATATCGTTCATGAGTGAGAATCAAAAGGTTTATTCCGTAACCGATCTGAACCGTTATATTGAGAATATGTTTATTAATGAATATGCTCTGTCCGTGGTATTCGTCCGGGGGGAAATTTCCAACTGTACGTATGCCACATCCGGGCATATTTATTTTACGTTAAAGGATCAGACGTCCCAGATCCAATGTGTGATGTTTCGCATGGATGCCATGAAAGGTCTGGATTTTCGCCTGCAGCATGGCATGCAGGTGATCGTAGGCGGGGCGGTAAAGGCTTATGGGGCGAGAGGAACGTATCAGATCTACGCGAAAAGGATCATGGAGGCAGGAGCTGGAAAGCTCCATGAACAATATGAGGCTCTGAAACGTAAGTTAGAGGCAGCGGGGTATTTTGATGTCAGACATAAGAAAAAGATTCCCCCTTATGTAAAAAAAGTGGGAATCGTAACGGCCGCTACCGGGGCTGCCATTCGGGACATGCAGATGATCGCCCATCGAAGAAATCCCTACGTTGCGTTGTATTTATACCCGGCGCAGGTACAGGGAGAAGGAGCGGCGGCAACCATTGCCAGGGGAATCCGCTGTCTGGATCAGGCCGGCATGGATGTGATCGTGATCGGTCGAGGAGGAGGCTCCTTAGAGGATTTATGGGCCTTTAATGAATGGGAAACGGCGGAAGCGGTATTTCTATGTGAGACGCCGATCGTATCGGCGGTCGGTCATGAGTCCGATACGGTGCTTACGGATTATGTGGCGGATTTACGGGCCTCAACGCCGTCTGCGGCCATGGAGTTGGTGGTCTTTGAGGCGGAGGAAGCCATTCATCGCCTGGAAGTCTATCGCATGGAATTCCTACAAAGAACCAGAAGTATTCTCCTGCATAAGAAGAACGCCCTCCATGAATTCGAGAAAAAACTCCGGGAACAGGATCCAACCCTGAAATTGGAAAAACAAAAAGAAAAACTTCATCGTGCCGAAGAATTTCTGTGGCAGGCCATGAAGAATGAGTTAGAAAAAAATCAGCAGTTCATGGAACGATACGGGGATAAAGTCAAAGAACGGATGGAATATATCCTACGGGAAAAACGGCATAAGATGGAGGTCTTAGCAAAACAATTGGATGGCCTGTCTCCCTTAAAAACCATGCAGACCGGATATGCGTTTGTAGAAGGGGCCGATGGAAAGGGAAAGTCTGGCGTAAGGGATTTTACGTTGGATGAAGAGATAAAGATCTATGTCACGGACGGAATTGTATCGGCCATCGTAACGGATCGGAAGGAGGAGCCATGGAATTAGAAGAAATTATGGAAGAATTGGACCGGATCCTGGAGGGATTGCAAGATCCCAACCAGCCATTGGAACAGGTGTATCAGAAGTTTTCCAGAGGGGTTCAATTGGTAAAAGAAGGCAATGAAGCCATCGGTAAAGTGGAACAACAGATGAAGCTGTTAGAGGAAAAAGACATAGGAGTTGAGGAGGATGTCTGATTTTAATCAACAACTCAAAGAAAAGATTCAAGAAGTTCAATGGGAAATCGAGAGATTCTACCCGAAAGAAGAAGGGTATGCCAAAACCGTGCTCTCTGCCATGAACTACAGTTTAAAAGCCGGCGGGAAACGATTGCGGCCCCTGCTTATGAAAGAAAGTTATCTTCTGACCGGGGGGACGAGAGAAGAAGAGATTTATCCCTTTATGGCGGCGATGGAGATGATCCATACCTATTCCCTGGTGCATGATGATCTGCCGGCGATGGATAACGATGACTTGCGTCGGGGGAAACCGACCACCCATAAGGTTTATGGGCATGCGATGGGGATCCTAGCCGGCGATGCTTTGCTAAACTACGCATATGAAACGGCCTTAAAGGGATGCAAAGATGAACGGGGGATCCGGGCGCTTGCTTATCTGGCGGATAAGGCGGGAATTCACGGCATGGTGGGAGGGCAGGTTGTGGATGTAGAGAACAATGGAACCTTTCCCGATGAAGACACGCTGCTTTATGTATATGAGAATAAGACCGCTGCGTTATTGGAGGCCTCGTTGGTCGTGGGCGGTTATTTAAGTGGCGCCACAGAAGAGACCCTGGCGCATTTGGAGGAGATCGGTCGGAAGGTAGGACTGGCGTTTCAAATTCAGGATGATCTGTTAGATGAGTTGGGGGATGAAGAGAAATTAGGCAAGCCCATTCATTCCGATGAAAAAAATCAGAAAGCCACGTATGTGGCCATTCACGGCGTGGAAGCATCGAAGAAAAAAGCGTTAGAATTAACGGACCAGGCGTTGGCGCTGGTGCGGAACGTGGGGAACAATGGGGATGAAACATTTCTGTTGGATCTGATCCAATGGTTAGACCAAAGGGAGTATTAAAGGAGAAAGAGGGTATCGTTGTGAGCTCTTTGTTAAGTTTGATCCAAAAAGAAAATGATATAAAGAAAATAGCACCGGAAAATTATCGATGGTTGGCAAGAGAGATCCGGGCCCGCCTGATTAAAACCGTAA
>CALGGT010000075.1 GCA_937915825.1 uncultured Eubacterium sp.
CACTGAGCAGCCCGCCGTGCTGACACTGGAAGAGAAGAAGGCATGGATAGCCCAGAACACGAATGTGGCCTTAGGCTCTGACGCGTTCTTCCCCTTCAGTGATAACATCGAACGGGCGAAGAAAAGCGGCGTAAAATACATTGCGCAGCCGGGAGGGAGCATTCGGGATAAGGATGTGATCGAGGCATGTGACGCCCATGGCATTGCCATGTGCTTTACAGGTCTGCGGTTATTTCATCATTAATGTCATTCACCGGAGATTCATGTATGTTAGCAGAAATGAGTGTAAAAAAGAATGGAGTTAACAATGAGTAACAGTTTATTAAAGATTGAAAATATGCACGTGGCGGTGGAAGAGAAAGAAATCCTTCACGGCGTAAATTTAGAGATCCAACCGGGAGAGATCCATGTATTAATGGGTCCCAACGGGGCCGGTAAGTCAACCCTGGGACATGCGTTAATGGGAAATCCTTCCTATGAGGTTACGGAGGGGAATGCTTTTTTGAACGGGAAGGATCTTTTGGAAATGGGGGTAGACGAACGGGCGAAGGAGGGCTTGTATTTATCCTTCCAGAATCCGTTGGAAATTCCCGGCGTTACCGTGGGGAATTTTATTCGAAACGCCATGGAGCAGATAACCGGTGAGCGGATCCGCCTGTGGAATTATAAGAAAAAACTTAAAGAAAAGATGGAAGTGTTAAACATAGATCCATCTTATGAGAATCGTGATCTGAACGTGGGATTTTCCGGCGGAGAGAAGAAGAAAGCCGAAATCTTACAACTTTTGATGTTAGAGCCGAAGTTAGCGATCCTGGATGAAACAGATTCCGGTCTGGACGTGGATGCGGTGCATACCGTATCGGAAGGCGTAAAGAATTTTCAAGAGAAAACCGATGGCGCTCTTTTGATCATTACGCACAATACCAAGATCCTGGAATTTCTGAATGTGGATTATACCCATGTTCTGGTGGATGGTGAGATTAAGACGACTTCGGACGGCGCCCTGGTAGAAAAAATATTGGCCGAAGGATTCGAGCAATATACCAATAAGGAATAGGCAGGGGGCGAGGACGTGAAAGAAAAAACATACGTAGAAGACATCAACCGTAGTATTTACGACTTCAAAGATGAAGAGACCGCCGATAAGTTTTTCAAACTGGAGGGGGGGCTTACACCGGAAATCGTAGATCAGATTGCGGATGAAAAAGATGATGTGGACTGGATGCGGGAATTTCGTCAGCGCTGCTTAAAGATCTACAATGAGATTCCGGTTCCGGATTGGGGCCCTTCCATTGACGGGTTAAATATGGACGACATCGTCACCTATGTAAGACCGAAAACGGAAATGTACGCCAAATGGTCCGATGTGCCGGAAGACATTAAGAATACCTTTGAACGTTTGGGGATTCCCCAGGCGGAGCGGGAATCCTTAGCGGGGGTAGGCGCCCAATACGATTCCGAGCTGGTCTATCACAATATTAAGGACGAGGTAGCTGCCCAGGGAGTGATCTACTCCGATTTAGAAAGCGCCATCAAAGGTCCTTATGGAGACATGATCCGGGAACATTTTATGAAGCTGGTGCCGCCGACGGATCACAAATTTGCCGCCTTGCACGGGGCCGTTTGGTCCGGGGGGTCGTTTGTGTACGTGCCGCCCGGCGTTAAGGTGGAGATCCCGCTGCAGTCTTATTTTCGCTTGAACGCGCCGGGAGCCGGTCAGTTCGAGCATACGCTGATCCTCGTAGATGAGGGAGCGGATCTGCATTTTATCGAGGGGTGTTCCGCGCCGAAATACAACATTGCCAACCTTCATGCGGGATGCGTGGAACTCTTTGTAGGAAAGAACGCGAAATTGCGTTATTCCACCATTGAGAACTGGTCTAAGAATATGTACAATCTGAACACCAAGCGCGCCCTTGTAGAAGAGGGAGGCGTGATGGAATGGGTATCCGGATCCTTTGGATCCCATGTATCCTATCTCTATCCCATGACGATCTTGCAAGGCGCCCGTTCCCAGATGGAATATACCGGAATCACCTTTGCCGGCGAAGGCCAGGATCTGGATACCGGTATGAAAGTGGTGCATAACGGACCGGAAACCAGTTCTTATACCAGTGCCCGTTCCATCTCCAAGAGCGGAGGGATCAATACGTTCCGAAGCGCGGTTGTGGTAAACAGCAAAGCCAAGGGAGCGAAGGCAGCGGTATCCTGTGAATCCTTGATGTTAGATTCGGATTCCCGTTCGGATACGATCCCTGCCATGGACATTCGAACCAACGACGCGGATATTGGGCATGAGGCAAAGATCGGTCGTATCAGTGACGAGGCGGTATTCTATTTAATGAGTCGGGGCATCTCGGAGGAAGATGCGTTGGCCATGATCGTCAGCGGGTTTGCCGACAGCGTGTCCAAGGAATTGCCGTTGGAATATGCAGTGGAAATGAATAATCTGATCCGATTGGAAATGGTCGGAAGTATTGGATAGAAAGGGTCGTTATGAGTCAGGAAAAGAAGATGAAAGTAAATCCGATTCCTGCCAAAACCTGGTATTGGCTTAAGGTAAACGACGCGGAGGTAACCTTATCAAAGGACGCGAAGATGGGAACGGCGAAGGAAGAGATTCCTCGTGATATTTCCCTTACAACCGTGGACGGCCTTGACCAGATCAAAACCGGGATGGGACCGGAGATCTTAGAAGATATGAACGAACATGGGGTGGAAGGAAAAGCGTTTGTGGCCAAAGCAGGCACAAATGTAAAGGAGCCGGTACGAATCTGTATTTGTCCCGGTGACAAGAAGGAAATGTTCCGTTACGGAATCTACGGGGAAAAAGACAGTGAAGTTACGGTGATCATGCTGGTTCGAGGGGATGGCGATGGAGAGTTGTCCCTGTTAACCCAGATCCGGGCGGAAGAGAATGCCAGGGTTCGTCTGGTTCAGGTTTATTTAAACGGAGGGGAGGCAACCTGTGTCAACGACATTGGCGGTGAAGCCGAGAAGAATGCCAGAATCGAAGTGGTACATATTTTCCTTGGCGGAAATCCCACCATGTCCGGATGTCACATTGCCCTGAATGGAAAGGGTAGCAGCCATCGAGCCGATGTAGGTTTTATGCAGGAAGGTCATCAGCAGATCGACATGAATTATGTGGCATCCCACGTAGGAAAGAAAACAGTCAGCGAGATTTATGACACCGGGGTGTTAAAGGAGGAAGCGAGAAAGATCTTCCGGGGCACCATTGACTTTATGCGTGGGTGTTCGGAGGCCAGTGGCACGGAAAGCGAAGAAGTTTTGCTCATGGACGATACGGTGATCAACCGAACGGTTCCTACCATCTTATGCGGCGAGGAAGATGTGGAAGGAAATCACGGCGCGACCATCGGTAAACTAGCGGATGATCTGGTGTTTTATCTGGAAAGTCGTGGCATGAGTAAGGAAGAAATTTACCAGATGGTGGCCATCGGGAAGATCATTGGGGTGGCCCATCAGATCGAAGATGAAGAAACGGAGAAACAGGTGGCTGACTTCCTGGGAGTGGGAGAAGAAGACTAGGAAGTTTTAAGCCCTTTCATAAAGGAGAACATTATGTTGGATGTGATGAAGATTCGTAAGGATTTTCCATTTTTTGCCAATCATACGGTTGCGTATCTGGATAATTCTGCTACATCCCAACGGCCGAACCTTGTGTTGGAGGCGGAGCGGAAGTTCTATGAAACCATGAACGCCAATCCCATGCGAGGTCTTTATCAAGTGAGTATTGAGGCGACCGATGCCTATGAACAGGCAAGAGAGAAGGTGGCCTCTTTTCTCCATGCAAGAAAATCGTTGGAAATTATTTTTACCAGAAACGCATCGGAAAGTCTAAATCTGGCGGCGTATTGCCTGGGTGAATCCCTCCTGGAAGAAGGAGATGAGATCTTAACTACTGTGATGGAGCACCACAGCAACATGCTTCCCTGGCGACAGATCGCCCAGAGGAAAGGCGCCAAGGTTGTTTATTTAAATTGCGACGAAACCGGCGAGATCACCCGGGAGGAATTTTGTAAGAAGCTGTCGGATCGAACGAAGATCGTTGCCATGACCCAGGTGTCCAACGTGTTTGGAAGAGAAAATCCTCTGGAAACCTTTATCCCGTTGGCACATGAGAAGGGGGCGGTTTTTGTAGTAGACGGCGCCCAGAGTGTTCCCCACCAGAAGGTGGACGTACAGGAGCTGGATGCGGATTTCCTCGCATTTTCCGGACATAAGATGTTAGCGCCTATGGGAATCGGCGTGTTATACGGGAAAGAGGAATGGCTGGAGAAACTTCCTCCCTTCTTAACGGGAGGCGAGATGATCGAAACCGTTTCCCTGGAAGATGTTACCTATGCGGAATTGCCCCACCGTTTTGAGGCGGGCACGGTAAATGCCGGAGGCGCCGTGGCATTGGGCGCCGCTGTGGATTATTATGAGCAGATCGGGATGGACAATATTGTCCAGAGAGAACTTGCGCTGTCCCGCTACATGGACGAAAAGCTGCGCAAAGTCCCTTATGTTAAGGTGTTAGGGGATGAGGATCCGGATCATCATCACGGAATCTTTACCTTTCTTCTGGAAGGCGTGCATCCGCACGATGTCGCGGCCATTATGGACATGGCCAATGTGGCGGTAAGGGCCGGTCATCATTGCGCGGAACCGCTGCATCGGGTGTTGGGGGTGGGTTCCACCACTAGGGCGAGCCTGCAATTCTATAACACCGAAGAAGAGATTGACCGATTTATCGCGGCTTTATCGGAGATTAGGAGGCAGATGGGCTATGGAGAATAGAACCTTTTATAACGAAATTTTAATCGACCACAACATGCATCCCGGAAATAAATATCAGTTGAAAGATCCCCAGCTCGTGTTGGAGGGGAAGAATCCCAGCTGCGGCGATGATATTTTCCTTCAACTTACGTTTGACGGGGATGTCATTAAAGAAGGTTCCTTTGTAGGGGACGGATGCGCGATCTCCCAGGCGTCCGCGGATATGATGTTGGATCTGGTGATCGGGAAGACCAAGAAGGAAGCTCTGGAATTGTCGGATCTTTTCCTTCGGATGATCCAGGGGGAACTATCGGCAGGGGAAGAAGAGCGCCTGGAAGAGGCGATCTGCCTTCAGGATATCTCCCATATGCCGTCCCGGGTCAAATGTGCCGTGCTAGGGTGGCGAACCTTGAAGGAGGCCATTGAAAGGGCGGACGGATCGGAAGGATAAGAAGTATCATCGGAAAGAAAATTTAGAAGAGAAAAGAGGATTTCCATCGATATAGGATAAAACTATTACCGATGGAAATTTTTAGGTATTTTACAGAACTCCTCCTGTGTTTTATAATAAGGGTGAAATCAAAAAAACCCCAAAACAAAAACCACTCAAAAAGGAGGATATTACGATGGGAAAAGTAAAAAGAGAAGACAGAAATTTAAAATTTGAAACGTTACAATTACATGTAGGACAGGAAGAAGCCGATCCTACAACGGATGCAAGAGCGGTAGCGATCTATCAGACCTCATCGTATGTATTCCACAATTCCGAGCATGCGGAGGCACGTTTTAATTTGGCAGACGCCGGAAATATCTACGGACGTTTGACCAACCCGACCCAGGATGTATTTGAAAGAAGAGTGGCCGCTCTGGAAAAAGGCGTGGCAGCACTTGGTGTCGCATCCGGGGCAGCGGCGATTTCTTATACGTTCCAGGCTTTGGCGTATCAGGGAGAGCACATTGTAGCCGCGAAAAATATTTATGGCGGAACGTACAACCTGTTGGCTCATACCTTAACACATTACGGGATCACCACCACCTTTGTGGATCCGGGGAATTTCGATGAGATCCGTGGCGCGATCCAGGAGAATACGAAGGCGATCTTTGTAGAAACCCTGGGAAATCCGAACTCGGATGTCGTGGATCTGGAAGAGATTGCCAAGATCGCCCATGAGAATCAGATCCCTCTGGTTGTGGATAATACCTTCGCAACCCCGTACCTGGTACGTCCCATCGAATATGGCGCGGATGTTGTAATCCATTCTGCAACCAAATTCATCGGCGGTCATGGAACAACCATTGGCGGTGTGATCGTGGACAGCGGTAAATTTGACTGGAAAGCATCCGGGAAATTCGAAAAGCTCACCGATCCGGATGAGAGCTATCATGGCATCAGCTTTGTAGATGCCGTAGGTCCCGCTGCCTTTATTACGAAAATACGAGCAATCCTTCTGCGGGATACCGGCGCAACCTTGTCACCGTTTAGTGCGTTCCTGTTCCTGCAGGGGCTGGAAACCCTTTCCCTTCGTGTCGAGCGTCATGTGGAGAACGCGTTGAAAGTGGTTGAATATCTGAACAACCATCCTTTGGTAGAAGCGGTGCACCATCCGTCTGTCAGCAAGGATCCCAAAGAGCAGGAATTGTACCGGAAGTATTTCCCCAACGGCGGTGGCTCCATCTTCACCTTTGAGATCAAAGGGGATGAGAAGAAAGCCAAAGACTTCATCGATCAGTTGGAAATCTTCTCCCTTCTTGCCAATGTAGCAGACGTAAAATCCCTGGTGATCCATCCGGCGAGCACCACTCACTCTCAGCTTAGCAAGGAAGAGCTTTTGAAGGTCGGGATTAAGGAAAATACCGTGCGTCTGTCAATAGGAACCGAGCATGTGGAAGATATCATCGAGGATTTGGATCAGGCGTTCGCTGCTGTTTTCGAGTAAACTGCAATTTTTTCCAAAAAAATGTGGATAAATTACGTAATCTGTGATAAAATGATTCCATGAGAATATGTGAAAAAAGGAGGTATTGTTATGGCAGATTATGTAATCAGTTGCTGTTCTACCGCGGATGTTTCCATGGAATGGATCCAAAGACGGGATATTTCGTTTATTCCCTTTCATGTAACGGTTGGCGGACAGGAATACGCAGACGATTTCGGGCAATCCATCCGCCCGGAGGAATTATATAAGAGAATGAAAGCCGGGGAGACGGCAGTTGCTTCCGGCGTGACGGTGGATGCATTTCGTAAATATTTTGAAGAAATTCTGGCACAGGGAAAGGATTTGATCCATGTTTCCGTGTCCTCCGGAATTTCTACCTCTTACAATGCTGCTAAGCTTGCAAAATCGGATCTGTCTTCCAGATATCCGGATCGTAAGATCTTTGTTGTGGATTCCCTGTGCGCGTCCAGCGGATATGGGCTGCTGGTGGATAAGCTGGCCGATCTGCGAGATGAGGGAAGGAGCATTGGTGAGATCCTTCGATATGCAGAAGACAACAAAGGTAAGATCCACCACTGGTTTATTTCTTCGGATCTGACGTATCTTTCCAACAGTGGTCGTGTATCCAAGATGACCGGTGTATTTGGAAATATGTTAAACATTTGTCCTTTGCTGGACATGAACATTGAAGGGAAATTAATTGCCAAGGAGAAGATCCGCAGCAAGAAGAAAGCCATGAAGCGTATGTTGGAGAAGATGATCCAGTACGCGGAGGGACGAAGCAACTACAAAGAAAAATGCTTCATTTCCCACTCCTTATGCGAAAAGGATGCCAGAGAAATGGCGGAGATGGTTGAGGCGTGCTTCCCTCAGTTAAACGGCGGTGTTCAGATCTATCCGATCGGAGCAGCCATTGGGGCGCATACCGGACCGGGAACGATTG
The DNA here is from genome assembly GCA_937915825.1 of uncultured Eubacterium sp. Lineage (GTDB taxonomy): Bacteria > Bacillota > Clostridia > Lachnospirales > Lachnospiraceae > Eubacterium_F. The sequence goes on from CALGGT010000075.1 coordinate 7,666, forward strand.
CCTTCTTCTATTGGGGCGATGAACGTAAAGTTTGATAAAATTGAACTGAAAAAGCGGATACAATTCCAATCTGGGAATTGTATCTTTTTTTTTACCAATCACGGGAGTTGGAGCACATCGTGTGTTGCAAGAATGCAGGAAGGATGGCTGTGAATCGTAACGGATGTAGGTTCACCGGATCGGATTTTCCTTGACAACGGTGCATTTAGAGGTTAGAATATAGATTGGCGACTCATGAGCGATTCTTGACAATGCTTAAGAAGAGCGTGCTCAGGAAGAAAGGACAGAAAAAGACAAAATGGAGATACTAAGACAATTGCCGACACCCGATGAGGTGAAAAAAGATATACCGTTAACCCCTCGCGCCCGGGAGGCGAAGCAGAAGAGAGATCCGATCTTAAAGGATATTTTCGCGGGAAAGAGTGATCTTTTCTTGTTGATCATCGGCCCCTGCTCAGCGGATAACGAAGAGGCGGTTATGGATTATACCTGTCGTCTGGCGGAAGTTCAAAAGCAAGTGGCGGATAAGATCTTTATCGTGCCCAGAGTTTATACCAATAAGCCCAGAACCACCGGTCGTGGCTATAAAGGAATGGCCAGTCAGCCGAACCCGGAAGAAGAGGCGGATTTATTGAAGGGACTGTATTCCATTCGTAAGATGCACGTGGATATTGTGGATCAAACCGGATTTGTATGTGCCGATGAGATGTTATATCCGGAGAATTATTCTTATTTGTCGGATATTTTATCTTATGTGGCGGTGGGCGCCCGTTCGGTGGAAGACCAGCAGCACCGGATGATCATTAGCGGCATTGACGTCCCCTGTGGGATGAAGAATCCCACCAGCGGGGATCTTACGGTCATGATGAAGGTTTACGGTCTGCCTGGCTTTGACAGGCTCAAGAGTAAGCCGTATAAGCCGCAGCCAAGCCCTGCAATCGATCCGTCTCTTAGCATATTTGACAATATCAAGAAGGGGGATATTCTCCTTCACCATCCATATGAGAGCTTCGATCCTATCGTGGATTTTGTAAAACAGGCGGCTGTGGATCCGGACGTTTTAGCCATCAAGCAGACTCTCTACAGAGTCAGCGGCAACTCGCCGATCATCGCTGCGCTTGCGAAGGCGGCGGACAACGGCAAACAGGTCTCAGTTCTGGTTGAGCTTAAGGCCAGGTTTGACGAGGAGAATAACATTAACTGGGCGAAGATGCTCGAGAAGAGCGGCTGCCACGTTATCTACGGTCTCGTTGGACTTAAAACACACTCCAAGATCACCCTCGTTGTGAGGCGCGAGGAGGAGGGCATCTGCAGATATGTGCACCTTGGAACCGGCAACTACAACGACGCCACGGCCAAGATTTACACAGATATCGGACTCCTGACCTGCAACAGGCTGATAGGTGAGGATGCGACCGCAGTTTTCAACATGCTAAGCGGCTACTCAGAGCCTCTTAGCTGGAATAAGCTGGTTTTGGCCCCTATATGGCTTAGAAATAAGTTCATGGAGCTGATCGACATCGAGAAGAAGCATGCCTTAGAGGGCAAGAGTGCGCGAATCATCGCGAAGTTTAATTCCCTTAGCGACAGAGATATTATCGAGGCGCTATATGACGCGAGCGCTGCGGGTGTCAAGATTGACTTAATCGTTCGAGGAATATGCTGTCTGAAGACAGGAATCCCGGGCGTCAGCGAAAACATCACCGTCCGCTCGATTGTCGGAGAGTTTTTGGAGCACTGCAGAATATTCTACTTCTACAACGACGGACTAGAGGAGATA
>CALGGT010000076.1 GCA_937915825.1 uncultured Eubacterium sp.
CCGTAACGCATAGCAAGTGCTGTAGCCGTATAAGCCACGCCGATCGAATGTTCATATCGCTTGGGATCAAGTTTTTTTTCTAACTTCTTTCGAAATTCCCTGTAATCATAACGTTCCATTTTTTTCTAACCTCTGTATCACTATTTTCCTCTCCCCCTCTGTAATCATAACCGATACAACCCCTTTTCATCTATATATTGTTTTACGGAATCCGTAAGATAAGCAGATACATCTTCACCGTTTTTTAAAGATCTCCGGATTTCCGTCGATGAAACATCACAATCAAACGCAAAAAACTCAATCCTGCATTCCAGACGGTCCGTCAAATCTCTGATAAGAGTATCCAACGATGCTTCTGAATATCCCATATCATTACCGATCGCCGGATGATACGACTCATTCCTCCCTGCCACTAGAATGGTAGACAATTCAAAGATTCTTTTCGAACAACGCCATTTTTCGATGTACCGAAGACTGTCCTCTCCGATGATCAAATAGCAGTCATCCTCCGGAAAACTCTCCTTATAATACTCAAGTGTCTCATAGGTATAGGAACTACCCTCCCGAAGGATCTCTACATCATCCACCACCAGGCGTTCATCAGCAAGCTCCCAAACCGCCCGCCTTGTCATCTCCAGGCGATCTGCGGCTGCCGAAACGCCGCTTTTGAGATAGGAAACTCCCGTAGGAACCATAAATACGCGTTCCAGAGAAAATATATCCATCGCTTTCTCAACCAGTAGAAGATGCCCTGTATGGATCGGATCAAAGGTACCGCCAAATATGCCGTATTTCATACGTATCCCCCATTTATTTTAAGCCTTTGGAAGTACGATCTGAGGTTCATCCGGATCCGGACGATAAAGAACGATCTTTCGCCCGATCACCTGTACAAGTGTGGAACCGGTACGCTCCGCCAGAGCCATGCCCATTGTCTTGGGATCATCGGTAGCACCCTTTAATACGGAAACCTTGACGATCTCTCTTGTGTTAAAAGCCTCAGCCACGGCATTGGTCACTTCCGGCGTCAGGTTATACTTGCCGATCTGGAACAATGCTTCCGTATTTGCGGCAATGCTCTTTAAATAAGCTCTCTGCTTGCTTGTGAGATTCATAAAAATCCTTTCTTTTACTTATAATAATCAAAGGAAAA